>NZ_CP087591.1:314623-629247 GCF_015594925.2 Vibrio sp. VB16
ATAGTTATATATAATCAAACATTAAATGCGGCCGAAATCGAAATACAATGACTCTGAGTGATCCCGCCCAGGCTGTTTGATTGTTGGTTATTTAGCAGGTTCTGACTTACGAAGTATATATTCAATCACACAAGATTAGATATTTCGTTCACAGTTGCGGGTACAGTTCAGGAATTTAACCTGATTCACTTTATAAAATAATGCTCAGAAGATATAAACAAGCACTACTTATCACTAAATATCTTCAAAGTCTCTCATACCGCATCGATATTAAAATTGATAAATATCAATTTAGATTAAATGATAAAGTTATAATCATTAAAAATAGTAATAATTGATATGTAGTACTTTTAACAGACAAACATAAACCACTAATAACATTGAATAAAAATAGCATTTTATTGATCTCTGCGAATTTTAATCTAAATAAATTCGACGAAAAACAGTGACGGAGATCTCAAAAAAAGGACATTACGATTATAAAATCGACATATGGCTTATTTCTATCCTAAATGGGAGGGTATTTACCATAACTGACAATTTACACACAAAGTCATTGCTTAATTTGACATGGTTAAATAGTGGCACGATTCTTTTTCTTTATATGCCGCATAAAAAAACATATTTATATTTGTTGATATTAATCACTATTATAATGGATGCTTTTAAGGCAATATGTTTCTCATTCAGGTGTGATATTTATTAAAATGACCTGAACACAGAATTAATGGACATCATTCAATGCCCATTAATTCTGTGTTTAGGTGAAATAACACTTAATAGGGAATCAAGTTAGATGCTTGAGCTGTGCCCGCAACTGTAATTGGAGAGTCGGCAGACATTAGTCCACTGGATAGTATCCGGGAAGGCGCGCTGCCAGATGTTGACCCAAAAGCCAGGAGACCTGCCTGAATAATGATAAAAACTCTGAAACTAGAGTTTGTAAAGGCGAGCGGGTTACTCGTGGTTTACTGGTCTATCTATGACCAGGCCCGATATTCAATCCTGTAAGCCAATAATAATGAGCACACGAACGCCATCAATAGACTCACCATATGATGGAAAGGACGTTGTACTCAAACTTACGGAATATAAAAATGTTAAAATCTAACCGTTTTAATTATATGTTTAATATAAATAAAATACCGCGCAAGGCACTAAAGATCATCTCTATCGGGCTATTGACCACCTTGCCTCTTATCCCTGTAACTCATGCTTCTGAACCACCCGCTAAAACAGAAAAATCCGCTATTGTACTCGCCGCATTTGGTACAAGCTATGACACGGCAATCGGGTCACTTATTGGCATACAAGAACAGGTACAAAACGCCTACCCTGATACACCCGTTCGATTTGCATTTACCTCAAGTATTATTCGTAAGATCTGGCATAGACGTGCATCGGATGAGGAATATCAAAAAAATCATCCCGAGGTACCACAAGGTTTTTACCAAGTGAAGAATGTACTCGGTACGATGGCTGATCTACAAAACGAGGGCTATAAGAATATCGTGGTTCAAACGACTCTGTTATCACACGGTGAAGAGTTTATCGATCTTAAAGCCACAGTCGACGCTCTGGCTTCCATTCAGACAATAAAAGAGAAATGGAAACCGTTTAATAAGGTCGTTCTTGGACGCCCGTTAATGGGCACATGGGGATCACATCAGCCGTACCGAGAAGACTTAGACCAATTGGCTGAAGCACTCGCTAGCGATGTGAAACGAGCAAAGGAAAGCAACACTGCTTTGATCTATATGGGTCATGGTAACGACCATCTTTCTACTGGTCTCTATTATGAATTGCAAGAGGTGATGAATAAACGTTACCCCGACGTAAATATCTATGTTGGTCTAGTAGAAGGCTATCCTAACTTCGACAATATAATGGAGCAGTTAAACAATGATGCCATACAAAGTGTCACTATTAGACCTCTGATGGTTGTCGCCGGAAACCATGCAAGTATAGATATGGCGGGTGATGAAGACGATTCATGGAAAATGATGCTGTCAAAACAGAACATCAAAGTTACGCCTGTCCTCGAAGGCTTAGGTAGTAAAGAGTCGATTCAGAAGGTGTATCTTCAACACCTAATTGATGCGGCAAAAGATGCCAACATAGCCCTGCGCTAACAACGTTGATCACCTTCATTTAATAGAAAGAGCGGTACTACCATGATTTCAGATCAACATCACACCGACCACGCTTTCATCGAGGTTAAGTCATTAACCCGGTATTTTGGTAAAAGCAAAGCTGTCGATGAGATGAGTTTTTCCCTTCGTCGCGGAGAAGTATGTGCCTTTCTGGGGCCGAATGGAGCAGGAAAAACCACAACAATCAAAATGATGACTGGACTGCTCGAACCCGACTCTGGTCAGATTCTTTATGAGAAAGCAGAAAATCGCTCTGACAGACATGAACTGAGGCGATTAATCGGGGTTGTTCCTCAACACAATAATGTTGACCGAGAGCTCACCTCGGTTGAGAACCTTAAGGTTCACGGGTTATTGTACAAAATGCGCGGTGCTGACCTTGCACGAGCCATCGATGAGTGTCTCGAGTTCGCCGGGCTAACAGAGCATAAAGACAAACCGGCCTCAAAGCTATCAGGCGGAATGAAGAGAAAACTGGTTATCGCTCGCGCACTGATGCACAAACCGAAGATCTTATTTTTGGATGAGCCTACCGTGGGTTTGGACCCTCATAGTCGAAGGAAAATGTGGTCTTTTCTCAATAAAATCAACAAAGAACGCAACTGCACCATTTTTCTCACTACTCACTATATAGAGGAAGCCGAACGATTAGCGGATCGCGTTATCTTTATAGATAGCGGGAAAATAATCACACAAGGAACCGCAGAAACGCTCAAGCACAGCTTGGGGCGCTATGTTCTTGAAATAGAAACCGAGGACTTCCATCAAGAGTTTTTTGATGACCAAGAGCAAGCATTGGAAAGACTCGCTAATATCTCTAACGAACCTATGGAAACCAGTTCTAAGAAAACGAGAGTCAGAGAAACCAGCGTCAGAGAAACCACATTGGAAGATGTTTTCCTTCATTTCACTGGAAAAAGGCTAATAAAGAATGCTTGATGGTGTCGTAGGCATTTACTATCGGGAATGCACCGTATTAAAGAAAAAGATTGTCCGTGTCATATTGGCAGCAGCAGTTCCTCCGTTCCTATATCTGATGGCATTCGGCTATGGCGTAGGCAAAGGAACCACCGTTGAAGGTATCGAATATCTCACATTTTTGTTACCGGGACTTGTAGCGATGTCGAGCATGAACCATAGCTATAATATCGCGAGCGAAATCAATATCAGTCGTTTCTATCTTAAGATCTTTGAGGAGTACCTGTTGGCACCTAACCAGCGGTGGCAAATCGTGGCTGGCGAAGTGGCTTATGGTGTCACCAAAGGCATGATTCCTGTCGCTATAGTGGCAATTTATAGCGTTTTTTGTGGTATCACTTTGCATTTTTCAATTCAGTTTGCCTTGGCGTTGCTGCTGCATCTAATTGCCTTTGCGCTTATTGGTTTTATCATTTCACTCAAAATGAAAAATCATAGAGATCAGGCGACCATGAACTCATTTGTGATTACCCCGATGATGTTTCTTTCCGGTACATTTTTTCCTGTCGATCAGATGCCTATGGTTATTCAGATACTGGCCAAGTTTTCTCCACTCACTTACAGCGCAGATCTCATTCGTTCTTCTCTGTTGGATACCCCATTTAATACCTCGTCATTGGCTATATTGTTTGTTTTAACTCTCATACTGCTGTTTGTTGCTAATCGAATTGTATATAAGGTCGAAGCATGAGGTGGACATTAGTTACTCTCTTTATTGTTTGTATGCTGCTTTCAACGCTAATCGGTCCCAATTGGATCAACCCTTTTGATATGTCGCCGATCGAATACAAAATTCTGACCGAACTTCGGGTACCTAGAGTGTTATTTTCGGCCGTTATCGGTGCTATGCTCGGTCTTAGCGGCAGTATCTATCAACTTACGTTGAAAAATCCTTTGGCTGACAGCTTTACCACTGGCGCGGCTTCGTCTTCAGCATTAGGGGCCGTGTTAGCCATTTCCCTTGGCATGCCAGTTCACTTTGTCTCTGTATTTGCTTTTATAACAGGGTTAGGTGGACTCACGATGGTTTATCGGATGTCCCTAACCGCCGGTCGAATTAATCCAATTACGATGATCTTAGCAGGGGTCGTCATGAATGTGGTCGCCTCGGCGGTGATAAGCTTTTCTAAGTACTATTTTGAGGACTCACTAAACTCCATTGTCTATTGGTTAATGGGGGGTATTTTTATGGTCAACATAGAAAGGCTAACTATCTGCACCTTATTGTTTTCTGGCGTCTTCTTTTATCTTCATCGTAATTCAATGAAACTGAACATCTTGGCTCTAGATGAACACTCGGCGCAGAGCCTTGGTGTCAATGTCCATCGCCTCCGTTCTAAAGTGTTTATCGCCTCGACCTTACTGGTTTCGGTAGCGGTCAGTTTTTCAGGGATTATCGGCTTTGTTGGTCTTATCGTTCCTCATATTTCTCGCAGTCTTTTTGGCAGCGATATGAAACATAATATCTTTTATTCCAGTCTGTTTGGTGCATTTCTTCTTATGGCATCGGATACGATTGCGAGAGTGATAATTCCGGGTGGGGCTGAGCTACCCGTCGGTATTATGACGGCGGTATTCGGTGGTGCGTTCTTCTTCTATCTGTTAAAGCACCGAAGGGAGCACTTCTGGAATGGCTAATATCAAGATTCAAAATCTAGAATATCGCAGGAGCGATTTCTCCCTTAACGTCCCTTCATTAACCATAGAATCTGGTGAGAAAGTGGCACTAATGGGCGAAAACGGTTGCGGAAAAAGTACACTGATAAATTTGCTTGCTGGGTTAATAGAAAGCCCTCAACAGTCCATATTTTATCAGCAGCAACCATTGGAAGAGATCACTCATGCAGAACGGGCGAGACTGTTTTCCGTTCTACCCCAGTTTTCAGATATCTCATTTCCGTTTAGCGTCCTTGAGGTTGCGCTGCTCGGAAGATATGTCCACTTGAAAACCAATGAGTTCCAACAACAGGATAAAGACAAGACCATCGAGCTGCTGAAGTTACTGGATATCGAACAGTATAAGAAACGCAGTTATTCAGACCTCTCTGGCGGTGAAAAACGCCGAGTAATGTTAGCGCGCGTGTTAAATCAGGAAGCGCCGATTATCTATTTAGATGAGCCTAACTCCAGCTTAGATATCCGTCATACATTAGAGATATTTGACCACCTACACCAATTACCGCAGACGGTCATCACTTCTGTACACGATATCAACCTTGCGTATCGCTATTTTGAACGGTTCCTTTTCTTTAAAAAAGGGGAGCTTATCTATGATGTCCTTAGGGACCAAGTAACCCCACAACTACTCTCCGAGGTCTACGATGTTACGGTGTCTTCTGATACTACTAGCTTTAGTTTCTGTTCCTGAAGCTTTAGCCTACGAAAGAATTGTCCTACTTGCACCCGCAGCCGGTGATATATTGATTAAACTTGGCGTTCAGGACAAGGTAGTCGGCGTTACTCGCAGTAACGACGACTTCCCCAATGCGCTAAAGGTAGGTTCTCACATCAAGCCAAATGTCGAGTTGCTAAAAGGCCTAAAACCTGACCTTCTTATCATCAGCTCAAATCGATTTTTTTCTGAGTATATGTCGCAGCAACTGGACGTAGAGGTGATGAAGTACGACCCCGTCACGTTGGATCAAATTCTTACGCAAATAACAAGCTTAGGTGAGCGGGTAAATAGGCCGTCTGAGGCCGATAAACTTGTCCAAGAGCTTGTTCATATTCGCGAACAAATTCAACCATTAAGGCAGAAACCAAGGGTGGTCTTTGAAGTAACAGAAAGCCCATTTATGGTGGCAGGAGATAAGAGTATTGTGAACGGTATTATCGGCGCTGCGGGCGGCAACCTTATCGCGCCCACGGGGCGCAAGGTTGCCAAATTTAACATCGAGAGCATCCTGATTGAAGACCCGGATTACTATATCTATCAAGTCGGGCCTATGAACAAGCGCCCCACTCTGCCATCAAATAGACCAAACTACAGTATACTCAGTAGCAAATTTATGAAGGTGGACCAATTAGAATTTTCGCGGGCAAACACTCGGTCTTTCTATCTTTCATTGGAACTAAATCATCGATTTAATACACAACAATAGCTGACCTTATTTCGAGCCTAAATATATCATTGGGGGAAAACATAACTCATCATTCCCCCTAACCATTGATGAAAATCAACCTTAACCATGTTTGGACTTTTTGTATCTGAAATGGGTTGTTATCTACCTTTATACCATTCGCTATAACGCTACCATGAGCAAAAATTACGCTTATACCCTTTTGGTAGGTAGGTCATGGCTCGAAGATCTAAAAAGAAATCTAACCTTGTCGTCGAAAAAATTGCCGCTATAGCTTCGTTATTGTTGCTTATTGCCGCTTGGTGGTTTGGCGGCGTTGAGATATCTCAGCGTCAAAGCACCATGCTAAATTCGTTGCTAGAAGAGAACCAGCAACTCGTTAAGGTTGACGATAACCTTTACAAAATCATCGAAAACAACGAACAAAAAGCATGGTTAGGCGTCGGACAAGGGGTTGGCTACGGTGGTGAGCTTAGCGTCGCAATCCGTATGAATATACAAGGCACCATTGAACAAGCCAGTATCCTATCCATCAAGGACACCGCCTCTTATGTCAACAAGGTGATTGAACATGGTTTAGTGAATAAATTCCTTAGCACAATGGGCAGAAGTCAGATTCACGTAGATGCCATAAGCGGCGCAACGCTATCTTCGAATGGCATTCTCAACGCCGCGAATAATGCCGTGGACCCAATTCGTGAACAGATATTTGGCTATCGCCTAAAAGAAGCGTCTAGCCCATTTGATACGGTAGGCTTTCTTGATGGACTCGCAGTGGTGTTCTTCCTATTGGCCATTTATATCAGCCGCTCTACCAGCATCCATAAAAACAAGATGCAATGGGCCGTGATGATTTCCGCTCTGCTTATATTTGGTTTCTACTCGGCCGCATTGGTTTCTTCGGCCACCATGGGCATATTAATCTCGGGCGCATGGGCATCAGGCCTTGGAAACTATACGGCCATTATTCTTCTGATACTCAGTGTCGTTTATATCCTTTTGTTCAACAAAAATATCTACTGTCAGATGATCTGCCCGATGGGTACCACTCAACAATGTCTCTCTAAGCTTACCAACGCGAAAACCATCAGCCTTAAACACAAAGCCTTCCATTGGTTCCCAAGGCTTATTTTATTGGCGACGTTGAGCGGTGGTTTGTACTTTAGAAATCCGGCGGCATTCACCTTTGAACCATTCGGTATTATGTTCAGCATGGTGGGCTCTATCTACCTATTTATACCAACTATTTTGCTGCTTATCACCTCGTTGTTCATTCATCGTCCTTGGTGTAAAACCCTCTGCCCTATTAATGCGATGACCGACTATCTGCTCTTTATTAAAGAGTGGTACAAACAGGTAACCAAACCGAAAAGGAGCAAAAAAAATCCTACCAGAAAAAAGGACAAACTAACTCAAAACAAGCGCACCAATATACACCTCAAAAACGAGCAACCAATCGCCATTTCTGTTGAGGAGTCATAGGCATGAGAAAGCACTTTTTGTATCTATTTTATGCCGTGACATCCGGCTTCATCCTATTGGCTTTGCATCAAGACATTACCCTGGTTTTGAAAACCAGTCGTTCCAACAAACCTCAATATGTTTTTAGCCAAATCACCGATGACAATGCTGAAAAACGCAAGCAAGAAGACATGGATATCATTCGCCAGTGGGCCAAAGGATACGACCCAAGTGCTCCTAACCACGACTGAGGTAGAACATGAACATGAGCAAAAAGGTGGGTACCACCACCGATAAAAAAGAAACAGAGATTAGGATAATGGACGGCAATGAAGCCGCAGCTTCTGTCGCTTACCGTTGTAACGATGTCATCGGCATCTATCCGATCACACCATCTTCAGCCATGGCAGAGCATTGCGAAGAGTGGACGAATGACCAAGTCACTAACTTCCGAGGCGTCATACCCAGTATTTACGAGATGCAGTCGGAAGCCGGAGCGGCAGGTCTTGTACACGGGGCATTAACGGCAGGCTCTTTGGCCACCTCTTTTACCTCATCACAGGGATTGTTATTAATGGTCCCAAACATGTATAAGATAGCGGGCGAACTCACTCCCTTTGTACTGCATGTTGCGGCGAGAACAGTGGCAACACACGCCCTTTCTATCCTTTGCGATCACTCCGATGTGATGGCCGTACGTCAAACTGGCTTTGCTATACTTTCAGGTAATAACAGCCAACAAGCCCACGACTTAGCATTAATTGCTCAAGCTGCCACGTTACAAAGCCGCATCCCCTTTGTGCACTTTTTTGATGGATTCAGGACCTCTCATGAGCTAAACCACGTTCAAACTATCCATAATGACACAATAGAAAAGATGCTAGATGAAAACACCATTACGCAAAACTTTCAGCGAAGACTGACACCAGACGCCCCGACACTCAGAGGGTCTTCTCAGAACCCAGACACCTACTTTCAAGCAAGGGAAGCGGTAAACCGCTATTACGATACCTGCCCTAACATCGTCGTCGACATGATGGACAAATTTGGCGAACTTACCGGACGTCATTACCACCCTTTTCAATATATTGGTGATGAAACAGCCTCCGCACTTATCGTCGTGATGGGCTCCGCCACAAGCACCGTGAAGCAAACCGTTGCTGGATTGCAAAAAAAGGGTAAACACGTCGGTGTTCTATGCGTTCATCTATTCCGCCCCTTTTCTGTAGAGCATTGCTTAAGCGTTATACCATCAACGATTCAAAACATTGCAGTACTGGACCGGACCAAAGAACCTGGCGCCATCGGCGAACCACTTTATCTCGATATCGTTGTCGCAATTTCACGAGATTGGCACGCACACCATAACACCCCTACCCCGAAGGTTTTTGGTGGTCGATACGGTCTTTCATCTAAAGAGTTTACCCCTAACCATGCAGAGTCAATCTATACGGCTATAGAGTCTGGTACCATTTTTCAGAGCTTTACGGTCGGTATAACCGATGACGTTACCAATCTTTCGCTACCGTTAGTTCATTCAAGCATCGACTACGATGAATCAACACTCCGGGCGCTTTTTTATGGGTTAGGAGCAGACGGTACCGTCGGTGCAAATAAAAACACCATCAAAATAGTGGGCTCCGACAGCCCTTGGTTTACCCAAGGTTATTTTGTTTATGACTCCAAAAAAAGTGGGGGGATGACTACCTCTCATTTGCGATTCAATAACACCCTAATTGATGCACCTTATCTCATAGATGAAGCCGACTTCCTTGGTTGTCACCAGTTTAGCCTGCTTAAAAACAACGACATTCTTGCCCATGCCAAACGGGGTGCAACCGTTCTATTTAATTCGGTCCATTCCGCAGACGAGTTGTGGAGCCAGCTCAATTACCGCGAACAAAACCATATCCTTACAAAGAATTTAAAGATTTACACAATCGATGCCAACGACCTCGCAAACCGATACGGTATTCGCGGTCGTATTAACAATATTATGCAGCGTGCTTTCTTTTTATTGACCGAATTACTCACACCTAAGCAGGCATTTGAACGACAAAACGAAGCCATAAAACAAACCTATCAACGTAAGGGGGATAAGTTAATCCATGCCAATCTGGCGACGGTAGCGAAAACCGAAGCCGTTTTATTTGAGGTTTTACCCAATGTTAACACATTGAAAAAGCCTGAAAACGTGCCAATTGTTTCGCATCATGCCCCAGAGTTTGTAAAAAACATAACGGCTGAACTTTTACAAAACCGTGGCGATCAATTACCTGTAAGTGTCTTTCCCGTTGATGGTCAGTGGCCCACGGCCACCAGCAAATGGGAAAAACGAGATATAGCAAGTTTTGTCCCACAATGGGATAAAGAAAGTTGTACCCAATGCAATATCTGCAGCTTAGTCTGTCCTCATTCCGCTATTCGAGTAAAAGTGGTCAGCCGCACCTTGCCATTAAAGGATGCGCCTAAATCCTTCATAACTACAGACTATAAATTGCGCGATTTCCATGGTGAAAGATACACCCTTCAAATTTCACCTCAGGATTGCACTGGCTGCCAGCTTTGCGTGGATATGTGCCCTAGTCTGAATGAAAGCGATGTTTCAAAAAAAGCATTGGAAATGGTAGCTAGGGCATCAGTATCAAAAGAACAAAACCAGAATTTTGAATATTTCACCCAATTACCCGAGCTTAAACCTATCGAAATCAAACGCATCGATGCCCGAAGCAGCCAGCTTTTGGAGCCATTACTTGAGTTTTCAGGAGCCTGCTCTGGCTGTGGGGAAACCCCTTATATTAAAGTGCTCACTCAGCTGTACGGTGATCATATGCTGATTGCCAACGCAACGGGGTGCTCTTCGATATATGGAGGAAATCTACCCACCACACCTTATAGCCAAAACAAACAAGGGCAAGGGCCTGCATGGGCAAACTCCCTGTTTGAGGATAACGCAGAGTTTGGTCTGGGTATGCGGATGGCGTTAGAAAGCGAACAAGATATCGCACTGACTCAACTTAAAACCGTGCAAGACTCTCTTCCGAAACCGCTATTCGAAGATATCATCAAACTGGTTAACGATTCCTCAGTCAGAGGCATCGCGAAGCAACGCGAGAATATCAGGCACCTGAAACAACGGATTGATGAGAAACACTCAATGACACAGTATGCCAATTCATTAGTCGCAAAGTCCGTATGGATTATGGGGGGTGACGGATGGGCATTTGATATCGGCTATGGCGGCGTAGACCACGTACTAGCAGGCAAAAAAAACATCAACATCATAGTCCTAAACAATCAGGTTTACGCCAATACCGGTGGACAACAATCGAAAGCAACACCGACAGGTGCCATAGCCAAGTTTGCTAGCGAAGGTAAACAGACAGCAGGAAAAGATCTTGGTATTACCACCATGATGAATGGCAATGCCTACGTAGCCACTATCGCCATCGGGGCGAATATGAATCAGACCTTGAAAGCAATTCAAGAAGCAGAATCTTACCCCGGACCATCTTTAATTATCGCTTACGCTTCGTGCATTACCCACGGTATCGACATGTCTGAAGGTATCGAGCAACAGCAAAGGCTCGTCGATACCGGTATGTGGCCACTCTACCGATTTGATCCTAGACGAAAAATCAAAGGTAAAGCCGCGCTTCAGCTTGATTCACGTCCAGCGAAACTTGGGGTAGAACACTTTATTGAACACCAGAATCGATTTAAGCAGCTTTCAGCAAGAGACCATGAACGCTATTTACAAGGGATCGCGTCACTACAATCTCAAGTCGAACATAGACAGTCATTGCTTAATCAATTGGCTGAATGGAAATAACGCCAAACGTTTCTACATTCGATTAGTCCATACACTTAAAATTGGTATAAACCCTATAAACAGAGAGAACAACAATGGCAAACATCGCCGTATTTTATGGAAGTGATTCCGGTTCGACAAAAAAAGTCGCCGCGCTTATCGCTCAGCAATTTGATATCGATAGCAACGACATCGCAGATGTAGAGTTGGAGGACCTAGAACAATATGACCTTATTATTCTCGGTACGCCTACAGTAAATAACGGCGAGATTCAGTCTGACTGGGACTATGTACTCGATGACATCGAAGATCTTAATCTGACAGATACCAAGGTTGCGGTCTTTGGCTTAGGAGATCAGATCGACTACGCCGACACTTTTGTAGATGCCATGGCCGACCTTGCGCAGACATGCGAAGAAGCAGGCGCGACACTTATCGGTTCGTGGCCTTCTAAAGGCTATACGCATTCGGAATCGAGGGCCGAGAAAAACGGTTTCTTTGTCGGCCTTGCTATCGATATGGAAAGACAAGCGGAACAAACACATAAGCGAGTTGAAAACTGGGTAAGTCAGCTAAAGTCATTCATGAACGAATAAAAGCGCGTCGAAAGGTCGATAAATAGACTATAACGTTAACGTCTATACTGGGTTAGCTTTCTTTTGAGCGCCAAATCGGTCAGCATCGACGCCTTTCTTCCAATAACCTACAGCAAAAATATTCAGCCTATCAAGGCCGATGTCTTCTTGTAATACAGGGCGAAGTGAACGAATGCTTCTGGCTTCCAACCCCAAAAACACATGAGTGTCTTTCAGCATCCCCTGTGCCACCTTTAGAACTTTTTCTTCTAGGGTCATCGTGGCTTCATCCTCCACAAACCATTCTGTATTTTGTGAATCGTCATAATCCATCTCTATTATGTCTGCACGAGTAGGAACCCCAATGATCGCTTTCACGTCCGTTCCGGACCGAAACCTTGGTACATATCCGTTTATTGCATTTATCGAGGTTATGTCCCCAACCAACAAATAGCTATGATGGTCGTAGTTGGTCATTTTCATCGGCCCTGGACCAGCAATCATAATGCTATCTCCAATTTTTGCCTGCCTTGCCCAATCGGTCGCAGGACCATTATGGCGGTTGATGACAAAATCCAGTCCCAACTCTCTCGTCTGTGGATCAAAAAAGCGAATGGTATATGACCGCATCTTGCGTTCATTTTCATCTTGTGACGGCAAGACCACCTTCACATATGAACCTTCCAAATCAATAGGAAAGTCCAGTAAACTTTCTCCGGTTACAACAATGCGACGCATATGTGGCGAGAGTTCGATGATTTTTGACACATACGTTAAGCGCGCTTTTGGTTTATTTGGTCGCATTTAGCTTTTCCCTCTAACTTGAAAAATAGTAAATAAGTTGATAAAGTCTACTATATTACTCAATGGTTGACTATGTCAACTATATTGCGAGGTTATTTTTATGAGCAACGATTCTATCTCTGACACTATTTTCAATATGGTTCACTTATGCCGTTTAACTATGCGCTCTACGCTTAAAGCGAGCGAAATTGGTCTAAACTCTATGCATATCAGGTGTTTAACTTTTATAGATAAAAATGAAGCATGTACAGCTAATGATATTGTCAACTTCTTTGCTAGAGATAAAGCGCAGATAGCTCGCCTGATTAAAGAGATGATTGATAAAGGTTGGTTGTCAAAGCGTGCTAACCCTGAGGACAAACGAAGCCAGTTTTTGACTCTGACAGAGGGTGGTAAAGCGTTAATGAAGTTAGTATCCGAAACTCAGATCAGTATGCACAATAAAATGCAAGAGAACCTCACCGAACAAGAACTGACTGAATTCAGAAGAGTAGCCGACATAATCTCGTGCAATCTTCGCCACGTTTAAGCAAACCAACAAAGCGAGCTAAGGAAAAGTCAGACGATAGCAATCGCGGACTTATACCTTATCTCGCCTTACCTATTCCCTTAATCGTAGATCGGCATAAAGCGGTCAAATGCAGCTTCACAAAAATCACCGGGGTCGTTAAAACGACGATTAATATTTAGGCCTGAGATCTCCGCCATTTGATTATCTGTGAGTGAAAAATCAAAGATGGATATGTTTTCCTGCAGACGTCCGATGTTGGTGCTTTTTGGAATAATCGAACAACCGCGCTGTATTCCCCATCTTAATACTATCTGTGCTGGAGTTCTGTTATGCGCCTTGGCCGCATCAATAACCACCTGTTTTTCGAGTACAGAATCCAGCGTATCTGCCATGTTCATTTCTAGATAAGAGAGCGAACCTAGAGGTGAAAATGAGGTCACTGAAATACCATAATTGTTCGCCAATCTTATTAACTTTTCCTGGGTAAGATAAGGATGAGACTCAATTTGAAGTTCAGACGGCTTAATTTTTGCGTATGCCATTAGGTCATTCAAAAGTCCGGTATTGTAATTACACACACCAATATTTTTAACCAAACCCAATTCTACAAGCGCTTCCATACCCTGCCACGTTTCATATAAAGGAACCGGTGCGAGTTCCATTGTTGGTTTGTCGGCCACTGGATCAAGCAGCCATTCTGGCGGGTAACGCGTCTCAAATGGAACATAGGGTTGAGCGATGGGGAAATGGATAAGATAGGAATCTAGGTAGTCAACACCGAGGTCAGAGAGCGTACGTTCTAATGCCGGTTTTACATGTTCCTTTTTATGGAATGTATTCCAGAGTTTAGAGGTAATCCACAACTCTTTCCGGGTGACTATTCCTTCTGCAATAGCGCGTTTTATCCCTTCACCGACTTCCTTCTCGTTGCCATAATCGCAAGCACTGTCTAACAGTCGATAACCTAGTTTAATCGCGTTATATACCGTATCAGCACACTGTTCTTTATTGATCTTCCATAAACCCAAACCAATTTTTGGAATCTTGTATTCGCTTCTCATTTGACGTCCTTGATTTACCTATTATCATTATGCGGTGACATTAGCCCTAATGCATTGGTCCGTTTTTCTCATCGCCTATTCACTAAGGTTACATAGTTTAAACCGAGTAACAACCTTCCGCTTACTGCGTGTTCATAAAGTTAGAAGCGTGCACATTTGCGTCGTTCCTTACCGACATTAGCGATGGTTAACTTTCATGAATAGAGTCAGGAAAAAGCGCCGTAAACCAGTTATCTAAAACATCGACGTCATGGTCTTGACCGTTAACTTTAACTAATTCTTGCTCCTTAGCCTGCGACCAAGACAATGACCTTGTGGCTAATGCATCGAGCACATCTAACTCAGTAATCAACAAGACATCATTTCCGGTCGGTAATGTATCACGGCCCAATACATCAATAGAATAACCGAAGGTTACCTCACTGTAGTGACCTTTTATCGCCTCAAAAATACTGAAATTGATTCTATTGCTATACGGTTTATTGAGCGCACCTTTAAAGGAATATAGTAGAAAATGTTCGGGCTTCTTTACATTCCCCAAAGCATTGGATTGCCTTACCGCTATAACATTCTCAAAAACCTCTAACGAGCCGGGTTCAGTAACAAAATTAAACCCTGTACTTTGATGTAAACCACACGCATAGCTATAAGATGAAACCAAGACAAGAAGAAATATTACGATTTTAAATTTCATAAAAGTCACCAAATCTATCCAATATTTTCTGATGTGGATTGTGAATACAATACGGTACTTGAAACGCAAGGTATTGAAACTCGAAATAAGAAAGGCAGTAAAGGCTTATGCCAAATCATTTAAGACAAAATATTCATTAATTCATCGTTGTTCTTGTGAAAACGTATTGCTGTTCGGTTGGTGCTAAATACTTCGTCATTCCCGTGAAAACGGGAATCTTGGTGATATTAGATCCCCATTTTCATGGGGATGACGTCAGTTTTCTTGAATTAAGGTCAATTTTTATCGGGATGATGAAAATTGACCTTAAGTCAGCCGTAAGTATCAACGAACAATGAGCATAATCTCTTCAGGGGTCATTGGTTTATCGAAATAACTCATAAATTGGCCAAACCCTTTTATGTCACCGTTTGAGAACGTGAAATCACCGGATTGCAGGTTCTTACCAATAACCTGTTGAGCGTTCGGTCCCGCTGCTAATACTTGATTTAGAACAACACGAGTGGTGTTGATTTGGACATCTGCACCTAGCAACGCTTTTTCATGCAGCTGAGCAATACCGTTACGGATCTCAATAGTGAATGATTCGTTAGTATCCACAAAGTTGTATGTCAACGACATCTGTACATCGAGCGTGTTCTCAGCAATCAAAGTCGACGTCATCATGTCGAAGATTTGTTTGCTTGGTAACGCAGTCAATACATCAACAGAAGCAAAACTAATCAGGTTAGAGAAGTCGCGTGTGCCTTCTAATTCTGCCGCTGAATTAAGCGCCCAATTACGCCAATTGATATTCACTTGGTTTGCTGCCCACGCCTTATAAGCAGCGGCTTTTAATTGACGAGCTTCTGAATCATCTTTATTTACCGTAATGGGATAAGACAAAATCTCCGCTGCAAATGTGTAGTTCTCTGCTTTGATCGCGGCTTTTGCCGTCGTGATGATATTGTCTCGACCACCCATTATTTCAACAAAGGCGACAGCACGTTGGTTATATGCCATCGGCTCTAACTGCCATGGGTCTCCTTCAAAGAAGCCATTGTAACCAACATAGATCTGACGAACAGCATGAGCCACAGTACCGTAATGCTCACCCAGCCAAGGATGTTCAGCAAGATGCTTAGGCAGTTTAACAACTTCTACTAGCTCATCGGGTGTCATCCCTTTGTTCATGAAACGAATGGTTTGATCATGTGTGTATTGAATTGCATCTCGGTATGCAGTTAAGACGTTTGCAACGGCTTCTTTACCTTCAACAGGACGACCATGAGAGTTTATCATTATCTCCGTATCAAACTGACGCATAGTGTCTATGCCTTTGAACCACATTGATGGGTCGCGAAACTTAGTACCGCGGATAGTGTGAAGGTTAGGAAAGTTTTCCCCCTGTAGAACTTCGGCCGCATGTAGAATTTTTTGTTCTGGCAGATAAACAACGATTTCGTCTTTTGTTTCAGAAGGCACATTGACGATCTCCAATTTAACACCAGAAATCGTGATCTCTAACTTATCCTTAAAAGCCATGTTAGGTTCAATAAATGAGATATCACCCTGCATGAAACGAGGACCTAACCCATCATTAACCGTGCCAAACTCTCCTTCTTCAACATGCTTAGCACCTGTGTAAGAAGTACGGTGACCGAATAATGTACCAAGATTTGAAGACCAGTTTGCCACTGCATCCGTTAGCCCTTCTTGTGCAATGACCTTTACTTCACCAGATTCCACTTCTGCGTCTGTTACCCACGCCCGAACACCAGAGATGTGGTCAATATGGTTGTGAGAATAGATGATCGCTTTTACTGGCTTATCGGTAATCGTACGGAACTGCTCTTTTACCGACTCAGCCATCTGAACTGACTCGCCGGGATCGACGATAATAATACCGTCATCGCCTACAATCATGACTGGGGTATCTAGCCCGAAACCGTAACCAAGGTAGACATTGTCGTCAATTTGAATGAGTGCTTGATCCATCTTACGCCCGTGTTTGGTTAGTGTTGGATGCACATTCTCTGATTCTGCTGTATACGCTAAAGTCTTACCTGTCTTAGACAATACTTGGATACGTTTGCCTTCACCCCAAAATAGGTTTGATTTGTTTTCGAATAAAACGTCACTTTTATAACGTGCGTCAAGATCGATATGTTGGTACTGAGCCGCAGAGCTAGTTTGAAGCTCTTGACCTATTTTTGACGTTGCTTCTACAACAGGAGTAGCAGTGGCATAACTCGATGTAAGTAGAGCACTCACAATTGCAGCGGGTATAGCCATTTTCTTAAACGTATTAGTCATGGTAATGACCTCATATTATTTTAAAACAGTTGAGTAATTTCTTGCTGTCATTATTAGGTGACTCACCATCATGAATCCACAGGTCAATCCGAATTCAATACATCGTAATTACGATGTATTATGTAAGATTAGCGTAGTAGAATGACACTACAGTCGATATCATCGGTAAAAAGGCTTGATATTATGGCAATGAACGCCCTATACATCGTTTTTACGATTGATTAGTATTGGGATGTATAATGGGAGAAGAACAACAACTTATGAGCAACGATATTCCAAATTTTAACTTGCTGGCCGTGTTTTCTGCCGTAATGGAACACGGTAGTTTAAGTAAGGCCGCAGAACATTTGAGCACTAACCAGTCCACGATCAGTACCTCATTAACAAGACTAAAAAATGAGATAGGGCAAGATCTGTTTATCCGAAGTGGACGAGGTGTGGTACCAACCGCTTATGCAACGAGCTTATACGAGCAAATTCAAGGGCCAGTTCTACAACTTAATCGCGTATTTGAGGCCCTTGGTGAATTTGACCCTGAGGCTTCAAATCGGCAGTTTTTCATGACAGCGCCCGAGCACCTTCAATGGCTTTTTCTCGATAGGTTTGCCAATAAAAAAAATAAAGGTATTAGCTTAGAAGTCTTCGACCAACCCGATGATGATGACAAGATGTACAACGATTTGCTTACGCAAAAATTCGACGTGATGGTCGATATATTTCCGCCGAATCATCCAAGCATAGAGTCAACACTATTATTTGAAAGTGACTTCGTCATTGTCTGCCGAAAAGGTCATCCTCGGATTAAAGGCGAACTGACAGAATCTCAATATATGGACGAAACCCATGTTGTGTTAGAAAGAACTAGAAACAAAATGCGCAGCCTTGGGCACTAT
Organism: Vibrio sp. VB16; assembly: GCF_015594925.2. Classification (NCBI taxonomy): domain Bacteria; kingdom Pseudomonadati; phylum Pseudomonadota; class Gammaproteobacteria; order Vibrionales; family Vibrionaceae; genus Vibrio; species Vibrio sp. VB16. The sequence goes on from NZ_CP087591.1 coordinate 332,940, forward strand.
ACCAACATAGATATTGGCAAGCGGAAGGTCGCGTATCATGGCCGGTCAATATTTAACAACCTGCTATTTTGTAGCCAATCAGATTACATTACTGTCGTCCCATTATCGATAGCGTTGCAATTTGAAGATCATTTGAAATTGCAGATCTTTAGCCCTCCTTTTGACCACAAAAAGATGTCAAATTATCTTATCTGGTTAAAGAAGTTCAATCACGATCCGAGTCATCAATGGTTTAGAGATAAGTTGATCGAAACGTCGAAATATATTGTAATGGAAATGCACAAAAATCGTTTCTAAAGAAAGCCGATTTTTAAAACGTATACGTGTTCACGTTTTCATGGGAATTATTTGTATGTTATTCCTTGCTCTATACAATAGAGAACACAAATAGGCATTGTTAGGATCATACAGATGAAGACACATCAAAAAACAGTGTTAGAGCTAATGCAAATGGCTTGGTTTAATATCGACTACAATATTTCTGCACGCATCTCTGCTATTTAATCTTTTCTTCGGTGATCCCTCACCAACCGAGAACAACCTACATCCATTAATAATTATAATAATTGAAGTTATTTTATATTTTTAATTTTTCCCAATGTTGGTAAACGGCTATTTTAATGCCGTAGTTAATTCTATTTCGCCTTATCTTTGTTAACTATCGATTTATAGCAGAACCAACATCACGATGAACAAGGTATAAGAGTCGATAATAAATCGTATTTATCATCCTACTCGAACACAACACTTATCATTCCAGAATCAAAAATGGAGTAACAGAATGAACTCAGTTTTATTAGGGGTCAATATTGACCATATTGCCACACTACGAAACGCACGTGGTACTAAATACCCAGACCCTGTACATGCTGCTGAAATAGCAGAAAGAGCAGGCGCAGATGGTATCACCATCCATCTACGAGAAGATCGACGCCATATAAAAGACAGAGATGTTCGTATTCTTCGTGACACCCTTCAAACTCGTATGAATCTTGAAATGGCTGTTACCGATGAAATGGTAACGATTGCATTAGAAGTAAAACCAGAGTTTGTCTGTCTCGTCCCTGAAAAACGAGAAGAGTTAACGACTGAAGGCGGATTAGACGTCAAAGGCCAGTTAGATAAAGTCAAAGCTGCCACACAAACCCTTTGTCAGGCAGGTATCAACGTCTCCCTATTTATTGACGCAGATAATGAACAAATCTTTGCTGCCAAAGAGTGTGGGGCTCCATTTATTGAGCTTCATACTGGTCATTACGCCAACGCTAAAACAGAGCTCGACCAACAGATTGAACTCAAGAAAATCTCAACTGCAGCAACCTATGCCGTCAGTCTAGGTATTATTGTGAATGCTGGTCACGGCCTCACGTATCACAATGTCGCTGCGATTGCTGCCCTTCCTGATATCTATGAGTTGAACATCGGTCACTCTATTATTGGTCGCGCTGTATTTGATGGACTAAGCAAAGCGGTTTCTGACATGAAAGAAACTATTGCTATAGCGCGCGATAAAATATAAATGATTGTCATCGTTTTAAAAAATGATGACAAAGCGAATTATTAATATCTGCTTAACACGTTAAGCTGAAGGAAGATGTAAAGATGATTAGAGTTGCCATCAATGGTTTCGGCCGCATAGGAAGAAACGTTCTCAGGGCTTTGTATGAAAGCGATAAACATAAGACCATTGAAATTGTCGCGGTAAACGAACTTGCAGAACCGAACGCAATGGCTCATTTGTTACAATATGACTCCACACACGGACGCTTTAAGAACCCCATCACTTTTGACGAGCGTCATCTGTTCATTCATCGCGAAAATAATGGCGTTGATTCTGTCCGAATTTTTCATTTTTCTGATATAGAATCGCTTCCTTGGCAATACCTCAAGGTCGACATCGTTTTGGATTGTACTGGTGTGTATGGCAGCAAAGCTGATGGCGAAAAACACATCAAGGCGGGCGCTAAAAAGGTTCTTTTTTCACACCCAGGTTCGAACGATTTGGATAACACGGTTATTTACGGTGTTAACCATGAGACGTTGAAACCAGAACATCATATTGTTTCAAACGGGTCGTGCACCACCAATTGCATTGTTCCTATCATTAAAATACTGGATGAAAGCTTCGGCATCGAGTCCGGCACCATTACTACGATTCATTCATCTATGAATGATCAACCGGTCATTGACGCTTACCACTCAGACCTTCGCAGAACCCGTGCAGCAAGTCATTCGATTATTCCCGTCGATACAAAACTTCACAAAGGCATTGGAAGGATATTTCCCAAATTTTCTGACAAATTTGAAGCCATTTCTGTCAGAGTTCCCACCGTCAATGTCACAGCCATGGATCTAAGCGTCACAATCCACGCCAGCGCAAATATTGATGAGATCAACCAAACCATATTGGAAGCTTCTAGGTATTCATTGCAAGGTATTGTCGATTATACTGAGGTACCGTTAGTTTCCAGCGACTTTAATCATGACCCTCACAGTGCAATCGTCGATGGAACCCTTACTCGAGTGAGCAATGGGCATTTGGTTAAAATGCTGGTTTGGTGTGATAACGAATGGGGTTTTGCTAATCGAATGCTCGATACTGCTCTCGCGATGTTTCGTTAGACTCGATCAACAAGACAAAAAAAGAGTGCAACCGAATTGGGTTGCACTCTTTATTAGAACGACTTATTTCACTAAGGCGTAGAAACCTACCGAACAGCGATAACTTCAATTTCGATTTGCGCGTCTAGAGGTAATCTAGCCACTTCAACACAAGAACGTGCAGGGAATGGCGCATCATGCTTATTGAAGAACACTTCGTAAACTTCATTTATGCGTGCGAAATCATTGAGGTCTTTTACAAATACCGTTGTCTTGACAATATTCTTAGCCGTTAAGCCAGCTTCAGTTATTATCGCCAATGCATTTTCTAACGATTGAGTGGCTTGCTCTGCAACATCATCTGGCATTACTTTTGTTTCTGGATTGATAGGTAATTGACCTGATGTAATGATCATACTGCCCAAATCCACGCCTTGTACGTACGGACCAATTGCTGCAGGCGCACCGGATGTTTTAATCGCAACCATTTTACTTTCCTATTTATTTGAGAGGCTGATTATCTATTTTGTTAGATAACCAGCTAGTTATTGATACGTTTACTTAATTTTGACTATCCCACGTACGAAGGAAGAAAGCCTAGCATCGACATGATATGGAACACGGCAGTTAGTACACCGAAACCCATAACAAGATAGATCATAACTTGACCGCCTGGAGCTCTAAACCCTTTGTCTCCCGTCTCTAACATACGTGCTTTTCTAACGAGAAGAGCAGGAATGATACACGTCCAAACTGTTGCCGCAGCACCAGCATAGCCAATGACGATGACAAAACCGAATGGAAAAAGCAGCGATAAAACAAGCGGTGGCAAGAAGGTAACTAGCCAAGTCTTTGCTCTTCCTTGCTTAGTATCTTCAAACTTGAACAAGTCCGCCAAATAGTCAAACACGCCAAGTCCAACACCAATGAAAGAAGACAAGATTGCCGCCATTGAGAAGGTATTAATCGCATTGGCTACTTTTTCAGATTCAATAACTGAACCTAATGCTGTTAGCAACGCATCTACGTTACCGCCTTGCTCGATGATAGGACCGAACTGGCTTCTTGGTAGATTTCCATAGATACTAAACAGCCACAAAAAGTACAAACTCAAGGCGATTACTGTGCCAATCAATATAGCGTACTTCGCTCTTGTTTCTTCTCCGTAGTAAGCTCGCATAGAAGCAACCGAATGATGATAACCAAACGAGGTTAACGCCACTGGTAGCATTGCTAGAGCATAAGGTGCGTAGTTCGCTTCCGCATTGATAGTGTCAAACAGTATCGACATATCGACTTTGATTGCTAACCCTGACACACCAAATACAAAGCTTAAGACCATGAATAAAATCAAAACAACTGAAATTCTGTCTACTGCTCTGGTGGAGTGCCATACAAAGGCGGAGAAAACTAACACAAATAAGATAGACGCTATTTTACTATCTAGATTCAAAGTATCTTGAAGGATAAGGCCTGAAGATGTGATATAAGCATAAAGTAATATCCCTCCTACAAAATAAACCGCTAGGTTATTGAACATGTTGATTTTGTCACCAAGCATGTCTTTAGTTACCGTATTAAACGATACCTTTAGGTCATAATGCTTGAATGATTCCAACAACATCCAACCAGACACTGTCATCACAATCATGGTTAATGTAATGGCAAGAATTGACCATACTGTCCATGCACCCGCTCCTGCGCTCGGTAGGCCTAACATACCGGCACCAACACAAACACTGGCGATAATACACGCACCACCAATCAGTGAAGGGCTTTTTTCCGCAGCTTTATCATTTGATGTAAACGTAGAACTCTGTTCCATATTTCATTCACTCTTGTTATTTCACGTTATTGGACTACATACCTAAATCGTATTATTTTATTATTTGTTTAGGTAAAGAGGCACCCAAATGGGTACCTCTTTTATAGCAATTAAGCTTTTTCGAGAACTTTTTCTTCTGATTTATCAGCTTGCTGTACCGCTTCAACTTCTTGTAAACGGGCAGTAAAGTGACGAAGAACAGCTGGCTCGTAAGTGAAATCTAAACCTTTAACGTTTGCTGCATTTTCTTTTACTTTTTGGAATGCTTCAATAACGAAATCCATGTGCGTTTGGGTGTATGTTGCACGTGGAATAGTCAAACGTAGTAGTTCCGCAGGACAAGGATGTTGCTTGCCCGTTGCAGGATCACGACCTAGCAATAGAGAACCAATCTCAACCGCACGAATACCCGCAACTTTATATAACTCACAAGCAAGAGCATGTGCAGGGAATTGACCAGCAGGGATATGAGGAAGCAGCTTGCCCGCATCAACGAATGCTGCGTGGCCGCCGGCTTGTTGACAAACGATGCCCAAACCTTCTAATCCATCTACAAGGTATTGAACTTGGCCAATACGATATGCTAGCCACTCTTGACGCATTCCGTCATAAAGACCAACAGCAAGACGTTCCATCGCGCCGCCTTCTAAGCCACCGTAAGTTGGGAAACCTTCTTGTACCACACACAAAGTACGACACTCAGTGTATACATCCATTAGGGAGTCATCTTTGAAACAAAGTAGGCCACCCATTTGTACCATGGCGTCTTTTTTCGCTGACATCGCTAGTGCATCAGCGTACTTGTAAGATTCAAAAGTGATCTCTTCAATTGTCCACGTTTTGTATGCTTCTTCACGTTGTTGAATGAAGTAAGCATTCTCAGCATAACGAGCGGAGTCCATGATGACTGGAATGTCATATTTTTGTCCGATTTCGTACACAGCTTTTAAGTTTGCGATAGAAACAGGTTGGCCACCAGCAGAGTTACAAGTAATGGTGCTCACAATGTATGGCACGTTGGCTGCACCCGCTTCAAGAATCGCTTCTTCTAGCTTAACTAGGTCAAAGTTGCCTTTAAAATCTGCATTTACAGCAGTATCAAATGCTTCTTCTGTGTATACGTTTTTCGCAACACAGCAGTTCATTTGAGTATGACCTTGCGTTGTATCGAAGAAGTAGTTAGATAGAGCGACCATCTTAGTACGGTCAAGACCCTTCTCCATTTCACGTTTCTTGATTAAAACAGGGATGTAAATTTGCTCAGCACCACGACCTTGGTGAGTCGGGATTGTAAACTCATATCCGAAGATATCTTTTACTGCGTTTGCCAATGCATAATAGCTGCGGCTACCGCTATATGCTTCATCACCAAGAAGCATTGCTGCTTGCATTTTTTGCGTAATTGCGCCTGTACCGCTGTCGGTAAGAAGGTCAATAAATACATCTTCACTATCAAGCAAAAATGGGTTCATACCTGCTTTAATAATTGCTTGATCACGATACTCACGTGTCGTACGTTTAACAGGTTCAATTACACGAATGCGGAATGGTTCTGGTAGATGCTTAAAGTTTTCCATAATAATGCCTTTATATAGTTACATGGTGTTATTTCACCATGATTAAATTAGTTACGAACAATCTCGTTATTTTTATCTATTTTTTAAATAGGCCGTATAAAAATTCAACTGAATTAAACGTGCCATAATAATAACGAAATATTAAATACAAAAAATGTTTTTGATATATATAGATACAAACAATCTCGCAATCTAAAAAAGAGACTGAGATGGGTATTGTCTATCTATAATTTACCATTGCATTGACAACGGCTATTCTAGGTAACTTTTGGATTCTTCTTTATTAATGAAAATACTTTAGATCAATACGTCATATTTTATATAAATAAATACGTTGATTTAATAAAATCAATAATAAAATTTGATTGTCAAATGTTACCGAAATTTTTTAAGGTGACGTAGGAACGTCTCTAAGAAGTTATTCTGAAGATAAATGAAAGGAGAGTATGTGATCAATATTATACCAAGCGAGCAATGCTGGCTCTGAACTATATTGAGATTTAAGGTACATGTTCATTATATGTTCCCACTTAAGAAAAGCGATGCTTTAAATTCACAATTATTATGCTGTAGGTAATTTGATAAATATATGCCCAGCATTGATAAATGTGATCAAAACAGGAAAACTATTCACCTCTATTTAGAGTAACAAGTGCTCCGTCACAAACCTCCTATTTATACGTATTGCCCTTGCCCCTTGGATAGGGATATCTAGAGTGGTCGGCGGAATGACATTCGTGTTGATGACACACTTACTTAGCGTGGTATAGCGAATTATTTGGAAGGACATTTGACGTTAAAAAAGAAAAGATGCCTGACATCGGCACCTTTTCAGATAATGATATGGACGGATTATGGCTTAGATAAAAAAGTCGTTAAGGTATCTACGATTAATCGGTGATCCTCTTCCTGAGGAAGACCCGACACCGTAATCGTCCCAACTACGCCAACATTGCGAATGGTCAGAGGGAAGCTGCCACCAAAGGGAGCATACTCTTTACCATCGACGAGCGAGCTCTCTTCTATTGAAACACCTTTGTTCTTGTAATAGTTTCCTATATACCAAGAGCTATTTTGATAGCGATTAACCACATTTTTTTTACGCCTGATCCATTCAAGGTTATCAATCCGGGTTCCGGGCATGGCGAAACTAAAGATACAGAGGCCATTCATCGCAATATCAATAGCAACATTAACCTTTTTGTTCTCTGCGGCACTTTTTAGGGCACAGCCTAGCTCCCACGCTCTTTGATGAGAAAAATACGTAAACTGAAGGCGCTGTTCCTGTTCCAATATCTGTTCGAGCAATGATGACATTACGGTATCCTCTTTATAGTTCCAGTTCCATTTTCAGCATACTTTCTATCTCTTCGGTTGAACTTGCATTCATCAAGCTTTGACGGAATTCTTCATGCATAATTCGTCGGGCTAACTTTGAAAATATCTTCATGTGCTGATCACCCGCAGCGTGCTTGTTCAATGTCAGCATAATGACGAATTGAGCTTCTTCATCGCCCCATTGAATTGGTTTAGCGAGGCGAGAGACACTAATGGTCGATTGCTCTATATGTTCGCTTTTGGTATGCGGTATCGCAAACCCAAACCCCAACCCCGTGGAAAATACATCTTCACGAGCCCATAGATCATCCGCAAGTTTCGTTGGGTATCGACAACGGCCAGCCAAAAACAGGTTCTCAGAAAGTGTTTTTATCACCTCTTCTTTGGTACGTAAATCGTTATCCAGGGTTATACAGTCTTGTGAAATAAGTGGAGCATCAGACTGATGCATGCGGAACTGTGCTAACAGATGTTCTACCTCTAACGAAGTGCGACAGCTCATCGCCTTATTCAACAACTGACGACAGTCACGGCTATCCAAATTCGCAATACGCTCTTTGGTCGCAGGTATACTTGGTGCGCTCATACTTATTTCGTCTAAACCCAAACCAACAAGCAGAGGAAGAACGGAACCTTTTGCACCTAACTCACCACACAAACCTACCCACTTCCCATGGCGATGTACCTCACGTACAACATGGTCAAGCGTCCTTAAAAAGGCGGGGTTTAAACTATTGTAGTGTTTGGTTACTTTAGCATTGTCTCGGTCTACTGCCATCAAATACTGAGTTAAGTCATTACTCCCAATACTGAAGAAATCTATCTCTTCACAGCACTGATCAATAATGAAGGCAATAGACGGGACCTCCATCATAATGCCCAATGGGATTTTTTCATCGAATGGAATTTGTTCGGCTCGTAGCTCCTTGCGCACCTCAGCCAGAATGTCTTTTACCCACAAGATCTCATCCAACGAAGAGATCATTGGAATCATAATCTTCAAAGAACCATGAGCTGACGCACGAAGAATGCTGCGTAACTGACCTTTAAACAGTTCCAAAAATTCTTCATAGATACGCACAGCACGATAACCAAGAAACGGATTGTTCTCAGAAGGAATATTCAAATAATCAACCGGCTTATCACCACCAATATCAATGGTGCGCACGATAATAGATTTACCTTGGGCGGTCTCTAACGCCTGACAAAATATATTGTATAGTTCATCTTCATCTGGTGCAGACGACCTATCCATATATAACATCTCAGTGCGAAACAACCCTACTGCTTCCGCGCCATTATTAAATGCCGCTTGAGCTTCAACAGAGTGCGCAATATTCGCTGCTATTTCTAGTGGCTTACCATCCACCGTCTGCCCCTTTTGATCTCGATACTGACTCTGGCGTTTTTCAATGATGTCGACAACTCGCTGCTCTTGCTTGTAGTAACGTCGAAGCGTTTCATCAAGTTCTGTCGCAACTAGGCCAAGGGTACCATCCACCAAAACCTCATTATCAAGAATCGTTGTCAAGGATCTTTCGTCAATACCAACCAACGTTGGAATCGCAAATGAACGCGCTAGGATAACGGTATGAGAAGTACTGCCGCCATGGGTTAAAATAAGGCCTTTTAATAGATCTTTATCAAGCTCTAAGAACTGGCTAGGGGTTAAATCATCCGCGATACAAATCGTCGGTTCGCTTAATTTAAGTGTATTGCAGAAACGCTCTTCACCATAAATAGACTGCAGCAATTGAAAGCATACGTCGCGTATGTCTAGCTCACGTTCACGCATATAATTAGACGCCGACTTTTGTAGTTGCTCTCCAAAGTGCTTGGCAGTCGCAATGACCGAATCGGCACAGCTTCGACCTTGTACTAAATTGTTCTCTAGCGTCGATTTGAACTCGGCATCCTTTATTATTGAAAGGTGTGCATTGACGACTTCTCCTTCTGTATGACTGGCCGTTTTCAACTGAAGTTCGAATGCTTTCATAAGCTGCTTTAAACCCTGCAATAGCGCTTCTTGCTCAAGTTCAATATCACGGCTCTCGGGCAAGTCTGTTAGCGTGTCAAAATTTATAGCACCAATACGGATCAGTTTACCGATACCAAACCCGGCACTTACCGCATTGCCTCGAGAAACCTGAGCATTAAGGGCGGTAAAGCTTCGCGGTAATGCAAGGAAATCACCAACCTGTTGCTCCACGACTTCGAGAGAAGAGTCACAATGTGCAAACTCAGTATTGATAAAACGACTAATTCTCTCCAATGCCTGTTCTTCATCTTCACCCTCAATAGTTATCTGGCAGTGGTCACCCAATAATGTATCTGTACCAATAAGAGAAAGGACACTTTTTGCATTTGCAGAAATACCGGTACGTTCATTTTGCCACTGAATGACCGCTCTGAATTCGTTACATAATGCTTCAACATGGCTAGCGGGTCGTGCGTGAACACCATTTGGTAATTCACAAGAGAAAGATAAAGTTTTCATGAAATTCTGGCCTCAGAATTGATTGTCTTACAAACCTCAATACGTATAACAAGAGCGTAAGTAGAATAGGTTGATATGCTTTCGTTACACAATATAACGTCATCAAATACACCTCTATTGGACATACCTTCGTTTTACTGGATATTTGTTAGATATCCGCTCGAATGTGAACAAGCTCAAATATCCTACCCATTGTGAGATACAGATCTCACCGCTTACAAAGCAAAAACAAGTTTTATTAGATTAAATTACATGTAAACAAATGGATAGGTTAAATTTTATGCCAATAAAATCACGTCAGTCCATTTTGAGTCATAGATCACCTTCCTGAACATAACTAACAAAAATCCAGTAAATAGATGATTTATCCTCTAACTGCATAGCACATTTACTCACTATATTATGAGCACAACCTTGATGGTCAATTCCAAATATATGGTTGGAAAAATTACAGACGCTGCGCAGCGAGTAAACGTGAACAAATTGAAACTAACTATTCTTTTAATTAAAAACTTTGTGCTCTAAGGAACAGTGTTATGAACGACATCATTTCCATACTCAAAAACACCCGGTCACACTTGATGACTGGTGTATCACATATGATACCATTTGTTGTTGCTGGTGGTATTTTACTCGCCGCTTCCGTCATGCTTAATGGCGAAGGTGCCGTACCTGTAGAAGGTACCTGGTTGCATGACCTCTTCTTTATCGGTGTTGCCGGATTCCAACTCATGGTGCCAATACTAGCGGCCTATATCGGTTACTCGATAGCAGACCGTTCGGCTCTTGCCCCATCAGCTATTGCGGCCTTTATTGGCGCTAACATGTATAACACGGGCTTCTTTGGTGCCATTTTCGCTGGCCTACTAGGTGGTATTGTTGTTCACTACCTGAAAAAAATAAAGGTCCCTTCGTTCGCTCGCTCCATCATGCCTATTTTTGTTATTCCTATTGTGGGTACCTTTATTACAGCAGGTGCCATTGTTTGGGGTATCGGTGAACCAATTGGCGCCGCAACGGCTGGACTCACCGCATTCTTAAAAAGCATGCAAGACTCAAGCATAGTGGTGTTAGCCATTATTATGGGACTAATGATCGCCTTTGATATGGGCGGGCCAGTAAACAAGGTCGCTTATGCCTTCGTTATTCTGTGCGTCGGTGAAGGTATCTATAACGTGGCGGGGATCTCTGCTGTCGCGGTTGCGACACCATCTGTCGGTATGGGCCTCGCAACATTCCTAAACCGAAAGCTCTACGAAACGGACGAACGAGAAGCAGGTCGTGCATCTCTCTTAATGGGTACCATGGGTATAACTGAAGGTGCTATTCCGTTTGCAGCTTCCGACCCACTACGCGTGATTCCGTCCATTATGATAGGTACCGCTTGTGGTGCGGTAACGGCCGCCTTACTTGGTGTGAAATGCTTTGCAGCATGGGGTGGATTAATTGTTCTACCGGTCGTTGAAGGGCGCTTTGGTTTTATCATTGCTTTGGCCGTCGGCTCACTGATTACCGCACTTTTAGTCAACTTCTTGAAAGCTCGACGTAAAATAGGTACGCCGAAAGACAATGCCTCTGACGATATCAACCTTGATATTAGCATTGGATAACCAAACACATTCTTTGGGTGGGTTATCAGCCCTTACGATTGATAACCCACTCACGATTCGAAATACAACGATGCACTTTATACTCTACCACCCTTTATTTGGGTAAAAAGTCTTACATCACAGGATATTATTATGACTCACTTAGTAGCAGTAACCGCATGCCCATCTGGCGTTGCACACACTTACATGGCAGCAGAAGCCATCGAATCAGCGGCAAAAGCAAAAGGCTGGACCTGTCATGTAGAAACACAGGGGTCTATTGGCATTGAAAATGCACTCACAGCCGAACAAGTCGCACAGGCAGATGTTGTTATTTTAACTAAAGATATCGATATCAAAAATCAAGAGCGATTTGAAGGCAAGTTGGTGGTACGTATTGGCGTAAGTGATGCTGTTAAACGGGCTGGCGCGGTTATCGACAAAATCGAAGCCCATTTAACAACAGCGTAGCAAGCCTTTGCTTGTCTTTTCTACCCGCAAAGGCAAGCAAACATAAAAAATCTAAGTCGAGAAAACGCAAACCTCGCCCAATAAATAAACCTTAATTAGCCACTACGGAGCTTGCCATGAGCACTGTCAGAATCGAAAACCTCAAATCGACACTTTTTACAGCAAAGAGAGAGATCTCGCTAGAACGTGCTCTGTTGTATACAGAAAGTCATAAGCTTACAGAAGGCGAACATACGCTACTTCGACGCGCCAAAGCGACCGCTCATATCTTGGACAATGTCACCATTTCCATTCGAGATGATGAACTCGTCGCAGGTAACCGTACTATCAAACCTCGATCCGGCATCGTCTCACCAGAGATGGACCCGTATTGGATTGAGAAAGAGCTAGATATTTTCGAAAGCCGTCCACAAGATAAGTTCTATATCAGTGAAAGCGATAAAAGCATTTATAAAGAGGAACTTCTCCCTTATTGGTCAGAACGCTCCATGAAGGACTTTATCAACAGTCAAATACCAGAAAAGATCAAAGATGCGGTAGGGAAAAAAATATTTAGCGTCAATCAGACGGACAAAGGCCAGGGTCATATCATTATCGACTACGAGCGTTTATTGAATAATGGTCTTGGTAAACTCCTTGATGAACTTGAATCTATCGACGCGGCTCAACCTGACAATCCTTTTTATCAATCTGTTGTCATCCTTCTTCAGGCATCAATCCGCCATATTCGTCGATACGAAAAAATGGCACTGGAGATGACAGTAACCTGCCATGACTCTGTAAGGAAAAAAGAGCTACGTTCAATTGCTGCTATATCGGGTAAAGTCGCGACGGGTAAACCTGAAACCTTCGCCGAAGCGTGCCAGCTATTTTGGTACATGAATATTATTTTGCAGTACGAATCAAACGCAAGTTCACTTTCATTAGGCCGCTTTGACCAATATATGCTGCCCTTTTATCGGCACTCCATTGAGCAAGGTGAAGACCCAGCATATTTGAAAGAGTACTTAGAAAGTCTCTGGATAAAGACCAATGACATAGTGCTACTTCGTTCTTCTAGTAGTGCAAAGTTTTTTGCCGGTTTTCCGACAGGTTACACAATATTGTTAGGAGGGTTAACCGAAACAGGACGAAGCGCAGTTAACGAGCTTTCTACGCTCTGTTTAGATGCCTATCAAAGCGTACAGTTACCACAACCTAATCTTGGCGTTCGCGTGAATGAGTTGATGGACCGGGAGTTCATGCACAAAACAGCGGAGACCATTCGCCTAGGTACTGGTATTCCACAGATATTTAACGATGAAGTGGTTATTCCTGCTTTTCTAAACCGAGGTGTATCCCTCGAAGATGCTCGTGACTATTCTGTTGTGGGTTGCGTAGAACTTTCGATACCGGGTAAAACCTATGGCTTACACGATATCGCGATGTTCAACCTACTTAAGGTAATGGAGCTCGTCCTAAAACGTAATCAATTCGATGAGAATGTGAGCTATGAAGGCGTCGTTGATCAGATTCGTAACGACATGCGTCACTATATTAAACTGATGGTAGAAGGTTCGAACATTTGTGATATTGGCCATAGAGATTGGGCCCCAGTCCCGTTGTTATCCTCTTTTATCAGCGATTGTGTCGAGTCAGGTAAAGACGTTACTTATGGCGGGGGGCGCTATAATTTTTCCGGAGTTCAAGGTATTGGCATTGCAAATTTATCCGATTCCCTGCACGCACTTAAACGTTTCGTGTTTGAAGAAAAACGCCTGCCTTTTTCTGATTTTATTACAATCCTCGATAACAATTTCGACGTAGAAAACGGTAAGATGATTCGTGCTCGACTAACGAACAAATATGAAAAATATGGTAACGATATCGATGAAGTGGATGTTATCGGTGCTGAGTTACTGCGGATTTTCTGTAAGGAAGTAGAACAATATGACAATCCACGTGGCGGCTATTTTACACCGGGATCGTATACGGTGTCCGCACATGTTCCTTTAGGGGCAGTGGTAGGTGCAACGCCAGATGGGCGACTTTCTGGCGAACAGTTAGCCGATGGCGGCCTTTCACCTATGCTTGGTAAGGATCATCAAGGGCCAACCGCCGTGCTTAAATCGGTATCAAAACTCGATAACTACTTGCTCTCTAACGGCAGTTTACTGAATGTTAAATTTACTCCGTCAACTCTAGATGGCGTAAACGGCCTATCCAAATTGGGTGACTTTTTGCGTGCTTTTATGAAACTAAAGCTGCAACACATTCAATTTAACGTGCTCAATGCAGAAACATTGCGTAAAGCGCAAGAAAAACCAGAAGATTATGCAGGGTTAGTCGTACGTGTTGCAGGTTATAGTGCCTTCTTCGTTGAGTTGTCGAAAGAGATCCAAGACGACATTATTCAAAGAACGTCCCATGAGTTGTAATTCAAGCATCAAGGCTGAGCAACCAGTAGAAAACGTAATACCTGTTGGGCATATCTTCAACATTCAACGTTATTCACTGAACGATGGCGAAGGTATCCGCACGGTCGTATTTTTTAAAGGCTGCCCTCTTCACTGCCCATGGTGCGCCAACCCTGAATCACGCTCTCACCAGCCACAGAAGATTCGCCGTGAAGCAAAATGTATTCACTGTGATTCCTGCTCTATGGATGTCGATGAATGTCCTAGTGGTGCAGTTGAATTGGTTGGGCATGATATGAGCTTGGACGAGTTACTGAAAGAGATAGCTAAAGACGAGGTGTTCTACCGCTCTTCTGGTGGTGGAATTACCCTATCTGGAGGGGAAATACTTTCTCAGGCACCTTTTGTTATCCAGCTACTTAGAAGACTGCGTGAATTGGGTTACCGCACCGCAATAGAAACCTCAGGTCAGGGCAGTAATGCTCAGTTACAAAGGATAGGTAAACTGTGTGACGAAGTGTTGTTTGATTTCAAAATTATGGATCAAAAACTCGCGAAACAGGTGACTGGCATTAATCTCGAAAAGGTATTACAGGGGTTCACTCAATTGGTACAAAGTGGAGTAAAGGTTATCCCACGCTTACCACTTATTCCAGGATACACACTCAGTATTATTAATGTGGATAAGGTGCTTCGCTTTATCCAGCCATTTGGACTAAAAGAGATCCACCTATTGCCGTTCCATCAATATGGCGCGAGTAAATACCAAACCCTACATATGGAGTACGCCCTTGAAAAGGTGCCGGTTCCTTCCACAGACGAAATCGCTTCTATACGCAGACACGTAGAGGCCCATGGTTACAGCGTTACTATTGGAGGTTAATGATGAAAAAAAGAATTCTTATCACAGGTGCAAACGGCTTCTTTGGCACTCAATTCATAAATAAATATCAGCATAGATTCGATATTATCGCGACAGATGTTGAGCGACTTGATATCACCAACGCGACACAGGTGAACAAGATTTTTTCAGACGAAAAGCCGGATTATGTTATCCATGCGGCCGCCATTGCTGTAACGGATTTTTGCAACAAACACCCGGAGGTGGCGTATCAAGTAAATGTTCAAGGTGCAATTAATGTAGCAAAAGCCTGTAAAGAAACGGGTGCCAAACTTGTGTTTATAAGTACTGAACAGGTATTTAATGGCAACCGAGAATCCGGACCGTACAGAGAAACCGACATACCAAATCCAGATACAGTTTACGGTCAGAATAAACTTGAAGCGGAAGCAGAACTCAAAAAGGTCTTAGATACGATGTGGATTCTTCGCTTCACGTGGATGTTTGGATTACCGGAACGAAATACCAGCATCAACCCGAATGTATTATGGAACACGCTACAAGCCCTAATCAATGGGGAAAAAATGGCTGAACGCCGCAATGAGTTCCGTGGGCTTACCTATATCCACGAACTAATCGAACAGTTTGAAAAGATATTCGATATTCCATACGGCACTTATCATACCGGCGCTCACAATCCGAACAGCCGTTATGACATTGCCGAACACATACTAACGGAGATGGGACAATCGCCTCGTATCAATGAGTTATTGGAAGCCGAGGACGCACCAAAAACTCGCGATGTGCGTTTAGATACAACCAAGTTGGCAGCCCAAGGCATCGCATTCACCGAGAGTAAAGCCGCGATTACTCAATGCTTAAAAGAGTTCGGTTTCAAAAAATAAAATCTATAAAATTCAAATGGAGATATCAACATGATTTACTTTTTAGATACAGCCAACCTTGATGACATCAAACGTGCGGTTGATCTCTACCCTCTTGCGGGAGTAACAACAAACCCAACGATTATTTCTAAAGAAAATAAGCCGTTGAAAGAAATTATTCTTAGCATTCGAGAAATCATAGGGTCAGAACGATTGCTGCACGTACAGGTAATGGGAAAAACGGCAGAAATAATGTTGCAAGAAGCCGAAGCACTACGTGCATTTGACTCAGGTTTGTACATCAAAGTACCCGTGACACCTCAAGGTATCAAAGCTATAAAGCTGATGTCAGAGAAAGCAATTCCGGTTACCGCCACGGCTATTCTAACGCCTCAACAGGCGTTGATGGCCGCCGTTGCAGGGGCGGCATTTTTAGCCCCTTACGTCAACCGATTAGACAACATTTGTACTGACGGTGTTCAAGTCGTGGCGGAAATAGCGCAGCTGCTTAAAACCCATAATTTAAGCGCGAAAGTATTGGCAGCTTCATTTAAAAACGTTCAACAAGTACATGGTGTCGCGAAAGTTGGCGGGCAATCAGCAACAATCGCACCGGATGTTTTTGACCTGCTTCTCAACCATCCACTGACAGATTCTGGCGTTGCAGGGTTCACTGCAGACTGGGAGTCCGTGTACGGTGAAGGCAAGACGGTACTGGATGTGCTTTAATCCACAATGGCACATACAAAATCTTACTAAATAAATCAGAACACTAAAAATAGAGGTATACTTGGAGGTATATCTCTATTTTTTTACGGATGAAAATGAATATAGTTGCGGTTACAGCTTGCATCAGTGGTGTCGCCCACACCTACATGGCGGCAGAGTTAATAGAAAAATACTGCCAGAAAAATGGCATCAAAATAGTGGTAGAAACACAAGGTGCATTGGGTACAGAGAACCTTCTATCTGTAAACGCTATTCATGCTGCAGACGTAGCATTGATTATTGCCGATATTAATATAGAGGGGGACGACCGCTTCAAACATACTCGCCAGATCCGTAGCAATATATCAACGTTTCTACGTAGTCCAGACCGTGTTTTTAGCCTGTTAAATAAGGCGTATAACTCACCACCAGATACCGTTATTACACTTTAATGATGAATAGCGTTTCAACCGTAAATAGAGCGCTAGTTATGGCTACGATATTGAGTCCTGTAATCAGACGGTGAGCGAGCCGTTTGATTTCGAAATACCCGACAGAAATAATTGCTGTCCGTAAACCCACAACGATGTGCCACCTCTTTTACTTTCATATCGTACTCTTTCAGAAGAAACTTTGCCCTCTCCAAACGAATATAGTTGAGATGTTCATTGAACTTAATTTTGCCTTCTTTTTGAAAAAGCTGAGAAAGGTAATTAGGGGATATATAGAACTGTTCCGCTACCGAATCGCGAGTGAGCGGTTCTTGATACTTTTGTTCAACATAATCTCGTACCGCCTCAAATAATGCCTTGCTTCGTGAGAGGGTTTCAGGAGGATTAACCTTGAGATCGTTGATATGGCTAAGTAATGACGCAACCAATAATTTTGTCGTATGTTTGTCTTCCGTGTGTCGACGCAGCTCTTCCAGTGACTGCAATATAAAGGTGCCGGTTCTTGGTCCTCGTCGTTGAACGTTGTCCTTAAACACGGTATGAAAACTTTCACCATCCCACCGCAACACACTTATTCCAAAGTTTTGCTTACCTACCAACACATTCAACATCGTCACGGGTTCAAGCCAATGGGGTTTATTCCAACAATCGCAAGGAATATACAACACATCCCCATCCACCAATGTATGTTTCGTTTCTAAACCAGTGTCATTCCCCATTTCCATTACAATCGAGCCTTTAACCACCATTTCCAAGCGCTGAAAATGTACCTGATAGGCCAATTCTGGTGGCTCGGGCAGGTTACTGGCAAAAAATACCTTACCAATATCCGTAGGTGAATTAGAATAATTTGACAATAATTTGTCTAGAAACTGTGTTGGAAGTAGAAGGTCTGGATTCATTTTAAATTTATGGATAAACCACTCAAAAGGACGGATTTTAGTTTACAGGAATTGTGTAGATTTCACTGCGTCAGGGAGCATAAAAAGTAATAAAGTTAGAGCCTATATTAAAACAGGTCTGAAATGAGAGAGGGTAAACACTCTGCATCTCTGACCTGTATCGATTAACAGACTAGACACGACTATACCTCTAGTAGCCATTTTTGGGCCGTCGTTAAGCGGCTTGATGTCGCGGGCGTTAACCATTTCTTTTGATCCTGTTGTGCGACATCTTTTCTATCAATATAAAGTCCATGCAATACTCTTCTGCGACTTCCTAGCACGTTGGTGGTTCCGCCATGCCATGTGTGCGCATTAAATATCATGACACTTCCCGCAGGGCATTCAAGAATCACTTCGTCAGGATGCGCACCATTCACATCTTCAAGCACCTCGTCCGGGAGGTCAGGTCGAAGGTGCGTGCCAGGAATGATGCGAGGCGCACCATTTCCCTTACTCAGGTCATCGAGCGCCCAAATTGAGTTAACAAGATGCACATTAGGAAAGTCTGGTCTTGGCTTTTTCCAATCAGCGTGGAGAGGTTGATGACCACCGTCAGCATGAGCTTCACGCGCATTCAAACTCGATATTTTGAACGCACCCGAAAATATATGTTTGCACGCTGACAACACAAGAGGATGTGTCCAGACCTTATCCCAAACCGTTCCTTTATTAATAAGATTGGCAATTCGGGTTACCGTTTCTTCTTGATGATGCTCAATGGCAAGTTGGTCACCCTCTTTTTCGACCAATGCGTCAAAGGTTCTACGCATCTCATCTAACCAGATTTCATCGATAACATTATGGATAACCGTAAAGCCATAGAGATCAAGTTCCTCAATCATCTTGGAGTTCAATACCGTACTTGCACCAAGTGCGTCGAGATAAGATTCTGCCGTATTATTCATAATGTACCTGTAGAGTTTTTTATCATTGATTTATAAGACTGAACTCGCGACAAAAAAAAGCTATCGCGTAATAACAAAGTACTCAAACGGCAGCGATAAAGAAGCAGGCATATTGTTCGATTTACTGGATATTTGTTTAGTTGTAAAGAAAATGTGAAGTAACAGTTCACGTTTCTGCAATGAGACACTGGCTCGTAATCTCATTGTGTCGAATTATCAAACTACAAGCTTTCAGACATGACCTGATCGATGATTTGCATGGTTTGATTAAAATAGGGGTTGTATGTCAGCCTTGCGTATACCCTACCTTCCTGTCGATAACCCCATGCAGAAAACCAAACATTTTCCCCATTTAAACAGGATGCTTCTCCTTCTTCCGTTTGACCATTGCTACAGATACGCTTGTCTCCCTTGATTCCATAGTCTGGATTCTCTGGGGAAAAAAGCAGCCCCATATGCGAACCATTTGAGATCTGAGCGTTATCTAATTTCATCGTCAGTTGGATCGCACGGCTGTCTTTTAGTGCTGTCTCCCCTTGCCAAATCAAACGATTATTCGGGTTGACCATTTTATTGGCAAACGTTGCTTGTACATACTGAGTATCGATGACGCTGTCGCCTTCACTCATAATGATAAATACTGGTTTAGTATAAGCGGTGTCTTCTAAGTCATGTCGGACTGCTGTTGACGTCTGATAATACACCGCAGCACCATTCATCGGTACAGAGTTGTATCGCAGATAATTATCCTCAGGATCTTGGTCAGCCCAAGTGATGAAGTGACTCGCAAACTCCGCGTATTTAACAACGGACGACTTAGGTTGGAATGCAGGAGAAAAAAGCAGTAGCCCTTTTATCGACGGGTCACTCATCGCTTCTGACGTAACTAAATTCGCGCCAGTGGAATACCCGCCAAGCCAAACTGAATCATATTCCTGTTTAAGTAAGCCTATATGATGATCGACCACGCCCTGCCAATCGGACAAACTGGGCAGAATCAAGTCCCCCACTTTACTTCCATGCCCGGGTAATAACACGGTCCGCACAACATAGCCTCGTTGTGCCAGATGCTTCGCTACATCGATAAATGAATAAGGTGAATCACCAAGGCCATGTACCAATAAAACCGCCTGACCATTTGGGATTTTTGGCTTAATTTCATAGGGTGCATTGGCCGCAACTTCTTTGTCTTTATCATCGGTGACGAACACTCGGTTGTCTTTAAGCCATGATTCCGTCTCTTCAATATACTGGTCAAAGTTCGATTGAGAATAGCTAGGCAAAGACTCAGAGGTACTATAGCTTGGGTCAATAGGCGGGTTGGTACACCCCAATATAATGACTGAAACTGCCACACATAAAATGAAAGTGAAGTGAGAGATTTTAGGCATTTATTATCTTTTCCACACATTGTTTAGCCAATGTCTTAGATGGTCGTTTACTTGGACTGTTTCTCTTCATATTCGCCTTCTATAATCCTTTCTGACGTCGGTTTGAAACCTTGATTTTTCATTTTTTTTTCAATTTTCTTACCTGTAATCAACCCCGCTATGGTTAACGGGACAACAAGGATTAAGCTACTGAGTAGAGCAATAAAGCCAGCCATTAAAACTAATACGGTTACCACTACTTTTTTCATATTTACCTCTCTTATCGTGTTTGTCAATATAGCTTACAAAAGATGAATGCAACATGAATGAGGTGTTTACCTTTCTGTCTTCGTATTTAGCAAATAGGCGTAATGTTGTCTATGTTTACTGTAGATGTAACTTCAGTTGCATTAAAACTAAAATTATAAATATAACGTCAGGCTTAAACATCATGAATAAAACAGAAAAAAATAGAATAGAAGAAGAAATAGAAATCTCCGAAAACGAAGAATTAGTCTCAACCACTGATAAAGAAGGCGTCATCACATATGCAAATAATAATTTTTGTAGAGTATCCGGATATGACATAAGTGAGCTTCTGAAGAAAAATCACAATATGATACGCCACCCCGACATGCCCAAAGCGGCGTTTAAGGACCTATGGGAGCACCTAAAGAACGGACAACCATGGCGAGGGGCCGTAAAAAACATATGTAAAGATGGACGATATTACTGGGTTGATGCTTTTGTCACGCCTATTTTTGAAGAGAATCAACTTGTTGGGTACCAGTCGGTTCGTCGAAAGCTTTCACCTGAAGTAAAGCGTCGTGCAATAAAGCTATATGCCATTGCGGATAAGGGTAAACATCTTACATCCAATATCCGTTTTACTACCAGACAAAGGATAATCTCGCTATTTTTTGTCACGTTGGGTGCGGTTATTACCGGGTTTTATGTCAACCCTCTGGCTACGTTAATCATACCATTTGCGACCATAACGGTGCTTTACCATGAGCTATTTGTTCGTCAGAAGTTCTACGATGAGCTGAAACGCGACTATGACAGTATCTCCCGTCTCGTCTTCTGCGATGACCAATCCAACTACGCAGAATACCATCTCAAAATGCAGCAGGGTCGAGTTCAAACGATCATAGGTCGAACGCAGGACAGCAGCAGCAGTTTACTAAAACAGGTACATTCCTTGGAAAACGCCTCTGAAAGTACGCATATCAATATCGAAAAAGAGACACTTGAAATAGAGAATGTTGCTTCCGCCGTTGAACAGATGGTCGCGACGATAGAAGAAGTTGCTCGCAATAGTGCCACCACATTGGATCAGGTCCTTTCAGCAAACAACACCTGCCAAGAAGCGGACACGTGGAGCAAAAGAACTCAAAATCAGGTATCTGCGCTCGTCGACGAGGTAGAAACGTCATTCAAGTCTGCCGAAAATCTGTCCAAGAAACTGACCAGTATTGCCGCCATCATGTCAGAGATTCAGAGCATCGCTGAGCAAACGAATCTACTTGCACTGAATGCGGCAATAGAATCTGCTCGTGCCGGACAATATGGACGGGGATTTGCTGTCGTGGCCGACGAAGTAAGAACACTAAGCCAACGCACTCAAAAAGCGACTGAAAATATTCAAGACTCAATGGGGAGCGTGATGAGTTCGGTTGCCGAACTTTCTGAAACCATGAAACAAGGTCAAAGTGTCGCTCAGGTTTGCATCGAATACACGTCCAATACACAAAGCAAAATTGGCGTACTATCGAATGTAATGCAGCATATAGAAGATGCGGCAACCCAGATATCCACGGCCACCGAACAGCAATCTGTCGTCGCAAATGATATAAGCCAAAACGTCGCGGCTATCCGAGATTCTTCACAGTGCAACTTAAAAGAGGTGAACGAAGTCGCAGGGCTTACTCGTAATATTAAAGGTAAAGCACAACAACTTGCATCGTTAGGGTTATCTTTTCAAAAATAGCCTCTCAGTGTAATCGGTTTACAAGTCAGATCTGAGTGGCGACCAATGCGGTTATTCTAGACATTGGACTCAAGAACGATTTGTTCTTAATGAAGGTACTGTCAACTTATGTGATTGTTGTTAAGTTGTCAGTACCTTAAATGAAATTTATTATTCCGTAAAAACCTTTTTGTCGTTGATGTAATGTGTCAATAAGAGAGTCAATGTTATAGATCAACTATCTCTAGTATTTATTTTATGCACTCTTCAAACCATATGTTTTAAATTTATCTAACACTATTCTCATTTCTTCAGTTGATAATTCGGGGACATCTGACTGAATAGAAAGAATGTGCAGATACAGCTTCGCTAGTACCTCGACTTCATTTGCCAACCACAACGCTTTTTCTAAATTAACTTCCATGGTTAACATGCCGTGGTGCTGCATCAAAAACGCTTTACTCTCTTGGATTCCTAAGGCCACGTTATCGGCTAACTCTTGAGTACCGAAGGTTGAATACGGTATGCACGGAACATGATCTGTCCCTGTCACAGCGACCATGTAATGTATTGCTGGTATAGCACGGTTTAATATCGAAACCGCCGTCGCATTAACCGCGTGATTATGCACCACGGCATTCAACTCGGGTTTGGCTTTAAAACAAGAAAGATGAAAGTGCCATTCACTCGACGGCACCTTATCAACTTCCGCTTTACCGTCATTGTCAACATACACAATCATGCTAGGCGTTAGCTTGTTATATGGGATACCACTTGGTGTAATTAACATGCCATTTTTATAACGGACACTGACATTTCCTGATGTACCCTGGTTCAAACCCAGTGCCGTCATTTCTAAACACGTATCTATAATTTGTTGTGATAGCGTTTCACGGTTCATAACACTTCCTTAAAAGGGGCGGGATCGCCCCAAGAAAAACTAGACATAAGTAGGTTGTTTAAGGTCAGAAAATAGTTCTGAGAGTGCCTCCTCGCTTGCTACACAAACACCACGCTCGGTAATTAAACCCGTTACGTAACGTGCTGGTGTTACATCAAACGCATAATTCCCACATTGCGTTCCCTTAGGCGCCGTATTAACCCAGCGACACTGACCGTCTGCATCTACGCCATATACATGAGATTGTTCTTCTCCTGAACGCTGTTCAATCGGAATTTCATTGACGCCATCAAACACGGTAAAATCGATGGTTGGTGAAGGTAAAGCGACATAAAACGGCACATCATTATCATACGCAGCAAGCGCTTTTAAATAGGTACCAATTTTATTACACACATCACCATTTGCTGTCGTACGATCTGTACCGACAATGCACAAATCCACTTCTCCATGCTGCATCAAATGACCACCAGCGTTATCGGCAATCAACGTATGGGGGACACCATGTGAGCCCAACTCGAAGGCCGTGAGTAGACCTTGATTTCGGGGACGTGTTTCGTCGACCCAAACATGAATATTGATCCCCGCTTCATGTGCTTTATAAATAGGTGAAATGGCGGTTCCCCAGTCAACCGTCGCTAACCATCCTGCATTGCAATGCGTCAAGACATTAACGACCGACCCAGCGGGTTTATTCGCGGCAATTTTTTTAATGATCGCCAAGCCGTGCTCACCAATTTGTTCACACAATTGAACGTCTTCATCTGCAATTTCTGCCGCGAGTTTATAGGCGGCTTGCTCACGCTCGGTCGGCGCAATTTTGGAAAGATGTCTGTTAACCCTGTCCAGCGCCCATTTTAAGTTGATCGCCGTGGGCCGAGTGTCAATGAGCACATCATAACAGGCAGTTAAGTTCTCATCACTTGGGTCTTCCTTCATTCCCAGAGCCATACCATATGCTGCTACAGCACCAATAAGCGGCGCACCACGGACCCACATTTCTCTAATTGCCGTGGCAGCAAGCTTCATCGACGTTAATTGAATGGTTTCTAATTCAAATGGAAGTTTAGTTTGATCGAGTATTTCAACTGTTCGACCATCTTCTGCCATCCAGACAGTTCGATAATGTTGACCATTAATCTTCATAGTGACCTCTTAACACTGTTCTGCGTAGGATTTAATAGATGCAAAATTTTGATAATTTTTCGCATTTAACATGAGTTCTCTCGCGAGCTTCAACGCCTTACGTTCACAGCAAGCTCGTTGCTCAGGATCAGGCAACTCTTTAAAGTCCGCCACACCAGCAAAGCCAATGATACGGCGGTTTATTTCCATACCTGCGTTCACGATGGTGTCTTCAAGCAGAGTGGCCAAAAACTCGTTTTG
Source organism: Vibrio sp. VB16 (assembly GCF_015594925.2). Classification (NCBI taxonomy): domain Bacteria; kingdom Pseudomonadati; phylum Pseudomonadota; class Gammaproteobacteria; order Vibrionales; family Vibrionaceae; genus Vibrio; species Vibrio sp. VB16. The sequence goes on from NZ_CP087591.1 coordinate 357,594, forward strand.
GGCCGAGTCCAAAGCCTGTTGCCCTAAGCCGCTTTGGTATAGCTCTACTGGGTACGCTTCACCTTCTATTTTCTTATTCCACAACTGCTTAAAGTGAGCAACAAAGACGTCCCACGTTATATCCATTTGTTGGATTAACCATTGCTGATATTCTTCACATTTTACTGGGTTGGATTCCCAACCCGGCCTTGCAAAATACGCCATGAATAGGTTGCCCATATAGTTACCAATATCAAAGGCCATCGGTCCCATAAAGCCAAACTCAGGGTCAATCACTTTCACGTCTGTATCTGTAACCATAATTGAACCAGAATGAAGGTCGCCATGCAGCAAGGCTTGAGATTCAGTCATGAATTTATATTTATAACGCATAGCAACCTGGATCATCTCTTGGTCCTGCCAAACTCGCTTAACATCTTCATCAAGTTGTGGTGAGGTCCAGTTGTTACGTTCTGCGTCATAATAAGGTTCGGTGAAGATCAGATCTTCCGTGATTTTACACAGCTCATGGTTTAACGAAAATTGAGATACTAACTCTTTTTTATTCTTCGCATTCATCCCTAAATCAGAAGTGTAAAACAGTGTTTTAGCCAAAAATAAACCCACATTTTCAGCGAGGCTTGGGAAACGTTTTCCAGCGATGAGTTCCTTTCTTAATATGACGTGCGGTGTGAGGTATTCCATCGCGAACACGGCCATATTAGGGTCATAAAAATAGACTTCTGGGACAAGATCATGGCTCGCAAACCGAGCTTCAATTTCAAGTACGTTATATTCAAAGAATGCCCGAGTTAAAGATAACTGCCAACTTTCTCCCGCCGCGCGTACGTATGGCAATGCTTGTTTTACAATAATTGATTGCTCTAGCCCTTCAACAATAAAGACGAGGTTAAGGTTACCGTCACCCACTTCTTTAACTGTCCATTCGTTTGGTAGACCACCTAACTGAATAGTTTCAGGCAGTTTTTTTTCTAAATAGAACGGTAATGACTCACAATTTTGCGGTACATACCCTTCTGGTACGATATTCGACATAGCGACCATCCTTTAAAATTGTTGGTCTCAAAGTGGTGAATATCTCACCACTTATCAACCGTTTTTATAACGCGTTAGCTTGTTGCATTGATTAGTTTGGCATTGGCATCCAATCTGGAACCAGCACAGTAGACTTCGAGAATGATGGGATCTTGCTAACTAGGTCATCCATATTTTTGATATTTTGTTCATTCAACATCTTTTGAGTGATTAATACTGGCGGTACAGTAACCTGCTTTTCTACCGATTCGCCCTTCATTAACATGGCTAAGGCACGTACGCTTACTTCACCCATTATCGATGGATTCGTCGCGACAGTGGCTACCCATGCGCTGTCTTTTTCTCTCATCGCTTGAATATCTGAGTTAGAAATATCAGCGCTGTAGATTTTGATCTTGTCTGACAGACCGCCTTCATCAACCGCTATTTTTATCCCTTTTGCAAATTCATCATAAGGTGAGAAAGCAACCGTGATATCTGGATTGGCTCTAAAAACCGCCGCTGCTTGGTCAGCAACTTGGTTAGGGATAGGGTTGTTCATCGTACCAAAACGAGCAACTTCAACGATGTTTGGATACTTATCTTTAAACTCTGTAAATACCTCATCTCTGCGGTCAAGTGGTGGAATACCAGGAACATATACGTACGCGGCTTTCCAATCTTGTCCGTTGTCTTGCACCGCTTGCTCTAATGAAAGACGAGCAATTAGATGGTCATCCTGATTGATTTGAGGAATCTCTGGGTTGTTTACATTGACATCAAATGCCACAACCTTAATGCCATTTTGTACGGCTAAATCGGCAAGATCTTTTATTGAATCAGTAAAACCATGTTGTAAAACAATACCGTCGTAACCCTTCATGATGGCCTGTTCTAATTGGTTACGCTGTAAAGCCGCGTCCTGTCTAGCATCATAAACATCAACCTTAAGACCTAATGCCTGCGCTTGACGTTTTACGCCTTTTAAATAAAGTTCTGGAAAATCACCTTGAGACAAGTAACGAACATGAGCAATCTTCATCTCTTTTCCTTCAAAAGGAGATGTTGGTTCTGCATTAACAGCCGTGGTACCCAATGCCCCCATAATAGAGACAGCCAAAGCAATTTTTTGTAGGGTTTTCATTATAATTTCCTTATTTTTATGCACGTTTGTTGGATAGGCCAAAGGTAAACATTAATGCTGCTACCAAAACTAAGCCTTTTATAAAGTCTTGTGTGTAATAGGGAGTATTCATCATGGTTAAGCCATTAAGCAGTACACCAACGAAAAGCGCACCAATAGCTGAGCCCTGCGCATTAGGTCTTGCAGCTCCTAACACTGCAAAGCCGATAAGCGCACCAGCAACGCCATCCATTAACAGCGAATTTCCGGAACTGACATCACCACGCCCAATACGAGCCGCTAATAAAATGCCACCAATGGAAGCGAAAACACCGGATATAACGTAAGCAACATAGCGATAGAGCTTTACTCGTGCTCCAGCTAGTTTTGCTGCTTGTTCATTAGAGCCAATGGCATACATCACACGGCCATGGCGCGTTCTTTCTAAAAAGAGATAGGTGATGACGGCCAGTATCAACATAATGATGACAGGGACAGGAATAATATCGAAAATTCTCGCTCGACCTAGGAACAAGAAACTTTCAGAAAAAGCACCTGTCGCCGTTTCGCCATCACCCAGGCTCATGCCCGCAGAAATAGACCGTCCTTGGGTAGGGATAAGTTGCAACCCAAGTAACAAAAACATCATGCCTAACGTTGTGAGTAGGTCCGGAACCTTCATCTGTACCGTCATAAACCCATTAATTAAACCAACCACGACGCCCACGCCAATGGCCGCAAGTATCGCCATTGTGGTTCCACCATCAAATACCACCATGACATAGCTCGCGGTCATCATCGAGAAGGCCGCCGTTGAACCAATGGAGAGGTCAAAACCATCAACTGCCAACGTTGCGGTAACACCCAGCGCAAGAATCGCTACGATGGATACCGATTGCAGGATGATCATCATATTAATGGTGCTGAGAAATGCAGGTTCTGCCAGTGTGAAAATAACGAGCATTAGAGCAAGTAAAATCAAAAGACCATATTTAATCGCGAATTCACGCATATCTTTCATTGGTCATGTCCTCTGTTGAGTGTGGGGATTCATCATACGGTTCAGGCGCAGCGGCGATCTGGTTGATGAGGCTTGGCATGTGGATCTCATGAATAAGATGTTCACCAACCATATTGTTGTGGTTAAATACAATTATTCGGTCCGCGATTTCTAGTGCTTCTTCGACATCGGTACATACAGCAATTGTGGTTCGGTCTTTCGCAGTAGAGCGCAAGAGTTGGCCGATTTGGCGTCGAGAAGAAATGTCGACCCCTTGAAAAGGTTCATTCAGTAAAAGTACTTTGCAGTCATTCAACATCCATCGAGCGACCATTGCCTTCTGTTGGTTTCCGCCTGACAGCGTCAATATCAACTCTTCTTGATCAGTGTATTTTACTTTGGTCGTTTCTATCGCTTTACTTACCTGTTGCTTTTCAGCTTTTCGGCTTATAAAACCGAATTTGGAGAACGATTTTAGAAATGGCAAACTCACATTCTGTTCGATAGAAAAATCAGGAACGAGCGCGTTGTTCCCCCTATCCTCTTGCACCATGTAAACCCCATTATCAATAGCATGATGTGGACTGACAGGTGACCATGGTTTCTCTTCTAACTTCAGTTGGCCGCTGACAAACGAATTCATTCCGAAAACACCTTCAACGACAGATGCACAGCCAGAAGAAAGCAACCCTGTCAGTACGACAATTTCACCTGTTTTAAAATGCAGGTTAAAAGGAAGCGATTTTGCGTCGAGCTGAACCCCTTCAAGGCCGAGCATCACTTTGTCACCTGCTACGTAGGAATGGCGTACCTTTCCAACGGCATGACCAAGCATAGAATCCACAGCACCGTCATAATCAAGTGGTGGTTCAAACCAACCAACAATTTTTCCTTCCCGCAAGGCGGCAATTTGGTCGGCAAGCAATCGGATATCAGACATTCTATGTGAGATATACACAATCGCGACGCCTTGCTCTCGCATTGTTTTGACCGCTTCAAATAGTTTGACGGCCTCTGTCTCTGACAGACTCGATGTTGGCTCATCCAAGATCAGTAATTTGGGTTTATCGGAAATAGCTCGCGCAATCGCAACAAGCTGTCGGTCTGCCTGAGATAACTCTGAAACCTGCGTATCGAGAGCAACATCTAACCCGATCTTCTCTGCTAATGGTTTAGCCTGTTTATGAAGCTCTTTTTTAGAGATGAATGTTGAAAATCGTCCGTCGCAAAGTTTGTCTAAAAGTAAGTTTTCCGCTATAGAAAGATCTTGAACAACACCGTCATTGATAATTTGATGGACCGTAATAATGCCAGCATCTCTCGCACTTTGAGGGTTACTGATATCAACGGTTTCACCATTAATGATTACCGTCCCTTCGTCCGCGTGATAAACGCCACTTAAGATCTTAACCAACGTAGACTTTCCGGCACCGTTCGCGCCCAACAACGCCAGTATTTTTCCACCGTCTATATTAAAGCTCACATCATGTAAGACGGTATTACTACCAAACTTCTTTTTAATCGCTCTAATTTCAATTGCATTGACTACATTTGACATGGAGCACTCCATTTATCCGTGAATGGATTTAACAAAAGTAATCCTAACGCATCAATTGTAAAGTAAACTGTGACAAGACTAGCAGTTTAAAAAATGACCAATAAATAGAGCGTTAATTAGTCATTTTTTTGAACCTAGTCAAATATTACGCCTTTTTGTAAAATGACACAGGCATAGGGCCGTAGATCACTGGTGGATATAATCAACTGGCATTCCCTGCTTTTTTTATAAAATTCGTTTCGTTCAAGAAAAAGATTATTATGTTCTGACTCTTCAGACTGTTCGACTGTTTTTATAAAATCTTGAGCTGCATCAGTAGGTTGATCACTATTATCTTGCGCCATGATACGAACAGGAGTGGGAGTAAAAGCATCGAGTGGAAAATGTTTCAAGATGGCTTCTAACATCTGTGAACAATCGTTCCCCAGCATTGGAATGTGTTTAAACTGACTATTCGATGTCGCAGGGAAATTGGCATCAACAATCGCTAACGTATCCCCGTGACCCATCGATTGTAAGCTATAGAGTAGATCTGCACTAAAAAGTGGATGAATATGTTTAAGCATTTTCTTTACCTTTGTATTTACAGTAATTCAAATGTATATTAGAGTCGTCATTACATCAAGTGGTTAACTTGTTTCTAAAATGATAAATTACTCACTGATAAAAGTCCGGTCACGTATCGATGTCTAAAATGAGAAGAGGTATAGCTGATGACAAGTTCAGAATTAAACAATATCAGCGCATTTAATAGTGATCCCGTTCTCCATGCGACGTGGCTTTATTATCAAGAAGGGCTAAGTCAAACCGACGTTGCCAAGCTGATGGGTGTTTCACGTGTCACGGTTGTCAAATACTTACAGACAGCGCGTGAAAAAGGGTTGGTGCAGTTTGATCTCGACTTAAAGGCATTTTCTTCCATAGAGCACGCCTTGAAAATCAAAGAAAAATTCCAGTTAAACAGCGTAGTTATCGTGCCAGATGGTGAACAGGCGACACAACGTGAAGACTCCAAATTAATGCGTGAACGGTTGGCTAAAGCGGGCGGTATGTATCTAAACCAGACTATTGAAGATAACGACATTCTCGGAATAGCATGGGGAAGAACAATACATCAAATGGGAAATGTGATGACACCTAGGCAGTGTAAGAATGTCACGGTGTTGCAAATGTTAGGTTCTATGCCCTCTCAACCCGATTTTACTACGATTGAATCGTCTTCTCAGATTGCCAACAAACTTTCAGGAAAAGTCATCAGCTTGCACGTTCCTGCGGTTGTCTCCAGTTCCCGTTTGGCCGTAGAACTGCAAGCCGAACCAATTATTCGCTCCAACTTTGAAGCCTTAACGAAATGCAATAAAGCACTATTTGTAGTCGGTAACGTTTCGGAAGAAAATCCGTTAATTCGAGTGGGTGTTATCTCTAAAAAAGAGATGCAAACATACCGTGAAATGGGCGCAGTCGGTGTTATCTGTGGTCGTTTTTACGATAGATACGGACAACCTGTTGTTGCCGAGGTTGACCTAAGAGTTTTAGGTATAAATCTGGCGCAGTTGCGACAAATTCATAGCCGAATTTTTGTTGCAGGTGGTCAACGTAATTATGCGGCAACGCTAGGCGCTATTTTAGGTGGTTACGTGTCCGACTTGATGATTGACGAAGGGACAGCAGAATACTTATTAGCCTGCGATACTTCAATGGAATAGATCATATGTAGACATGGTTCCAATTTCTAATATTGAAAGATAAAGCCCATCCCAAAGTTTCATCTATTTCGGAGGACTCTGAAAGCCCCTACCCAATCTAACACTGCACAATTGCCGCCAAGTCATTGAACACTGACCAGTGTAATACAACCAGACAGAGCCTATTTGTATCACTCTAGCTATCTCGCCTTTCGTTCTTACTGCTTTCAATTCACTATGACTTATCTACCAAAAAAGTTTATTTTTATCCCCAATGAAACAGTGAGATCATAGTTATTGACACTATTATCGGATAAATATTGACTAAGGTTGAAATAAATCCCATTTTAATTAAATATGTCAGTTCTATTGGCTTGGTGAATGATTATGAGAGAATTATCAGAAGTTGGATCTTTTTTGGAGTTCCTTGGTGATGCTATTCTAATCGCCAATGATGCCTCTGAAATTGTCTATGCGAATGCAGCCTGCTCTGCACTATTTGGATACTCTCAATCAGAATTAACGTCTATGCGCATTGATGACCTAATACCTGCGTCCTCTGCAGAAAATCATAGGCACAAAGTTAAGCAGTTCATTCATAAAAAATCACCTGCTAAAACGATGCGTTCTAGAGCTCTCTTGCCCTGTATCAACTTTAAAGGAAAACAGTTTCACGCCAAGATCTCAATTGCCTATATTGAGATCAATAATGAGCTACACGGCATCGCGACGATACAAGATTATTCCGATGTTGAAAGTGAAATTAACGAATTAAAGAATAGTGCAAATACTGATGCTATCACGGGTTTAGCCAACAAAAGGTCTCTACAGCACTTGTTGGAAAATAACTATTTTTCCAAATGGTCATCGAATTCTATCGGCGTTGTCTACTTTGATTTAGACAAATTCAAAACGATAAATGATACCTTAGGTCATCATATTGGCGACATATTACTGGGTAAATTAGGTTCAAGATTAAATAGTATGTTGCGAGCCGATGATTATGTATTTAGGGTCGGAGGTGATGAGTTTTTAATACTATTTAAGATCACCAATGGCTATGAACACCTCTATGAAATAGAAGCCATTAGTGCAAAAATACACAACGTAATATCACAACCTGTCACTATTGATAACGCCAACAAAAGTGTTTCAGTTAAAGCAAGTATAGGTATTGGTGTATATCCGCAAGATAATAAAGACCTATCATCACTTATCTCTTTAGCTGACAAAGCGATGTATTTAGCAAAATCCACTGGCGCCAAATTTTACTTAGTAAAAGAGTTAGATAGCGCAATAATGAGGCCTCAATAAATAGCACCACCACTCCCTTTCTCACCGTTTAAATCAACAATACCACTCTTTGGCTGTTATTTAATTGTTGAGCGAATTTTTATCCATTGCCTCAATACTACGACCTGAATGGTTCAGAATCTTCGTAACTCCTTTTTGTAAAATCAAATTATTTGGATAAGTAATAATATTGCCATCATCATGACGTATAATCACGTGAAACATAGTAATATCTATGAGTTCTCCACTAACATCTGCATCTTTTTCAGCCACTTTAATCGTGTCTCCTATACGGTAAGGAAATACGAAAAAAATGAGTATGCTCGCGGTTAGATTGCTCAAGATGGACCATTGAGCAAAGAGTGCGACACCCAATACTGCGAAAACGGAAGACAAGAAAAGAGAAATATCCCCAAAGCCGATGCCTAAAAAAATCGTAAAAATCGCGCCAAATAGACCAAATGAAGCAACATTAAATGATTTGATAACAAACTGTTTTCTTTGTAGAGAGACTTGTTTGTTGTCTGCTAGTTTCTCTAGCCACTGGTGGACAACCTTTCTTGCAACCCGAAAGCTGATTAAAAGTAATGTTCCAATGACAACCTGTTGCAATAAATAACTATTTTGAATGTAATCAATCATTAAACTACCTAGAATTAACGCTTTGAGTGTTTATAAGCATAGCGAAGTATTGGTTTCTCGTCATGTATTAGCAGAACGCTATCTTCATGAAGGTATGTCGAATCTAGATAATGCTTTGTATTTAACCCACACTTTCTCAAGGCAAGAACGAGCTAATTTGGGGTTCCTAGTCATTTGTACGAAATGTTCTTCTTCTAAGTTTTCAGGAATGAGGTGCCCGACCTCTAGAGCGTACATTGTTTTTCCCCAATATGTCAGCAACTCTTCTTCCGCATAAGAAAACGAACCTGATTCTGCAAATCCATCAGGAAATATATCTTCATCTTCGAAGCATTTTTCTCCCATTCGTAACTTTATATGTTCCATGGCTCTATTTTTGGGTTAGTGATTAAACAGATAAGTAATAGCAGCATTTCAAATATAAATATAACAAATATTTTAAGTCGATTTAATAAAATAAATTAATTAGTCCAACATTGTTTATTGACAAAAAATAATTATCTTTTTAATAAAAATAATTATTTAAAGTTTTTATTGGCGCGTATCGACTTAAGGAATAGTATTAAAAATCATAATTGGCTCATTCTCAAATTATGAGAATATCCCTTAAACAACCAATCAACTTACCATCGAGTAATATGAGTAATACGAACGAAAAGATATTTCTTATCCTAGACCAAATAGCTTCCTATGACAAAGCGGTCAGCATAAGAAGACTTAGCGAGGACTTAAATATGCCTTTAAGTAGTTTGTATCGCTATATAACCCTGTTAAAAGACTGGCGCCAAATTGAAGAGAACCTTTACACAAAAGAGATTTACATTGGCTCGATGTCCTTAGCTTTGGCTAGAAGTCATGAAAAAGCAAAATTGGAAGATCGAGAGTATGAAATTGCTTTAGAACGATTGAGTGTCGTTACTGGTGAAACTTGTATGTTTATGGTGCCGGCGGGATACCACGCTTTATGTACCGTGTGTAAAGAAAGTAAAGAGACGCTTAGATGCACATTTGAAGTAGGACAAAGACAACCGTTAATAAAAGGGGCCTCGTCAAAAGTTTTACTCGCAAACTTGCCTAAAGAACGACAAGAAAAAGTGGCTAAATATTATGAACTAGATACTTACGATCCCCATTGGAAACGATCTATCAAAAAAACTAAATATGATGGATTTTCAATAAGTAAGGCTGAATACAATGCGGGTGTTATTGGCATTAGTGTTCCAATTATCCGTAAAAAAACGTTAGTTGGCGCTATTACTGTTATGGCGCCGAATGAACGAGCAAGAACAGGTTTTGAACGAGTTATTCAAGACCTACTGAATGAAGCATCAATACTAAATGGGAGTAGATAATGTTTAAAAATATGGTTGAGCGCTTTATTAAAAGAAGGTCTCACATCCGTAACAGACAAATCGTACTTGTTGGTACTTGCTTTAAGTCTTCCGAAGAAGAAAACTTGTTATTTGAGGAAGCAGAAGAAGCCATTGAACACACCTACCATTGGTACGCTAAAACCGGTTTACCTTGCACGCTTCCGGTAAAAAATGGCGGATACTTTCCTATCACAAATTCAAACATCATCGAAAGCATGGCGTTTACTCAGTATATATATGGCTTACTTGAACAAGAGATCTTACCCGTTATTTTTTCAAATAGTTGTGAAAGTTTCATTGAATGCCTAGCCGATTATGATACTAGCGATATTGGTGTCATCAACATCAACCACAGAGTGGACTTAGTCAATCGACTAAACTTTATCCCGATGCAAGGATATGCCTCCATTCTCACTCAAAAGTCTGATATTAATATGTTGAGTATTGGTGTATTTGAAGACTTTCATACAATACCAGAGCTAAATTTGGCGAAAAGTATGGGGGTTGAATGGCTCAACAGCACTGCTTTTTATTCAACGTCGCCATCTATATACGAAGAACTCGATATTTTTCTCTTTGACCATAATGCTATTACTTTAAACATAGATTTAAAAACGATTGTTCGAGGAATGACTATAAAGCCACCTTACGCAATTGATTTAGATTTGTTGCTGTCAATTGTCAGCCGATGTATCCATTCAAACAAGACCGTACTGATACAGCTGACGGGAGACAACGACGCACTAATTTTTGCGAAAGAAGTACAATCTGTATTAAATATCATAAGAAAAAACGGAACATAAATTCTATCTTGCATAAGAAATATGGGTATGAACAATAGCAATATAACCATAGAAATTCTTTGTCGAAAAGATAGATATTATTTGCTTTCAATTGTTCCTTTTTGGCCTTATTTTCGCGCCATATTAAATCCCAAATAGTTGGAAAATTAACATGCGTATTGCCATCTTATCTCGCAATGAATCTTTATATTCTACTCGCCGTTTAAAGGAAGCGGGCGAAGCTAGAGGCCACCAAGTCGATATCATTGATACATTACATTGCTATATGGATATTACCAGTAGCAATCCTAGAGTTCGTTATCACGGCGAAAGTTTACCGCCTTATGATGCAGTGATTCCGCGCATTGGCGCATCCATCACTTTTTACGGTACCGCTGTCGTCAGGCAGTTTGAGGTGATGGGCACTTTTTGTATCAACGAATCTGTGGCGATAAGCCGCTCTCGTGACAAATTGAGATCGCTACAACTGCTATCACGTAAGGGTATTGGACTTCCAAAAACAGGTTTTGCTAGCAAACCAGACAAGATCCAAGACCTTATTAAGAATGTCGGTGGAGCGCCGGTTGTTATCAAGCTACTCGAAGGGACTCAAGGTATTGGCGTTGTTTTAGCTGAGACAAATAAAGCCGCTGAGAGTGTTATTGAAGCATTTATGGGACTAAAAGCGAATATTCTCGTTCAAGAATTCATTGAAGAAGCCGGCGGTGCCGATATTCGTTGTTTTGTAGTTGGTAATCGAGTGATTGCTGCGATGAAGCGTCAAGCAGGTGAAGGCGAATTCCGTTCCAATCTGCACCGCGGTGGCTCAGCTCAGTTAGTACGCCTAACAAAAGAAGAACGTCTTACAGCGGTTAACGCAGCGAAAGCCATGGGCCTCAACCTCTGTGGCGTTGATATTCTGCAGTCAAACAATGGCCCAGTCGTCATGGAAGTCAATTCATCTCCCGGTCTAGAAGGAATAGAAACCGCAACAGGAAAAGATGTTGCAGGAATGATTTTTGATTTTATTGAAAAAACAGCGAAACCAAATGCAAATAAAACTCGAGGAAAAGGGTGATGGCAAGCCGCCTATCGATAGCTGGCACTGAGATTTTAGCAGGTACAAAGTGTCAAATTAGTATCCCAGTGGCCAAATTATATACCAACACGGAGCTGTCCATTCCTGTTCATGTACAAAGAGCCGTAAAGAAAGGACCAACTGTATTCGTAAGCGCGGCAATACATGGTGATGAACTAAATGGTATAGAGATCATTCGCAGACTAATAGAAGCAAACTTGAACATAATCAGAGGAACGCTAATTCTCGTTCCAATGGTCAATGTATACGGCGTGCTTAATCAAAGTCGCTATCTGCCAGATAGAAGAGATCTAAACCGGTGTTTTCCTGGGTCAGCGAAAGGGTCTTTAGCGGCAAGGCTTGCGCAAGATTTTATGCAGAATGTCGTAGAGCATTGTGACTACGGAATCGATATACATACAGGCGCCATTCATCGTTCAAACCTGCCCCAAATTAGAGCCGATTTGAGTGATGATAAAACATTAGAGCTTGCCCAAGCATTTGGCGTTCCAGTGTTACTTAATTCTGTATTGAGAGATGGGTCTCTTCGAGAGGCCGCCACGAGCAGAGGAACGCGTATTCTATTATATGAGGCAGGGGAAGCACTGCGTTTTGATGAGCTGTCTATCCAAGCCGGGTTTAAAGGTGTTCAAAAAGTATTAATGGGGCTCGGACTCCTGCGAAAACGTCCGAGTAAACGAAAGATTGAACCTTACATCGCCAATAAAAGTGACTGGATAAGAGCCGCAGGAAGTGGGTTTGTTCATGAATTTGTGAAACTTGGAGAACAGGTGGAAAAGGGACAGATTCTTGCTGAGATTAACTCACCTCTAGGAGAGTTGATTCATAAGGCCGTGTCTACACGTTCAGGGATCATAATCGGCAAACAGAATATACCTTTAGTACAAGAAGGCGATGCTATGTTCCATGTTGCCTATTTTGGCAAAGACGAAAATGATGTCGCCGAACACATTGAAATGATGCACGACTCTATACTTTTGTAAAATAGAAACATTGATTAACAGGAAAACCAATGGACAGACTGATAATTGGAAACCTCGAACTATGTTGTTTGCCAGACCTAGGGATTTCAGACTTAGAGGTTCGTGTGGATACCGGAGCCAAAACATCCTCTATGCATGTAGACAACATTCGTCGGTTTCGCAAAAAGGGCCAACTCTATGTAGAGTTTGACCTACACCCGGATATCTACAACATGGAGCAAACGGTAAAAACATCCGCGCCGGTCGTCGACTCACGAAAAATAAAGTCTTCAAATGGCGAGTCAGAGCAGCGTGTTGTAATTAGCACACTTTTCTCCATTGGAGGGCGTTCTTGGCCTATTGAGATAACACTAACCAACCGTAAAGAAATGAGCTACCTAATGCTATTAGGCCGAGAAGGTATGGGGGATCGCGTTTATGTTGATCCCAGCAGAGCCTTCACATTAGTAGAAGAATCTGCAGACACAAGATCAGGATAAATTTGAAATGACCGACTTTAATCAAATGCAAATTACAGAGAATAACCCACAGTTATTGGCTGAATTTATTAGCGCAATGGGATCGTCCGTTGACCTAAGTTTTCTTAAAGATTATCAGGATGCTGAGCTTGCCAATATATTGGAGTCTGTCAACCTTCAATACAGGCTACAAATTGTAGAAGTGATCCCTGCGGATCGATATTGGACCATTGTAAACTTCTTACAGTACGACACTGCTAAGCATATCCATCAATCACTATCTGAAGAACTCGCCGTTGAAAGACTTTCTTGTATTAGCGAAAATGATGTCATTACTTTCTCCGACTTCTTACCAAATGAATTTGTTGATGAGTATCTTCTTACACAAAGTGAAGCGACCGTTGCCTATATTCAACAAGCGTTGTCTTATGAAGACGACAAAGTTGGGCGATATGTTGAGCCCTTTTTTCTCGTCGCTAACGCTAAAAATAGTGTTGGACGGATCAAAAGTGAGATCTCAAAAAGAACAGAAAACCCTATCCGTCTTGTTATTGTAAGGGATACTTTAGGGATTGTTGGCACGGTTAAACCAGAGGTATTTTTGGTCCAAGAGGATGAGAAAAAACTAAGAGATTTAGCGGTTGTCACACCTATTCTCGAGGATACACAAGACATTAAAGAGATCAGTAAACAACTCTCTATTGATGGCAATACTTACTGGTTTCCCGTTCTGTCTGAGGGAAAAGTCATGGGAGTAATGTCCATGACCACTATTGCGCTCACCTTAAGAGAATTAAGCTTACAGGCGGTTGTCGCTGAAAATGTAAAAAGCGAAGAGGATCTGTTTACCCCTTTAAAAGTCGCAACACGACTGCGGGCTTTGTGGTTAGTTATTAATTTGGTCACCGCTTTTGCCGCATCGGCAATCATCGGTATTTTTGAAAACGTTGTCGAGCAGGTTGTCGCTTTGGCTATTCTTATGCCCGTCGTTGCCAGCATGGGAGGGATTGCAGGAAGCCAAACTCTCGCCGTCGCTATACGAGGCATTGCGCTGAATCACTTACACCAAAGTAACTTATGGCTACTTGTAAACAAAGAAGTAAAAATTGCACTCATTAACGGTGTGGTAATGGGGGCAGTTATCGGTGGTATTGTTTACTACGTGTTTGACTCAATGCCGCTTTCATTGATCATCTGTTGTGCAATCGGAGTAAACAGTCTGGCGGCGGCTTTGTCAGGAACCTTGATTCCTTTCACGCTCAAAAAGTTAAACATAGATCCTGCCGTAGCGGGTTCTGTGGTTCTCACCACAGTAACGGATGTCGTTGGCTTCCTCGTATTTCTCGGGTTAGGTGCTATCTTTTTAGTGTAAAGTTATGTCTAATTATTGCACTTTGAGTAATCATAACGACATAAACAAAGACCTAAAGAGAAATCAATAGTGGACGTTAGAGTACTAAATACATTTCTAGAGTTGGCTCGTGTCAGGCATTTTGGCCGAGCCGCAGAAAACCTACATATTACCCAGGCAGCTGTTAGTGCAAGAATAAAACAGTTAGAGAGTTACTTTAATACTGTTTTATTCACCAGAGATAGAAACAATATTAAATTAACGTCTTCAGGCGAACGGTTAATTGGTTACGCTGAAGTCATGGTCAAAACCCTTCAACAAGCCAAATATGAGTTATCGCTAGAAAGCTCTAAAGCACTCCAACTTACGATTGGTGGAACACCCAATATTTGGGATGCCTATCTACAAAATTGCCTTAGCATTGTGACCGATGAGTTTCATGGATATGGTTTTAACGCGGAAGTACTGAGCAGAGATCAGATCAACAGAGGATTAATTGAGCGCACATTAGATATCGCGTTTGCATTCGATCCCCTAAAGGCGGAAGAATTAGAGTGTAAAAAAATCGCTGATCTAACTTTGGTTCTGGTCTCGACCATTCAGTGCGATGTCGAGAACGCGCTTGCCGAAAGATACGTATACGTAGATTGGGGTACCGCTTTCTCTTCCGAGCATGCTGATAGGCATCCTCAGATAAATGCCCCCTACCTAAGAACATCTACAGGCAGAATCGCGTTAGATTTCATTTTAGAAAAAGGTGGCAGTGCCTATTTACCAGCATCGGTTGTTGAACCTTTTTTAAATTCTGGACAGTTGCTGTTGGTAGAAAATAGCTTAAATTGGGATAGACCGTTATACCTAAGCTATAGAAAGAAAAGTACCTCTTTAGAAGCCATTATTGCTGTCGAAAAGCTTATTCATAAGATTGAGCCTTCCACGGCATATAGTTTGGTTCAGGCCGGAGAGGCCGAAAATATGGAAGTTCAGAGCGAATAATTCATCGCTCTATCTATTGATTTTAGACGACTTTCAATTTTTCATACCAGAGTGCCATAAAGCGCTCAGTTATTTTTTGTTCCAATGAATGTGCTTCTTCCGTTGGGCAAAAAATAGTAATTGAGATCACTTGATTAGCCACATCGGTTGTATGAATATAAATAAACGGTTCAATTGATGTCGCTTCAATCTCTAATCGCTTGCTGATTAAATTAGAGTAACGAGAAGCAACGTCTTGAAATGGGCTTATTAATTCTGCAATAGTTTCCATAATTGGTGTTTTAAGTTCGAATAAATTAACATTATTTTCACGTACTATGGAAAAACTGTGCATTACATACCTACGCATGAAGTTCAGGTTAACGACTGGCTGGATGAGTAAAACGCTATTCATTACCGTAATAGACTTACCTGTATATGTGTAGCCGTTTTCCAAATCCACCTCTAATAACCGGAATTTTATCCAATCGATATCAGACACCTCACCACAATGGCCGTTCACTTCGATCCAATCCCCTACTCTAAATGGACGGTTTGTCACCCATGAAAAGAAACCCAGAAAACACTGCAACAACTCTTTCGTGGCAATGACAATTGCCACAGTGAATGCCGCGACAGAAATTGCAAAATTCTGTAGTTCAGAAAGCCAAACAACCGCTACGCCAATAACCAAACCAAGGTTACTCAAGTTTCTGGCAACACTGATCCAGTTTTTATGCCTCTCTTGTAAAGGACTATTGCGGTGTCGAATAGCCGCAATCCAGAGGTATTTTAGTGACCACACGCTAAATATCAAAACGATTGTAATAATCATTTTTGGCGGCATAGGGATTTCGGATATCAGCATTTTCAAGCTCAAAATATTAGGTTAATAAATACAGTACGTAAACGCCGTGATTATAATTAAACAACTCGCATTGTCATCATAAAAAACCTGTATTTTCAATGTTATAAGTGAAAATATTTCTATTGAAACGATTGAAATAATTTGTCAATCATCACCCAGATTGATGACAAAAAGTTTTTGTCGTCATGAGTTAAATTATTTGCTTTATTTTTATTGAGAGACGAAATATCGTTCACTCAACAGCACTGATTTACGCTTTCAAGGGCAAATAAATGATTGATACTGAAATTAGAATTGGAGAGAAACGTTTTTATGATAACAATGTATTTTCTCGTGGATTTGGTAAGTCTGGGGACTTCACTGTGGAGGAAGATTATCTTCTTAGTTCATATGGTCAAACATTGCTTGCATTAGAAGAAAGTGATATTTCACCCATAAACTCCGAAGAAAGACATTTCATTAAGGTATTGCAGAATCCTGGCAAAGCAAAGACGAAACTGGAAAGAACATGGCTCAAGTACATTAGACTGGCAAGAGGAAGGAAAAACTTTCATACCTTGAATGGCAGAAGCAAACACTATGAAATATACGAAAAAAGTTATTCCGATGACTTGGAACAAACCTATGAATAATATGACCCAATTTGTACATAAAATGCGGTATTGAAGAACAAAATAATTAGAGCGCATAGGGCTAACCGATAACCAATGCGCTCACAATTAATAACTAAAAACGACCCCTGTAGAAATTGTTGCCGTAAGAGAATTGGGTAAAAACGTTTTGTCTTTATCAATATAATTGAAATCTGCTCCGGCTCTAAAACCAATATTGTCCGTCACCGCGATTACCCATGACGCCGAAAAACTACCTCCTTGGCCTTCTAAAGCGCGGGTTGAGCCGCCTACATATTTTCGATTCCCTTTGTACTTGGCTGCACCAACTTCAAGTTGCAGTGACATTTTTGGTACATTAACCAATTGATATTGGCCACCCAGCCGATAAGTCTGTATTTGGTCTTCATCAATAGACAAAAACTCGGCGTATATGTCGCTGTATGAAAAGTAGATTGCGTCGAAACCCAAGCTATCAGATAAACCCAGTTGTAATCCACCTCCAGAAATACCTGCCCCAATATATGGCCCAAACTTAATCTCTGGGGAAATATGCAATGTATTAGCGGATATATTACTCGCACTAACAAGTAATATTAAAAACAGTATTTTTCTCATTCTTTCACATTCAGAGTAATAAATAAAAATCCGTTCAGTGCGAGTATTGAATATTCTTTACATCGCCTTTAAGGGACTAAGCCGTCCTTGGCCAGCCTTAGTGTGCTAGTTAAATGTGTATTGAACACCAACGCCGCCTGCCACGTCGGATGACGAATGTTTACCCTTAGTTTCATAGTGGAAAGTACCTGAAACACTTAATTTCTCGTTAATTCCGTATGCACCACCTATGGCTAGAGCTTCTTTAGAACCAGCAAAACCAACGCCGGTGCCGATAGCAAACTCACCATTGGTAACAAATGGGCGGGCATTCGTTACCGCATGCAAGCTTGCGCGAACGCCATCCATCTGCTCTGATTGCTCTTCTAGTTGGTTTGCCATTCTTTCGAAATCCAATTCAAGAGAGGAAATACGCTGACCATCTGATATGGATGGCATTTGAGGTTCATAAGGAAGACCAAATTCTGGGTCGGTAGGCTGTATTCTATCTGGTGTTGAATCTTTCTCTGGTCGATCAGGCACGCTATCAACAGGCGGTTGTGTTGGCACTTGAGGTTGAGGACGTTCTGCAATGCCGGGAATACTGTTGTCTATACTTGGCTTATCGTTCCAGATCGGGTTTTCAATTTGAACACCTGCAAAAGCTTGGGCAGAAAAAACTGAAATAAGAGAAAGAGTGATGATTGATTTGTTCATTTGCACACCTAAAATATTTAATAATAAAAATCCTTCTGTTGGCAACATCTATTGCGTTCAACTTCTTGTCGATGGCCAGAATATTATTGAAAATTAGGTGTGCGGACTAAACGTTATTCCTTATATTGGTAATAAGCAACGCTTATCAAGCTTAACGTTATTTGCTAGAACGACTGACGAGTTGTTCTTGTATTACTGCCGATATCAGGTTGTGTAGCCAGTTAAACATGGCTGTATTTCTATGTCGGCTGTGACAATAACTATATACGTCAATCATGTAACCTTTTCCCTCAATATTAATATCCAAAGCACGTAAATTGGGATACAAATGAATAGGAAAAAGATTCGTGTGGGGTAGATACATATCGGTATGTTGAATAATATCAATGAGTGCCATCATGATTTCAGAGCGAAATCCTACTTTGGATTCAAATCCGTACTGCTGCATGATATCAGCTGCAATACTGAAGTTTTCATTGAAGCCAGGTGAAACCATTGACGCAATTTCATAGCCGGCATAGTCTGCAGGAGTGGTCAGAGTTTTCTTTATTGGATGTTCATTTCGCACGATGACTTGTCCGTTTAAACTCACAAGCTTCTTGGCGTATACCTCAGATGGCGTTTCTATTTCATAGCTTATCGCTAAGTAAACATTGTCTCTCTTTAGGTCCTCTATCGTACTGCCAGACCAACTCACTAAATCAATGATGGCATTGGGCGCTGCTTTTTTGAAGGCTTGGTAAAGCGAACCGGACAGGCTCGCGAGCACCACTGGAGAAAGGGCAATTTTTACTGATTTTTCCAATGTCTCCGGGGAAAATTCTAAGTGGTTATTAACGCTATTAGCGAGACCATACATGTGGGGAGATATAGAGGTTGCGAGTGCCTCGGCAAACGGAGTGGCTTGTAGCCCTTTCTGTACTTTTACAAACAGTTCATCATCAAAATGGTGTCTAAGCTTTGCAAGCGATTGACTAATAGCAGGTTGAGACACAAAAAGCCGCTCTGATGCTTTTCTCATATTTAGCTCTTGAGAAAGTATCAAAAAGGTCCTTAATAAATTAAGGTCTAAGTTAGTGAATAAGTCTTTTTTCATACCGACCATTTAGCGCTAAACACAGGTATTCTCAGTCTATTCGAGTTTCCAATAAGAAGACAGCCATTACGACAAAATTGGGCACTTAATATGAACGTATCGTAACGTTAATAAGACCTTCGTTTATCTGAAGGCTCCCTTTCCGACAAACACCAATTTTGACCACTATTATTAATAATGTTCAAGTAGAATATTGTTCACAAAACACGTCAGAAAAAACGCTTCGCTGCGTAAAATATCATTAATTCATGGCATGAATAGGTGAGCGATGTATTCGATTGCATTGCACGACTCAGAACTCAAATGACAAAATGAGACGAATAATCACTAGCCTACTAATAATGATTCTCTTATTAAGCAAAATACGATTTGGTTGTTTTTTCGCCGAAATGTCATAAAAACAATGATAAATTGACTCCGTTTGCCAGCTTAATATTACATCCATTGGCTAACTAAGGTATAACGAAGCTATGAAAATACCTAAGAGAATACAACCTCTCGTTGACGATGGCTTGGTCGACGAGGTGAAGAGCCAATTAATGAGTGGCAAAGAGGCTTCTGTGTACATTGTGCGCTGTGGCGATATGATCCGTTGTGCCAAAGTGTACAAGGAAGCGAATCAACGCAGTTTTAAGCAAGCTGTCTCCTATAGAGAGGGCCGTAAAGTCCGCAATAGCCGTCGAGCTCGAGCCATGGAAAAAGGCTCGGGGTTTGGTCGTGAACAGCAAGAAAAAGTATGGCAAAGCGCCGAAGTCGACGCATTGTATAAACTCGCTGCCGCAGGCGTTAGAGTGCCAGAACCTTATGGTTGCTTTGATGGGGTTTTGCTTATGGAATTGGTCACAGATGACGACGGGTACGTTGCCCCAAGGCTAAACGATGTCACCATGTCTGCTGAGCAAGCGATTGAAGACCATCTCGTCATGATGTCTTACGTGGTTAAGATGCTTTGCGTGGGATTAATCCATGGTGACTTATCCGAGTTTAATGTGCTGGTCGACGAATATGGTCCTGTGATTATTGATCTACCGCAAGCCGTAGACGCCTCCGCCAATAACAACGCAGAGTGGATGCTAGAGCGTGACATTAACAATATTCGTGATTACTACGGCCAATACGCTCCAGAGATACTGACCACCAGTTATGCCAAAGAGATTTGGGCTCTATTTGAGAAAGGCGAACTCACGCCGGATCGTGAGCTAACTGGTACATTTACGGAAAGTGATATCGATGCTGATATTACCGTAATTATGCAAGAAATTGATGCTGCCAGAAACGAAGAGCGATACAAGCGAGAGCGCTTAAAAGAGGCGAAGGAAGGTGTCGACGAAAGTAAATTTAATTGGACTGATGGCGATTAAGATATCGCGAAGGCAAACAAAATGAACATTCAGATAGCCGTTGTTCTAATAAGCATAACCCTGTTATTTGGATGCTCAAGCACTACACCTTTACTAGGTATAAATGAGGGCAAGCTCGCGCCTTGCCCTAACACACCAAACTGCCTAAATAGCCAAGTCAGTGGCGACGACACACATCAGGTTGAGTCCATTGTTTACTCAGGAACGTTGTCTGACGCACATACTGCTCTTGTCCAGATAATTGAATCGGAAGGCAATGCAAAAACCATAGAAAGTGAAGGCAATTACATCCATGTAGAATACACCTCCACTTTCTTTCAATTTGTTGATGACGTAGAGTTTTACTTTGTAGAAGAGCGTCCTGACAAGACACAGATACACATTCGATCTGCATCCCGAATTGGACGCTCAGATTTTGGAGTAAATCGAACGCGTATAGAGCGTATTCGAGGCAAGTTCGATTCACTATAAAAAATTGTTGTTTGTCTTATTGGAATCAAGCGATCGGATATTGTCTAACGTCGTTTCCGCAATATTTTGTAAAGCATCTTCCGTCAAAAAACCTTGATGTCCAGTAAATATGACATTATGACAAGCAGATAATCGACGGAATACATCATCCACGATAACGTCATTCGATTTATCCTGAAAAAACAGATCCTTTTCATTATCGTAAACGTCCAGACCTAACGCCCCTATTTTACCAACTTTCAAAGCTTCAATTGCGGCAGATGAATCCAACAACTCTCCTCTACTGGTATTGATTATCATGACGCCGTCGCGCATCTTTTGAAATGCTTCGCCATCTAAAAGATGATAATTTTCTTTTGTCATAGGGCAATGCAAAGAGATGATATTGGCCTCTTTAAAAATCTCGTCCAGCGTACAGTAGCGAGCGCCCAGCATTATAGCCTCATCATTTGGGTAAGGGTCGTAACACAATATATCCATTCCTAATCCGTTCAGAATTCTCATCGTTGCTAACCCAATCTTTCCTGACCCTATAATACCTGCCGTTTTCCCATGAAAATTAAAGCCAACCAGTCCCTCAAGTGAAAAGTTCGCATCTCGTGTTCTCTGATAAGCTTTGTGAAAGCGCCGATTTAACGTCATCATAAGGCCCACGGCATGCTCAGCAATTGACTCTGGTGAATAAGCTGGAACACGTGCAATTTTCATATCGATGCTCTTCGCCGCCTCTGCATCTACATTATCGAAACCAGCACACCTTAGAGCCACCAATCGAACACCTTCTTGGATAAGCCTTTCGAGCACTGGTCGCGATAGATCATCGTTGACAAATGCGACGACGACTTCGCAACCTTTCGCTAAGGCGGCCGTTTTAGTGGTCAACCTAAAGTCATAAAAATGAAATACAAACTCATCTTTATCGTTTAACAGTTCAAAGGATTTTTCGTCATAAGATTTACTACTAAAAAAGGCTATATGTTTCATGTTTTTCCCCAAATCTACACTGAAAGCTGCGCATATCCACACAATACTCGATGAGTTCATTCGATTAGCGTTACGTTCACAGTACCCCATCAGAATGTCGGGTGCAAAGGTTCTCATTACACGCCAAAGTACGACCATTTCCGAATCGTCACCGCAATTAAATCCATTTAACTCAATTCACTAAAAGCCATGTATTATCAGGCTTATACAACGTTTTGTTGCTGAACCGTAAAAGACAATCGACCAATAAAATCGACAAGATCACACTTTGATTGTGGGAAAAATTGTTTCCCTTGCTCCCACTAAATAGAAGCGTGACAATCCGCTCCATAAGAGAAAAGGAATAATGATGGATAGGCAAGAATTTATTAGATCAGTCAATACAATTGATAACTTGACTGAATCAGACAACAGAATTATTGAGCACTTTATTGCCCAATTCGAAATGCTACCTTTTGCCAAAATAAATGACCTATGCCATCAGATTGGAATTGGAAAGGCAACACTTGGTCGATTTTTACAGCGCCTTGGGTTCCATGGTTTTCTGGATTTTAAAAAAGCGGTTTCGAATGATTTAATTATTGAATTAAGTACTCCAGTAGATCGCTGTAATAACACAAAAAGAAATGACTCTACATCTCAATTAATTAAAGAACATCAAAAAGAAATACTGGATAATATTGAAAAAACTTATCAATCACTCGATGCCTTAAATATAGATAAAGCCACAGATCTTATTCTCAATCCACAAGGCAAACTTTATGTCATTGGAAGCGCATCCGCTGAAGCATTAGCCAATTATTTTTATTTATTAGCACGTTATCTAAGAAGAGACGTTATTTTGCTCAACGCGGACTCGTCTACATTGCCACACCAACTTGTCGACATTAACGAGGATGATACGCTGCTAGCCATGTCTTATCACCGATTTTCAAGTACGACGGTTAAGGTTGTTCGTTGGTTTAGTCAGGTTGGTGGTAAAACCGTTGTTATGACCGATCAAGAGGTTAACCCTTTTGTATCTTATAGCGATATTCAAATCGTCGTTGCGAGCGAAAGTAGT
Source organism: Vibrio sp. VB16 (assembly GCF_015594925.2). Lineage (NCBI taxonomy): Bacteria > Pseudomonadati > Pseudomonadota > Gammaproteobacteria > Vibrionales > Vibrionaceae > Vibrio > Vibrio sp. VB16. The sequence goes on from NZ_CP087591.1 coordinate 380,698, forward strand.
ACTATATTCAATAATCGTTCGGCAGGGCTTTCCATTATCGAGCTATTGATTAAATGCATGTCTAATCGTACAAATAACAAACAAAGATTTGATAAAATGGAAGACATTTTTAAAGAATTTAAAATATTTAAGAATTAACACTTAACTTAATCACGTTTATACAATCGAATTATATTCATTTAATTTGAGGGATAAACACATTCAAAATTAAGTTGACAGACAAAATTAATTAATTACAAGGATAGAAAAATGATTACTTTATTAGCACTGCCGGTTATTTTCTCCGTCGGCTATTTCGTAGTAAAGAAATACAATACTCAAGCAGTATTGTTTTTGGCAGGTTTAACGATGATCGCACTCGGTGTTATCTCAGGGAATCCAGATTTCATGCCGAAAGGCGGAACGTCGACAGGTTCCGTTATTGTCGATTTTTTTGAGGTTATCAAAGTTATCTCCTCATCAACACTCGCTAAGCTTGGTCTGATTATCATGGCTGTTGGTGGGTTCTCACGTTACATGAGCCACATTGGCGCCGCTAATGCCCTCGTTCAGATTGCGACGAAACCATTGTCACGCATCAAGAATCCGTACGTTGTACTTGCTATGGCGTATGTAATTGGTCAGATGATCAATATATTTATTCCAAGTGCAACCGGGCTTGCTCTATTGTTATTGGTTGCTATGTACCCAGTATTGGTCGGTGTTGGGTGTAATCCTGCAGCGGCAGCGGCGGTGGTTGCCACTACTGGTTGTCTCGACTTAGGCCCTGCGTCTTCTGCTGCAAACAAAGCGGCTGAGATATCTGGTATCGATGTCGCAACGTATTTTGTCAGCTATCAATTGGTCGTCTCTGTTATTGCAATAATAGTGATTGCAGTATTACACTTTTTTTGTCAAAAACACTTTGACAAAAAAGATGAAGAAAATGGCATCAAACACGACTTCAACATAGAAAGTAAGGATCATCGAAAAGCACCAAAATGGTTTGCCATTCTTCCTGTCCTACCGTTAGCCCTTCTACTTACCTTTAGCAAATTTGCAATTACCAGTGTCAAAATTGATGTGGTTACTGCAATGTTTATTGCTTTATTCGTCGCGATGATATGTGACTATATCTACACAAGAGACGGCAAAAAAGTCTGCGCATCCCTTAAAATATATTTAGAAGGTATGGGGGCAGTATTTGCAAGTGTTGTTAGCCTTATCATCTCAGCAAAAGTTTTTGTTACGGGCCTTTCAACGATTGGATTTATCGACCTATTATTAGACAGTGCAGCCAGTGCTGGTTTTGGCTACATTGCAATGGTACTCGTTCTTGTCGCGATTATCGCCATTGTCACGTTACTTTCAGGTTCAGGTAACGCATCATTCTTTAGCTTTTCTAACTTAGCGCCGGATGTAGCGGCACAGGTAGGAACAGCGGCGGCAACTGTGGCACTTCCAATGCAATTGGCATCGGGTCTAATGCGCTCTGCATCACCGGTTGCTGGTGTCGTGATTGCTTGTGCTGGTGTGGCAAATGTATCACCAATGGAACTTGTAAAACGCACTGCCATCCCTATGGTTGGTGGCCTTGTCACTGTTTTAGTTTGTTCTCAGGTATTACTTTAAATAGCCGATAGCAGGAGCATGCTCCTGCTATTCACGACACAAATAACAATCATAAGATGTAAATATGGAAAATATTACCGATCGGTTTCTTCGCTATACTAAAATCAACACAACAACAAACCGTGAACTAGGTGCGCAAGGAGTCATGCCTTCATCGCCCGGCCAGTTTGAATTAGCAACCCTACTCAAGGCAGAACTTGAGGCGTTCGGACTCGACGAGGTCACGCTCAGAGATACGGCCATACTCACCGCTACCTTACGCGGAAATGACGCCAATGTACCAACCGTGTCTTTTTTTGCGCATCTCGATACCAGCGCTGAGCAATCGAACGATACCAATGCTCATATTGTCAATTATCAAGGTGGTGATATTGAACTCAGTAAAAAGGTTTGGCTCAAAGTATCAGAGTTTCCTGAGCTTGCTCAATATGAAAACCAAGACATCATTGTCACGGACGGAACCAGTCTGTTAGGTGCGGATGATAAAGCGGCCATTGCCGCCATTATGGATATGTTGCAGCACTTCTCTTCATTAGAATCAAAAGGTGACACCGCCTTAAAACGTGGTGATATTAAAATCGCCTTTTTGCCCGACGAAGAACAAGGGTTGAGGGGAGCAAAAGCATTCGATGTCGAATCATTTGGTGCTGACTTCGGCTATACTCTCGATTGTTGTGGTATTGGTGAGTTTGTTTGCGAGAATTGGAACGCAGGTAATGCAGAAGTGCGTTTTGTTGGCCAATCAGCGCACCCTATGTCTGCCAAAGGAAAGCTTAAAAACTCACTGCTTATGGCACACAAATTTATCAGTATGCTACCCGCTGGAGAAGCGCCGGAATATACAGAAGGAAGAGAAGGATACTATTGGGTTAAAGAGCTGTCAGGTAATAGCGCATCCACTCTACTTAAGCTCGACATTCGCGATTTCTCTCAAGCAGGGTATAAAAAACGCATGGCCTTTCTTGAACAGCTCGGCCAAAACTGTCAGTCACTCTGGGGAGAGGAGTCTGTAGAGTTGGCGTTGATGGATCGCTACGAGAATGTGGCCAATCGTCTTCAAGGCACCCACAATTATCCCATCGCTATTGCCAAGCAAGCCTATCAAGACAACGGCATAGATATGAAAACAACACCCATGAGAGGGGGTTACGACGGCGCTGTACTCTCTCAAAAAGGACTCCCCTGTCCTAATATTTTCACTGGCGCCCACAATTTTCATTCAATTTATGAATACCTTCCTGTTCCGTCCTTACAGGCTGCCAGTAAGGTTATTCAATCAATTGTCATCATTACCCAACAGCGTATTGAAGCTCAAAGCGAAGCTGTGATCTAGGAATTAATTTATGAACATCATGTTATTTAGTAACGGTAAGATTGCCGGAAACACAATGCTATTGGAATTCGGTTTTTCATGGCTAAAGCCAATGATAAAAAAAACCAATGCCAAAAAGCTATTGTTTGTCCCATACGCCATGATTCGTGGGCATTATGACGACCGCACTCAGCAGCTCAACGATGGCTTGGGTCAATTTGGATGTGAAGTGACTGGTATTCACACATGCGATGACCCTATTGCAGCAATTAACGAATGTGACGGTATTATCGTTAGCGGTGGTAACACATGGGTATTGAATAAGATGATCCACGACCAAGGTTTGGTTGGGCCTCTTCGAGATGCAATAATCAAGCAGGAAAAACTCTACATAGGATGGAGCGCGGGCACCAATATTGCGTCACCAACTATCCGTACCACCAACGATATGCCAATCGTTACCGCTGCCATTTTACCTTCCTTGAACTTGGTACCATTCCAGATCAACCCGCACTACATTGAGGCAAGTGTTTCAGGGCACATGGGCGAAACAAGAGATGAAAGGATTGAAGAATTTTTGATCCTAAACCAACATGAATTTGTCGTCGCCATCCCCGAAGGTTCCATGTTAAAAGTAGAAGGGAAAAAACTCTCATACCATTCTGTAGAAGAGAGAAAACTAAAAATATTTTCCCATGGTAAGCCAGCCCTATCAGTCGACAGTGACAGCGATTTAACTCACTGTCTAGACCATAGCTGCTAAAGGCATAAAGCGTTAGTTTTAGAGTAGAAAGCATCCATAGGCTGAGTTTTTTATCAGCTTGTGTGATGCTTTCTCATGAGTAAATAGAAGTTCTTGAAAGGCCTGATTATTAATATTACTTAATTACAAGTCTCGAACTATTAATGAAGCGGCCTAATGTAGGTAATACCGCGCACTAATGCAGCAATAGATACGTCTATATTTCAAACAATGCGTAGTATCCATAGCCAACAATCAGAGCTGGAAATGCAGAATAAAACGTAGCCGCAAGCGCAGCACGAGGGGCCAAAGCGATTGCAGGAAATAGCGCGTCGCCGTCATTGGATATGGCGTTTGCAATTTGAGTAGACATAGGAACCGCCCCTGAAATGTACAAACTTGTGACCAATATCTGAGGTCCACAACCCGGAAATAATCCAACCAACAAACCAACTAAAGGCATCCATACTCCCCAACCAGAAAATAACTCTGCGAGATCAACGTTTGAGAATACAGTAATCATTTCGAAAGCTAAAAATGCACCTATAACCCATGCCGTCACGAAATTGGTATCTTGAGCGGTCTTCTGCAAAGGGTGTGACGTGATACATTTTTTATCTTCAGACACGCTTGATTCATAATCTTTTATTTCTTTGGTAAAAGCCCATAACGTCATGCAGGTAATGATTGCAATTGTCCCTAGCCACTCCATTGTTTCTTCCGGCAAGCCAATAAGTTGGTTGATATTTATTTGAAATGAACCAAGCAAGGCGACAACAGTGGCTGGTAATATCAATATACCCCAAAACTTCCCTTGTAAATTTATTGCGGTTTTTTCAAAGGTACTATGATGTTTTTCATTGTTGCTGCGAACGGAATCCGTTTTAGGCTTAGGTCTTAAGAAGTCATCACTGTGTATCGCATTAACGACCAACCCTGATAATGTACCTACTACGACGCCAAGAGCAATAACACTCAGCCCTACTTTAGGTTCACTGGCGAGTAGCAGAAACGCGGCATCACCCATAGTAGACGTTAGTACAGCAACGACAGCACCAAACCCAACTCGACCACTAACAAATTGAGTGGTCACTATGATGGCGCCTCCACAACCTGGCATCGCCCCAAGCAAAGCAGAAAATAACACCTGATAATGCCGAGAGCTATTGTATAAGCGAATAACACTATTCTCTCGATTCATAAAAAGAGAAATATAGTGATAAAGCGCTAGCGTAAAAGCAACATAGGCTGACACAGCCCAAAAAGCATCGGCAAGCGTCTTTACCGCAATATGTCGAGTAGGTTCAGTAAGCAATAATGCGATCAAAAACGCAGGCAACAGCGCTCTTTTGTACTTAAAACTGAATTGAGAGCCCTTCACCTGATGAGTTACGGCTCTTTGTATAAAAGTAGTCATTATATTTACACCAAGAGGAATGATAATGACTATCATTATATGCGAATGAGAATTATTCGCAATCGGAGATATTGATCTAGCTTGTTCTTTTGCAATTTATGTTCAAATAATTCTTCACAATCTTCAAATCGATGCTACATTGAGAATGAGAATCATTAGCATAAAAGGATCAAAATGAATATCTTAGATAACTTACCGTCGATTGTTTCTTTACCCATTGAATATAGAGATTCACCTCATAGTGAGCGCCATCATCGGGAGGTAATATATCTCCTAGAAAAAAAGCTCACGAGCAATCCTAAGTGCGTTCAATCTCTTCGAGAATGGATTACGAGTTATCATAAATTAGCATCCATACATCAGCAAAAAGGCGAGTTAGAGACGGCACAAAAATGTTTGCTCATACCGCACCAATCTATGCTCTATATGGCTGAGAACAATAACGGTGATGAAGATATAGAACTCATCGCCATAAAGGCAATTAATAGTACCCTACCACCGTTATTGGAATTTGCTAAAGTGTATCCGCCCTGTGAAAACTGTATGCAAAAACTACGATCACAACTTGCTATCATCAATAATGACGATACAAAATATCATTGATTCGCTGCATTTTTCACAAAACAGTTTACAGCCGCATTTAAAGATGCATAATATATGCATCTTTAAATGCGTTGGATTTTTTCATGCACATCACTCGATATACGGACTACTCACTGCGGGTATTGATCTATTTAGCAATCAATAATCAGCAACTTTGTACTATCAGTGAGATAGCGGATAGTTACGGTATATCGAAAAATCACTTGATGAAAATCGTGCAGAAACTCAATTCTCAAGGTTATTTGTTGGCCACTCGTGGAAAAAATGGTGGCATTAAACTAAACCGCCCTGTTGATGAAATAAACATTGGCAGCTTAGTGAGAGACATTGAAGACAAAAATAATCTCGTCGAGTGTTTTGGTGAAAGTAATCAATGTGTGATAACGCCAAGTTGTCAGTTAAAAAATATTTTCTCACAAGCTCAAGAAAACTTTTTCAAAACACTCGATACTTACACTCTTGAAGATATCATAGGCAATAATAACAAAGCGTTAGTTGATTTATTGACCATAAAAATAGCCTAATTGAACTACCTTACTTCTAATATAATCGAATAATTGGACCATCAACATGATGAATATTTCCGAGCCAGACAATAAAAAAACAACCATAGACACTCTGCCATTCTTAGAGTTTGCGTTTCGACCTTTCTTTTTGCTTGGTGCTCTATTTAGCGTTATTAGTTTGTTGGTCTGGAATGGTGTTTTAGGCGGTAATATCGTTGTAAATCTTTATGGTGGTAGCCTCTGGTGGCATATGCACGAGATGCTATTCGGTTTTACGGCTGCTATTATTGTTGGTTTCTTACTAACCGCCGTTCAAAATTGGAGTGGCGTCAGAGGGCTAAATGGAAAAACGTTACTTGGCTTAGTGTCGGTCTGGTTGAGCGCTCGTATTGCATTTTTCTTTCCCGAACAACTTCCTAATATACTCATCGCTGTCCTTGATCTCGCCTTTTTGCCTTTAGCGGCGGCAGCACTCGCCTACCCAATTATTAAAGCAAAATTGTGGCGGAACTTGATCTTTATACCCATCTTACTGGTTATGTCGATAAGCAATGTCCTTACTCATTACAGCGTTTCAAGCAGTGATTATCTTCTATTAAGCAAAGCCAGCACTTTTATGGTGCTTCTGGTGACATTAGTGATGTGCATTATGGGAGGCCGAGTATTCCCAATGTTTACGGCAAACGGCACACAAACGACGCGAGTGAATGCAATCCCAACCTTAGAAAAGCTGTCCATTGCCAGTATTTTAATTGCCGTCATTGTAGGCGCTGGCTTTGTTGAACTCCCATCTGTCGTCGTAGCGACCATATTCTTTTGCACTAGCACTATTCATGCGGTTCGTGCGTTCAGGTGGCGGATATGGGTGACATTTAAAACCCCATTAGTCTGGTCTTTACATCTTAGTTACTGGTGTATTGTGATTGGCTTATTGATGTTTGGTTTATCTGAAATCACGACAATTGTGAGCCACAGCCAGGCTATCCATGCCCTGACCGTTGGAGCAATGGCTTCTATGATCTTATCGATGATTTCTCGTGTTTCTCTCGGTCATACTGGTCGAATAATCATTGTTGGAAAAACCATGATCGTGGCATTTGTTGCCATCCTTCTGGCGTTCATCATTCGCGTATTTGGCATTTACTGGTTAGAGAGCTACACCGTCGCTCTCACTTTAGCGGTGGCTTTCTGGACCTTAGGGTTTGGTTGCTTTGTCGTACTTTATCTGCCTATTTTAACGAAACCCAGTGCGAAACGATAACGCCTACTTTTTATAGAATTATAGGTAACAAACACACCTTAAGCTGTTTACAAATTTACTTGAATTAATTGGAGAATATTATGAGCTGTTGCGGACAATGTGGTGGAAGCGAGCCAGAAGAAAAGAAAAAAGATGAAGCAGAAAAACAAGAAGATGAAGAGTAGTTTTTAATCTTTGTTAATTAGATAGATAAAAACCAATCACCAAAAAGTGATTGGTTTTTTTGTTTGTGGAGTACAGGGAATCAAATGCTCAGTACTAAAAACTAGCAGCATTTTTGATTCGGTCTTTATTAAATGACCAACGCCTTACCGAAGGGTAGAACTCACTAGCTCACTCATCTTTTCTATGATCACCGATTTTTCGTGACGGCGGCTTCTTGCACAAATTTTTGCATCATCATTACACACCATACATCGACGCCTTGGCAGCGACATGCTGTCTCTCGAAACCGCAACACCATCGCTATCAATAATATCAATATCGAATAGACGGCCCAAAGGGTGACTATCTTCTATATCCACCATATGAGCTTTCAGTTCAAGCGCAGTGATATTGCTGGCTACAGCGATAAACTCCAAACCAGTATTCGGATCAAAGCTTTGGGACTCAGAAAAAAAGACGGATGCGTGCTGGCAACATTCAGCAATCGCTTCTATCCCTTGCTTGAAAGCAACCGTAGACAAGGTATTGACTTTAACCTCACCCACCATATTAATGGTGAAACTGATTAAAGGTAGAGAGTGTTTAGTCAGCCACTCTCTTTGTCTTATTCCTCGTTGCTCTCTAGAGCTTAATAACTGCTCTAGAGAAACGGGTTCACCTGAATACACTGGCTACTCTTTGATTTGTTTGATGGTATCAATAACAGAACCATCACGGTAACGAATGTAACCAACAACGTTATCTGAATATTGAATCGGCTTGCCTTTGCCAGTAAGTAGCTCAGCTCTTTGCTGAAGCTCTTCAATTGAAAAAACCGGAATTCCAGATCGAGCCAGGCGTACTTTGACATCGGTACGTGCCGGGTTAACAGCCACACCGTGGTCGGTAACCAATACGTCGATTTCTGTTCCTGGAGTAATGATATTCAGCACCTTATTCACTACCGTCGGAATACGACCGCGTACTAATGGCGCCACAATGATGGTTAAATTCGCCGCCGCCGCGGTATCACTGTGGCCACCAGACGCGCCACGTATAACGCCATCAGAACCGGTGATAACATTGACGTTATAATCTGTATCTATTTCTAAAGCACTCAACACAACCACATCCAAGCGATCAACCACTGCGCCTTTTGAAGATGGATTGGCGTATTGATTGGCCGAAATCTCCATATGAAGAGGGTTTCGGGCCAATGAGTCTGCAGCACTTGAGTCGAATGACTGCACATCTAATAGCGTTTTAATCAGCCCTTTTTCATGCATGTTCACCATCGTTGATGTAATGCCACCCAGTCCAAAGCTTGCTGTCACCCCTTTTCGTTCCATCTTCTCTTCCAAGAAACGAGTCACCGCTAACGATGCACCACCAGAACCTGTCTGTAACGAAAAACCATCAAAAAAGTGGCCTGAATGCTCGATAACTTCCGCCGCTTTACGGGCGATAAGTAACTCACGAGGGTTCGTCGTTAAACGAGTGGCATCTCCACCAATTTTTGATGGGTCACCCACCTCCTCTACCTGCACAATGGCGTCAACAGTATCCTGACCAATTGATGCTGGCATGTTAGGGAATGGTACGATTTTCTCAGTAAGTATGATTACTTTCTTAGCGTGTTCTGCATCCACCTTTGCATAACCCAACGAACCACAGCGCGATTTACCCATCGTTGCGTTCGCATTTCCAAATTCATCACAGGTAGAAACACCTAAAAAGGCGACGTCTATGTTCAGCTCGCCCGATTTTACTAAGTGTACTCGACCACCATGCGAATGGATGTGAACGGGTTCTGCCAGGATGCCTCTAGAGATTTCCTCGGCCAAATCACCTCTAATACCAGAGGTGTATATCTTATTTACAACGCCATTTTTTATATGGCCTATGATAGGTGAGTGAATACTGGACAGTGAACTCGATGCAAGCGTTAGGTTTTTAAAGCCCATTTGAGCAAGAATGTTCATCACCATATTGATGATTTTGTCGCCACCTCGAAAAGAGTGGTGAAAAGAGATCGTCATACCGTCTTCTAACCCAGACACTCGTATCGCATCTTGTAAAGATTCATGAATCTTACGGCTTTTTTTTGTCTCTTTGTTAAGTAAATGCGGCGTAATTTCGTGCGCGTCAGTAAAAGGTCTCATAGCAAGCTGGTCCAGTTCTGTTTGTGGATTATTGGCTGTTATTTCGTTATTTGTCTTCATTAGCGTACCCTACTGTTTGATACCAGACTCGGCACGTTTTAATGTTAAATGCGCTCTTTCAATAATTGGACTATCGACCATTTTTCCGTTCAGCGAAACCACGCCAGAGCCCATTTCTTCCGCTTCTTCCGCCGCTTCGATGACAGCGTGTGCGTGGTCTATTTCTTTTTGAGAAGGTGCAAAAACATTATGCAATATTTCGATCTGACGCGGATTGATTAGCGATTTACCATCAAACCCGAGTGATTTGATGTGCTCTGCTTCGTTCAAGAACCCTTCTTCGTTATTCGCGTCAGAATACACGGTGTCGAATGCCATAATTCCCGCCGCGCGGGCAGCCTGTAATATAGAACAACGCGCAAACAACAATTCGGTACCTTCGGCGGTTCGTTCTGTTCTTAGGTCACGAACATAGTCTTCAGCACCTAACGCTATACCGATCAGTCTTTTCGATCCAAAAGCGATATCAACAGCATTATTTATACCCATCGCGGATTCAATAGCCGCCAACATTTTGGTACTACCCAACTCTTTTCCAAACTCTCTTTCTGCCGCTTCAATCTCGGCTTCCATATCTAATACATCTTGAAGGGAATCCGTTTTGGCTAACCGTACAACATTAACGCCTGCTTTCACCACGGCCTTTACATCATCACGTCCAAACGCCGAGTCGAGCCCATTAACACGGACAACGGTTTCTACATCTTGATATAGAGGGTGCTGAAGCGTATTCATCACTAACATACGTGCGGTATCTTTCTCACGTATTGATACAGAATCTTCAAGGTCAAACATTATCGCATCAGGTGTGTAGATAAATGTATTGCTCAACATCGCTGCGTTTGAACCCGGAACAAATAACATGCTTCTACGTAATTTCGCTTTCATTACACCGCACTCCAATCAATTTCTGTACTGTCCGACGCACGCATAACCGCCGCTTGAACTCGAGCTCTAATCACGCAATCTAATGCACCTTTGTCATTGATAACCACTGTCGCACTAGTGACACCTAGCTCGTTCAAAGTATCGGTAACCACCTTGAGAATAAGATCTCCGAACTGCTGTTCTACAGAGCTGGTAAGTTCGATTTCTAAACTGTTTGTTTCAGATGGCAAGATCTCAACTAGCAGATCACTAGATTCAAGACCTCCAGCGTACGATCGCTGATTAATTTGCATGTTAACTCCTCATGAGTTAAGAATTTGGGGGGAAATGTTTACTAAGAAATGGCACGATATAAACACGGACCAAGTCATTATCTGGGTGTTATTTTCCCCGATGAGCAAGACTTTATGATGATGAGACTCAAGTTTCATCGAAAGGTAAAAATCGTTTATGTATTTAATGGTTTTAACTGGGAAGTTGGAGGAATGATGGGTGTTAATTGGCGAAAACAACGTTGCTTAGTATTCAATTATCAAAATTTGGTGACCTCTCGGCCACCAAAAGTAGGTTCTTACTATTATATTTAGGCTAATAAAATGACGGAATAAAAAGCGATATCATCCTAAAATAACGAGGGAATTTTGACCTATTACCTAACTAGTTTTTACATAGACTCGTTCAGGACGTCCAACTCGACCATGTTCATTTTCAGCAATCAAAAAACCACTCGCGGAACAAAACTCCAAATAGCGTCTGGCTGTAGTTTTACTTATGCCAACCTCGCCACCTAAACTTTCGGCTGTATATTTGACACCAATATTCTGCAAAAACACCTGCTTAATCTTATCAAGTGTTAGATCACCGATGCCTTTCGGTAATGAACCCGTCGTTTTATCTCGCGCTTGAATATTAAATAGATCATCAACATGTCTTTGACTGATATTATCAAAGGCGTTTATTGCGCTGGTAAATTTTAAGTACCTATCCAGCGTATCTTGCAATCGGTCGTATGCGACTGGCTTTAATATGTAGTCAAAACAACCACAGTGCATCGCCTCTTTGACTGTCTCCATTTCGCTAGACGCCGTCACTAAAATAACGTCTACTTTGTCGGCACTTTTATCCGCGGCAATTTCCCTCAGTAGCTCCGTACCTTTGCCATCCGGTAGGTAATTGTCGAGGATAATTAACTTTGGCTTTTGAACCTTAATCATGGTTCTAGCCATATTTAAATTCGAGGCGATTCCAATTGGTCGAAATCGTTGAGTTTGCCTTAAAAATTGCGCATGTAATTCAGCAATTGCTGATTCATCTTCGACAATCAACACATCAATGATATTCATTATTTGTCATCACTATTTGGTATAAAAATTGAGAATATTGAACCTTTCGGTTCGGCGTTGTCCACTAAGATTACCCCACCTGCATTTGTGACGTAACGGTTAATTAAGTAAAGTCCAATTCCGTGACCATCGCTATCCATTTTACTCGTTACTCCGCGGTTAAATATGTCTGCGGCTAGTTCAGCAGGGATCCCGCAACCGTTATCCGCTACCTCTATCACTAATTCATGGCTTGCATCCGTGATGAGCAACGATACTTTTTTATTACTTTCTGGATTATTGAGCGTGGCTTCATAAGCATTATCAATTAAATTACCTATGATTGCAGAGAGCTCATCAGGCTCTATTCTTTCATTCAAATGATATAACTGGCAGGTAGGATCAAACTCGAGTTCTAACCCTAACTCCCGAGCTCTAGAGTACTTCCCAAGTAATATACCGGCAACCTGACGACACTGAATTCTCGTGCTGATAAAGTCTATCAGTTGCTGCTTCATGTTGCTCTCATGATTGATAAGCCTCAGTGCGGCGGCACTATCACCAATCCCAATCAAACCACCGATCGTCGACAGTTTATTGGCATGCTCATGGCGCATTACATGTAAATTTTCGGTATATAGTTTTATTTGGCTTAGCTCTGCTGTCAGTGAATTGATATCATTTTTATGTCGGAAACTAATGACCCAGCCACTCAAAATGTCTCCATCAAAAATGGCCACTCTATTCGCTATCAATGTCTTTCCGTTGATCGACACAATTTCATCTTTTATATTTTTATCAAATGGGGTTTGAAAGAAAAACTGTGTTTGAGATACAAATTCAATAATTTGGCGAGTTTTTAGATACTTAATCTCTCTTTCGGTTCCGAGCAGTTCTCTAGCCGTATTATTAACAGCTAAAATGTATCCTGCCTTATCTATCGCAATGACACCCTCGTAAACAGAACTTAGGATCGATTTTTGTAGATGCAAGGCTAATGCAATTTCAGACGGCTCCATTCCATTCATTTTCTTTTTGATATGAGACGAAAAGGTCCATGCCCCGACCATGGTTAAGAACAGTATGATCGCGATCTCTATGATAAGCGGTTGGCTATAAAATAAAAACCATTGTTCAAATCGGTTGAGTAAATAACCTACAGACACAACACCAATTATTTGACCATCAAAGTCAATAACTGGCGCTTTACCTCGTACTCCATACCCAAGGCTGCCTTCTCGAACCGAAATATACGACTCTCCCCTTTCCAAAGCACCCGCATTGTCCCCACCCTTCATAGGCAGTCCAATTCGTTCTTTTACAGGATGAGACAGTCGTATGCCTTTCTCGTCACCTACGACGATAAAGCTTGCGTCTGATATCCCATGCAACCTGTCGATCACATGTTCTACTGCTGGGACATTTTTGATGCGAACTTCTTGTATCAGTTCAGGGTCACTCGCAATTTCCTGTGCTTGAATGAGCGCTCTAGTACCCACTTGATGATGCAGCGTATCGATTAGTGCATTATGAAAATTGAACCCCATGATGACGGCTTGTAGCATTAAGAGGCCCAAAATAAGCACGAATACGCGCCCTTTAAAGGACATGCCTATTTTTAGTCTCTCTTTCAAACGCGCAGTCCTACTTTCCATAATATCTTTACACCTTCAAACGAAGACAAAAACCTAACGATAAACGGTATTTGTTATTGGCATTTTAATCAACAAATAATTGCTTACAGTTATAAATAAGACCAATAGTTAGTCATAGGTCACATATTTATACTCAATAATAAAATCAACATTACTTATATTAAACTAACAACAATGAATTTGACATTCAATTAGACGTCAATTTATATTAGATATCTTAAATTAATTTAAACGACAATAATTAAATTCATTAAAACCATTTAAAGCTCTTTCGCTTTATATATATGCATTAACTCTCAAAGTAAAAGAGCATTGTTCTGTTATTGTCTTATTCATATTGATTATGGAGGACAGTAAATGAGCACCAGCGTATCCCTATATGACTCTTTTCTTTGTAAAGAAACCAGAGCTAAAAAACAACAGCAACTAATTAAAAAGTATGCAACACCACTCATCACGATAAAGGCTCACATGCCCAAAGAGCTTCGCTGTAATATGTATGTCAATGAGATCATCGAGCAAGCCTACTTATCGGTCAAAGACGTATTGTCACAACACGAGTTTACTTGCATCGGTAACGACGAGCACAAAAGTAATGTCGGTGAAGAGCGATATCTAGCGGTTCAATGTCGTTCAGCAAGTGAACTTAAAAAATTCATGATGGCCATTGAAAATACACATCCTTTAGGCCAGTTAATGGATCTAAATGTTATGAATCGCGAGGGCAAAACTATCTCTAGGGGCTCGTGTGAACTCTCGGCTCGTAAGTGCATAATTTGTGACTGTCCTGCACCTGAATGTGCTAAAAAACATCAGCACAGCCTTGCTGACTTGGACCTCAAAATCAAACAGATATTAGAAACGTTTATGGTTATTTCATAGTGGCTTTCCTCATGCTAAACACACGTACCAAGCACTTTGATAACGTGTGATTAGCAAGTTGATTTTTCTAGGGTATTTGATTCAACAATAAAATTTACAGCACCGTTGCCTCGTATTGAATCGGAGCAACTCTCGCCTCTTTACACCTCAGTTCGTACACTTCACTTTCTTTGCTAAAAAGGTTTTTAACATAGTTGTAGGTCGTGAGTGGGACAAGTTTTTTCAAGTCATCCCATTGATTATTGAATAACAGATGCCTTACCAAAGAGGCAGAGATAGGCTGATCTTCTTTCTCACAACGAGGAAACTCAACTAAATTTACTGGCTCACACTCAAGTGTTGGTGTCGTTAGCCATTGGTGCATTTGCTGGTTATAGAAACGTGTCACAGCACAGATAGGTTCCGTACCGACAAAGCGGTGGGTGATACCAAGGGACGGAGCGATATATCCTCTGAACATTTGCAGGTCGACCGCAGTATGACAATAGTTAATCACCCCGTCATCTTTTAAAAAGTAGCTTGGAAATGTTGCTCTAGAAATGATGTAATCTGACCCAGGATGGATAATGACATTAGGGAACTCTTTTACCCCTTCACGGATCATATTCAACCTATCTTCATAGGTGAAAAAAGATCGGTCTTCTTTAACTACAAATACATGAACCCAGTCGCATTGCTGAGAAGCTTGTTCAACCAAGTAACGATGGCCGTAAGTAAAGGGATTGGCATTCATTACGATACTGCCAATTTTATCCCCTGAACGTTTCAATAAGGCCAGTTTATTGCAGTAATTTTTAAGCCTGGTTTTGCTGTTTTCGAGTAAAACCACCCTATCCTTTACTGACGTAAGTTTATAAAACCCTGCTTTATGAAACATCTGATAATTTTCTGGTTTAGTGTAAATAAACAGATTAAAACGCCCAATATCATAGGCATATGTCACCAGTTCGGTCAGTAATTGTGTCGATAACCCATAGCCTTGATAGCGGTCATCAACGGCTATCGACTTAAGCGTATTTCCAGCCAAACCACCGGTTGCGACTACTCGCTCATTGTTTAAAGCAACCACAAACATTTCGACATCGGAATCAACACCCAATCCCATTTTGTCTAGAAAGGATTTTACCTTTTCTAATTTTTGGTTGTTTTTCGTGCTCACACGAATAAAATTGAAAGCGAAGTCCACTGACTTTTCCTACTACTTAATAACTTGTTAAGTATCGTTTATATGCGGCATTAATATCATGATTTAAATCATAACTGAATTTAGTTAATAATATTTAAATGGCGTAAATGAATTTATTCCAATAATATTGGTAGATATATATAAATTAAAAAAACGGTGCGAATCTAATAGATTGCACCGTTGTTAATCACTTTTATATTAAGCGATTGCTTCTTTCTTACGTTTTCTCATCATACCTAAGATTGGCAAAACAACGGACAAGATAGTAATTAATATCAGTCCTTGTGATACAGAAGAACCCACAAATATTGATACATCTTGGTTCGCTATCCGGTAAGCCTGACGGAATGACTGTTCCATAGTGCCACCAACGATGACAGCAAGAATCATAGGTGCAGTAGGAATATCTGCACGCTTCATGACAACTCCAGCAACACCCAATATAGTCAGAATATAGAAATCCATCACCGAACTACTGATTGCATAACAGCCTACAAAAGCAAGACCAAGAACAATCGGGTACAGAACCTTAGGTGGTATAGCAAGCACTCTCACTAAAACACCTGCCAACGGTATATTTACAATCGCTAAAATGAAGTTCGCTACAAACATTGACGCAATTAAGCCCCAAGCTGTATCTGGATACTGAGTAAACAATAGCGGACCAGGCTGAATACCGAGCATTAACAATGCGCCCATCATTACTGCCGTGGTACCTGAACCAGGAACCCCCAATGTTAACATAGGGATCATTGCACCAATGGATGCTGCGTTATTCGCAGATTCTGGTGCAGCAAGGCCTTCAATCGCACCGTTACCAAACTCTTCACTGTTTTTCGACAACTGTTTTTCATTGTTGTAGCACATAAGTGAAGCCATTGTACCGCCAGCTCCAGGAAGTGAACCAATAATGAAACCCACTGGGGCACTGCGCAGGATAGGCCATTTAGAACGCTTCCAATCATCACCACTAATCCAAATTCTTTTGAATTTAGTCTGTGCTTTTTTGGTTCCGTCGCTCAATGAACGGAAGCTCTTAAACACCTCTCCCATTGCATAGATACCGATAATTACAACAAGGAAATCCACGCCAGTTTGCAACTCTAAACTGCCGTATGTAAAACGGTCAAGTCCAGACTGTGCATCGATACCAATTGTCGCTATCGCTAAGCCTACCACCATTGAAAGGAATCCTTTCAACATGTTATTTTTAGACATAGATGCTGTCATTGACAACGCAGCAACCATTAACAGAAAGTATTCTGCAGGTCCAAATTTTAAGGCAAAGCCCGCAACTGGTTCAGCTAAAAGCGTCATCAATACGGCCGCTATTGTGCCGCCTATTAACGAGGCAATTGCGGAAATTGCTAATGCAGATTCTGCTCGACCTTGCATCGCCATTGGGTAACCGTCGAAAGTTGCAGCAAGGGCCGCACCATCCCCCGGGGTATTTATTAAAATTGAACTACGAGACCCACCAAACATCGCACCGATGTAAACACCAGTCATGGTAATGAGTGCTGCTGTAGGCCCCATAGCAAAAGTCAGTGGCAGTAACACTGCTACACCGGTTGCAGGGCCTAAGCCCGGAAGCATACCTACGATGGTACCTAAAACGCCACCAACGGTAACAAGTAGTAAATGATATGGTTGTAGCGCGATGCCAAAACCATTTATTAAGTTCGCAAATACATCAGTCATGATTATCGCCTTATTCCATAAATGGCAGAGGTGGGAGACTTACAGCGAGCAAAGTGTTGAATATAAAAAATATTGCTACTGAGAAAACCAATGCCACTACTATGCTCATTTTCCAACCACTGCGCCCACTTGTAATAGTCAACATGGCTGACATAAACAGGAATGTACTGATTACATAACCTAAATGTTCAAATAACAAAGCATATGCGACAGAAATTATACAAGTGTAAAAAATTCTTTTCCGATCATTTTTTTTGACCGAGTCTTCATTGATAATATTTGTGAAAGCCATTATTGATGCTTTAAAGTTGCTTTTAACCAGCAATAACACACCGATTAAAATTGCTAAAGTTGCAATGCCTAATGGAAAATAAATTGGGTCCATTGGGTTACCAAACATCGCTCTTGGCATCGTATAGGCTTGACCGCCATATATCAGACCGAATGCTACGCTAAATAAACCCGTAAATGCGTCCCAATTTGGGCGAACATTCTTGCTATTCATGGAATAACCTTATGTTAGGAGTTCTAGGAGGAACATTGATAAATGACACAATGAAGAGGGAAGTCACCTTCCCTCTTATTTTCGTATAACTAATCAATTACTTTGCAAAAATTTCTGCAAGGATAGCTTTGTACTGCTCGTTCGTTGTAGCAAGGAACTTAGTGAATTCTTCGCCATTTTGATAAGCATCATCCCAACCATTACGTGAACGAGCTTCAGCCCACTCTGGAGTAGCAACCATATCTTTCAATGTCTTGTTCCAGAAAGTTACCGCATATTCAGGCATATCTTTAGGCCCGAACAGTCCACGCCAGTTTTCAAACGTTGCATCAATCCCTTGTTCTTTTACTGTAGGGATTTCTGCAACCAAACCTTCACCAATGCGTTTGTCAGCCGTATGTGCTAAAGCACGCAAATCACCGCTTTTAACAAGAGAAGTTACATCGCCAAGACCAGTTGAGATTAGGTCAACGTGGCCACCAAGAACTTGAGCAACCGCACCACCATCTTGGAATGAGATATAGTCGATTTGGCTTAGGTTAGGAACACCTGCCGCTTTAGCAATAATCAAAAACTGGATATGATCCATTGAGCCAGCAGAAGAAGTACCACCAATTTTCACTGATTTAGGGTCTTTCGTCAGTGCTTCCATTATTTCATTAATAGATGTGTACTTAGAGTCTTTAGAAACCACAAATGCGCCATAGTCCGTAATTAAACGAGCTAATGGTGTTGTATCTTGGTAGCTGTACTTACTTGCACCCGTAAGATTTGTAAGCAAAATAGGAGGAGAATAAACTGAAATAAGTTTGTCACTGCTCTTTTTGGTTTGCATGTAAGCAAGGTTGACTGCACCACCGCCACCAGGACGGTTAGTAACAGGCATGTTAGATTCAACAAGACCGGTATCTTTCAGTGTTTTTGCAACAGTACGAATCGTTAAATCCCAACCGCCACCAGCGCCAGAAGGTGCAACCATAGAAATAGTTCTTGGTGGATAATCTTTAGCAATAGCATTGCTTAGAGGCATTGTAGCGATAGAAGCCATAGCAGCACCCATCATCACGTTTTTGAGTTTCATGTTCATTGAATTACCTATAATATTTATTAGTATTTATTAGTATTCATTCTAAATTGCTAGTATGAGAATTTGTCATCAATCATTAATTGATAACAACATTATTAAATATAAGGAGAAATGGTTATGTGATTTAAAACTCTTAAAAGTAGTTCTTTAATGTTACAAATGGCGTAAATGAATTTAAAGAAACAATACCCATACATTACAATGATTTATTAAAACTGGGCCAATGGAAAACAGACACAATTCAGGCATTCAAACGCAGAAATCAAAAAAAACACATTAATATAACTGTACATATCGACATCCATCAACTGAAATAATAAATTGACATTATATTATCAAAATAAGTTTTTAGGAGTACGTGTTAATTTTCTAAATAAATTTTACGTTTAAATCAATAACACCACTAAATACTTTAACTCCGTTTATTGGTGTGTCGAAGTTCAAAGATTGATTCGGATATAATATATAACATTGCTCTCGTTCCACAGCCGCGAGATAATAAATATGATCGTTACCAACATATCAGATGATACTGTTACCGAAGAAGCTAGAAATCATTGGCTAAAATATTGGAAACATTTTTCTACACAAGATTATTGTTATTGTTCTGAAGTCAATTGTACTGAAAAACATGACCATGGTGTTTTAGTCAAACATAGAACACCGACTTCAGAAAAACTTTTTGTTGTTCCTTTGTGCAAAGAACATAGTTATGGCTATCAAAGTCAACTCGAGATAGACGAGAGAGTTGATATCGTGCCAGCGGAACTGTGCTTGTAGGGATTTTATTGGGACAGAGCAATGAACTATTTTCATTGCTCTTTTTTTTTCAGAACAACGCCTAAATAATTTCTTGTGTAAACGTCATTACATTCTGGTTATTAACTAACTCACCAGATTTGAAGTGCGCTTTAATGTCATTTTCATCCAAAACCTCGGCGTCGCAAGCCGCGATATGCACTTTATCACCCACCTTAATAAAGTTATCCGTACCCCACTTTGAGTAGTTTGGTGCGCCAGTATATAAAACCAATTCCTCAGGATAATTATTCTCAATGATTGAAGGCAATATTTCTTCATACATCCCTTCATTTTTTTGATTGTTAATTTGCTCCACGATCCATGTGACTAGATCCGAGCAAAAAACCTTCGTATCAGAACAATCAACCAATGGCGTTGCGCAGTGGAACTCGCCCTCACGTTCTATGTATGACACCAGTTTTAAGTTTTTTCCGTAATTCTCTGGTGTAAAGGGTTTCATGTCCCACCAAAGTTGATTGATCCCTTTTGACTTTTCTCCCCAGGCTTTACGTTGGGAGATCTTCTGTGAGCCTTCTAATTTTCGAATGGTGAAATCATTACCAATCGTTATTTGTAACGGCTGTAAATCGACAATGCGTCCATTTTGGTAAGCCACTTTAAATTTGATGACGAATTCTGGTTCAATATCAACATTAGACCCTGCTTTTGGGTACATCACGTGTCCATTGCTGGTTAGCGTCTCTTCGTGATCTTTATTGATGACAAAAATGCCATTCGGCAATGGATGTTCTTGCACATTTTCCGCACCACTTAGATGGCCAAAATAATTACCGATAATGCCGATACATATACTTGAAGTCATGGTTTCCCTTAAATAAAAAAAGTCCCCATAACGAAGGCTACAGGGAAAATCGAAGATAATATAAAACATATGAACTCTATTTATCACACTAATTCACCGAGTGTGATAAATAAAATTCATTAATAACCCGTTACATTGGGTCCTATGGGTTTGCGTCAGAACATATATTGAGCTGCGCAAGCAACCATGTGGCAGCAAGTAAGTCTGCACTTCCTCCAGGACTTAGATTCAGATCGACGAGTTTCTCATCGAACGCCAATATCACCTTCTCATAATCAAGATGATTGCTATCAAACGCTACGAGCATATCTCTCGACTGTTCCTGAACGAATGTTAAGCCTTGTAAACCGCCTCTATTGACTAGATTCGTATCACTATTATTCGCCATTAGTGACAATAGTGTTTTTGACATCGCTTGTTCTTCGGATTTTCCGTCAGAAATGCACCGTTCGTAAATGGGTAAACCGTATTGAAAAATAGTCGGGTATCCGTACGCAGCTTCACCCCGAATACCGGTCAAGCCGTGCTCTCTAAATAACCTTTCCCCTGCTGTAGCAGGCATCTTAGCGGATTCCTTTAAGTCATCTTTCACTAAACTGGCGCAACATTCCATGATGACACTTCGAATATGGATCGCATCATAGGCAATGCCCTTCTTATGCAACCAACCAACGGCACCACAGATCAAACCAAGCGTGAATATCATCCCTTTATGGGTATTGACACCATCCGTTGCGTTAAACATGGCCCTCTCTGCCTCAATACCAACTCGACGTAAGCGAGGCAAAAGTTGACTTGCGGGAAGGTGATGATTGTCATATCCGGTTCGAACAAACTTTTTCATGAATGATCTTAACGCATTTGAACTAGCAATAAACGTGTTGATATCCATGTCTGAATGCGAGCCTGTCGACAGGCAATCAACCAAACCAGCTTTTGGTGTAAGGTGTGCTTCTAACATCATCGCATGGTAAGCAAGATTACCTGCTAACTCACAGATATTGAGCTCTAATTTACCACTGGCTGTCTGTTCATATAGACAACAGTCATCTAATAACCATCGAATAGAATTACTTGCAATCATAGACAATCTCGCTCAATTTCTTGTTCAATTTGGATAACGACTGAATCAGGCACTATATAGATCATCATTGTTTCCTAAAGAGAGAAACAAGATGGCGATTGCAATCAAGTTTTAGCACAGGTTAAACATCATTTATGGTTTTTATGACGGTAATTATGGAGTGGATCAATTAAGCTCAAAAAAAGGGAGAGCACTGCTCTCCCTTTTTCCATTAGATTGTTTATTTGCTATAGATTGTTTATTTGCTATTAAGCTTAACCACCTAACACATACTTTATCATCACACCGGCCGCCACTGCGGAACCGATAACACCAGCAACATTGGGGCCCATTGCATGCATAAGAAGGAAGTTTTGTGGGTTCGCTTCTAGTCCAATTTTATTGGTGACACGTGCCGCCATCGGTACTGCCGAAACGCCGGCAGAACCAAGTAAGGGGTTAACCTTATCTTTGAACACTCGGTTCATTAGTTTAGCCATCAGCAAACCAGCTGCGGTTCCGATACAGAATGCCACAATACCAAGCGCAAGAATCCCTAATGTTTGAGGCTGTAAAAATTTGTCTGCCATCAACTTAGATCCAACCGATAAGCCTAAGAAAATGGTCACAATATTGATCAGTCCATTCTGTGCTGTGTCAGACAAACGCTCTACCACACCACATTCACGCATCAGGTTACCAAAGCAAAACATACCCAATAAAGGCGTTGCTGAAGGAAGCAGCATCGCAATCAAAATAAGCAGCATTAGAGGGAAACATACCTTCTCTATTTTACTTATTGGACGAAGTTGCTTCATCTCAATTCTGCGTTCCGCCTCCGTAGTTAATGCTCGCATTATCGGCGGTTGTATCATTGGAACCAACGCCATGTAGGAGTATGCCGCAACCGCAATTGCACCAAGCAACTCGGGCGCTAACAAACTCGACACATAAATCGCGGTTGGACCATCTGCACCACCAATGATGCCAATAGCCGCCGCCTGTGCCACGCTAAAATCCATGATACCAAATTGGCTTAGAGCCAAGGCACCAAGCACAGTAGCAAAAATACCAAACTGAGCCGCCGCACCAAGCAACAAGGTTTTCGGGTTTGCCAATAACGGACCAAAGTCAGTCATTGCCCCAACACCCATAAAGATAACCAGAGGAGCGACACCTGATGCAATAGAAACATTATAAAAAGTATAAAGCATACCGTCAGAATATTTGTACTGCTCGGCCATTAAGTGAAGGTGCATTTTTTGCTCTGGCGTTGCCATCGCTAATGCGCCTTTGATCACATTTGGTTGTGTATCAGACATACCAAGAATATTAGCAAACGCCTGCATCACTTCCGCATTGCCTGCATGTAACGCGGCTTCAATACCACTAATGGCAAGGTTTGCTTCAGGTAGGTTTGCAAGAATCCCACCGATACCAATTGGCACAAGAAGCAATGGTTCGAAGTTCTTAACTATCGCTAGATAAAGAAGTATCAGTCCCACTATAATCATGGTTGCCTGACCCCAAGTGAGGTGAAGGAAACCAAAGTCTCTTACTAGAGCTAAAACGCTGTCCATTTCCTGCCCTTATGCTAGTGCAACGAGTGCATCGCCAACCTGAACGGAATCACCTTCAGAAACGGTGACACTTTCGATGATACCGCCGCGTGCGGCTCTAATTTCCGTTTCCATTTTCATCGCTTCTAGAATCAAAATAACGTCACCTTCTTTTACCGTTTCGCCTACCTTGACGTGGATCTTCCAGATATTACCTGCTAGCGGAGCTGATACTGTTTCAGCGTTGCCAGAAGGTGCAGCAGGGGTTGGTGTGAGTCCAGCGACAGGTGCGGTGTTGGCAACGGCTAACACATCAGGATCTGCCCCTTCGTTGATTTGAACCACGTAAGCTTGGTTGTTTACGTTAACGGTATATACTGCACTTTCATCTGTGGTCGATTTTGTTGCCGCTTTGGGTACTGGATCAGCAACCGTCGGAACTGGTTCAAATGCCTCTGGATTATGACGATTCTCAAGGAATTTCCACGCCACTTGGTCAAATAGAGCAACCGTTAACACGTCATCAATTTCACTTTCAGCCAGTGTGATGCCTTTTTCCTTCGCTTTTGCTTTTACCGATTCTGTTAGGGTGGACACTTCCGGTTCTATAAGGTCGGCCGGACGGCAGGTTATCGGTTTCGCACCATCTAACACTCGTGCTTGAAGTGATGCATCCATCGGTGCTGGTGTCTGGCCATACTCACCTTTTAATACACCTGCCGTTTCTTTTGTGATGTTTTTATAGCGTTCACCCATCATCACGTTGATCACGGCCTGAGTACCGACAATTTGAGACGTTGGAGTAACCAGTGGTATATAACCAAGGTCTTTACGAACACGAGGGATCTCTTCTAGCACTTCATCAATACGGTCAAGCGCGTTTTGTTGCTTAAGTTGCCCTTCCATGTTGGTGAGCATGCCACCCGGAACCTGTGCAACCAGAATACGAGAATCAGCCCCTTTCATCTGGCCTTCAAACGCGTGGTATTTCTTACGAACCTCACGGAAATAAGCCGCAATATTCTCTAGTTTTTCGATATCAAGACCCGTATCACGCTCGGTGCCTTTCAGTGCCGCAACGATAGATTCTGTTGCTGGATGCCCATAGGTACCACTCATCGAAGAGATCGCCGTATCCACACGGTCTACACCAGCTTCAATAGCCTTAAGCATTGTCATATCGGCAATACCTGCGGTTGAATGGCAATGGAGGTGTAATTCAACATCCAACTGCTTCTTCAGAGTAGAGACCAGCTCATACGCCTCATAAGGCGACATCACTCCGGACATATCTTTAATCGCAATAGAATCAACACCACACTCAACCAATTGTTCGGCGACATCTATCCACGATTGCATTGTATGCACAGGGCTTGTTGTATAGCAGATAGTCCCTTGAGCATGGGCTCCCTGACGATTCACCGCTTTAATCGCTTGTTGCATATTACGAACATCATTCAATGCATCGAATACACGAAAAACATCCATACCGTTAACCACGGCACGTTCTACAAACTTATCGACAACATCATCAGCGTAGTGACGATAGCCAAGAATATTCTGCCCTCGGAAAAGCATCTGTTGTTTGGTATTCGGCATCACTTTTTTAAGTTCACGCAAACGCTCCCATGGGTCTTCCCCTAAGAATCGGATACATGAGTCGAACGTTGCTCCTCCCCAAGATTCTAAAGACCAATATCCGATCTCATCGAGTTTTGAAGCAATGGGTAGCATGTCGTCTAAACGAAGGCGGGTAGCAAAAAGTGATTGGTGTGCATCGCGCAGAACGACGTCGGTAATACCTAGTGGCTTAACTATTTTGGACATTAGAAGTTCCCTGTATTCTTACAGCTGTTGACTGATTTTTTTCTTATGGTGATGAAGTGCTGCAGTAATAGCAGCAACCATAGTGTCATCGGAAGTTGTGACCGCAGATCGTGTTCCCGACGCGACGTTTGGAGCAGCAGGAGGTTGGAGCTTGATAGCAACGAAAGATAGCAGGCGCGTTGCCCCTACTAATAAGGCTAAGAAGCAGAAAACGAAACCCATGCCAAGAGCCATTAATGTTACGCCTTCGAGAATTATCGGACCTTCATTCATGAAAATTCCAAACCTGTTGATAAAAGTGTCCGAGAAGTCTAGCTGAGACTGCGAATTCAACTCCGTGAGTTAGCTCATTCAATTGGGACTACTAAACAACTAATATGGCGTTAATAACCTAAATACAAATTCGTATCTCTTTGATTTACCGTTGAATTCATTAACATCATATAAAGCTCAAACGTCACGAAATTTTGTGAAGCGACATCCGTTTCGTGATTTCAGCGCCAAAGATAAAAAAGGCCAGACAAAACGTCTAGCGGAGGGAAAATGAAGGGGTATTCTTAGTAGGCATCTGTGATGATACCTGCAAACTGACATGGGGTGCTGTTGACCTAATTGAATGATATCTGGCTAAGGTTTACCGCATTTTCGAGTCGTGCTTGGGGGCACGCCTATCTGTTTTTTATACGCTCTGCTGAAGGCCGCCTCTGATTGATAACCTAAGCTCAAGGCGATGTCTAATACACTTTCTCGACTGCCTATTAGCCGACGGCTCGCTAAAGTCATCCGATATTGTGTGAGATAATTGAGGGGCGAATCGCCCACCATCCGTTTGAAATGTTCCGCAAATGTAGTGCGCGACATACCTGCTTCGTTTGCTAGCGATTCAACAGTCCAGTTCACCTCTGGTTGATGATGAATACCTAACATTGCCTTACTTAACCTTTTATCTCGAAGCGCCGCTAACCAGCTGTTCTGATCGGATTCAAATAGCGCTAACCACGCTCGAATAGATTGTATGACCAATATGTCGGCTAAACGTGTAATCACAGCTTCCCCACCAACATTCGCATGTTTTGCTTCTTCCGCGAGCATAGACATGGTGCTGTGAATAACGTGATGATAGTCA
The DNA here is from genome assembly GCF_015594925.2 of Vibrio sp. VB16. Taxonomy (NCBI): domain Bacteria; kingdom Pseudomonadati; phylum Pseudomonadota; class Gammaproteobacteria; order Vibrionales; family Vibrionaceae; genus Vibrio; species Vibrio sp. VB16. The sequence goes on from NZ_CP087591.1 coordinate 406,941, forward strand.
CTTTGACCAGTATCAATCTTAATAAAATGGGGCATCAACGCTAATAACCTGCAGGCAATTGGATGATCAAAACTGACTGCGCCACAAATCAGCACGGTTTGCTCGCCTTTCCCACCGTACGACAGAACCTCATAGTGGTCGCTTAACGATTCTATTGGTAACTCTAATAAGGGAACACGACAGGATGTGGCATGGTCGAAAATACAGTGACCCAAACCATGAGGTACCATAACGAAATCGCCTTCTGAAAGAGACGTCTTTTCTCCCTCTACTTCAACGTAGCAATGTCCGTGGACTACAATATGAAACATGAGCGATTGGTCTATCGCCGGCATTTCCATCCCCCAAGGCGCCGTGAGCTCTGAACGGGTATAAAATACGCTATTCATTTTAAGCAGGTGAAAGATATCTCCTAGTGGGTCACCCGTCCTTCTATCTACAGACCGTTGAGAATTTCTAACCTTCTGTATTGCAAATGATTCTAAGTTGTCCGCCATAGTCAAACACTCATTCCGTACGATTAATCAACAATAGCGTATTAATTGCAATCATTCATCCTATTCATTCCATTACACTGAACTCGTCAATTAAATAACGAGGCAAGAAACATGAATGAATCTAACGCACCAATCCTAGTCATCGGTGGCACGGGTAAGACAGGTAAACGAGTTGTACAAGGTTTACACGAAAAAAGACTCAATGTACGAGTGGGCTCTCGCTCAGGGCATCCTGCATTTGACTGGGACGACACAGAGACGTGGGAAGCGGCTCTACACGGTGTCAAGGCTGTCTATTTAACTTATTTCCCAGACCTTGCGGTATCTCAAGCACCATCAGCCATTCGCCGTTTCTGCAAAATAGCAAAAAGCGCAGGTACTGAACATATCGTTTTGTTGTCTGGTAGAGGCGAACCTGCCGCACAACATTGCGAGCAAATTGTCCAAGACTCAGGAATGGATTGGACGATAATTCGGGCTAGTTGGTTTAATCAAAACTTTAATGAAGGTGCATTTAATAGCATGGTTGAGGCGGGTGTAATGGCGCTGCCTATAGATAATATTGGCGAACCCTTTATTGATGCTAATGATATTGCTGATGTTGCTTTAAGTGCCTTAACTGATCCCAAGCATAGAGGTCAATTATACGAAGTAACGGGTCCACGCTTGCTGACCTTTGCTGATGTCGCAGACGAGTTAACACAAGCTACTGGCAAAAAAGTGCGGTTTCTTGCTATATCAACAGAAACCTTTACCGAACAGTTGACCCTACAACAGGTTCCAAAAGAGACGATCGGTATGTTGCTCTTTTTGTTTAAAGAAGTACTCGATGGTCGCAACGCGACGGTATGCGACGGTGTTGAACGAGCTCTTGGAAGACCTGCGACCGATTTCTCAGTGTATGCCGCCAATCTGCCAAAAACAGGCCATATCTAAACACGGAGACAGAACATGTCACATCATCTGGTCATTGCTCTCTATATTTTTTCAGCGGTATCGACAGGGTTGTTGGCAGGTATTTACTTTATTTTTTCAAATACCGTAATGCCCGCATTAGCGGGCATGGCGACAACTTCAGCTGCTGAAGTCATGCAACGCATAAACCGCCTCATTTTGAATCCGCCTTTTTTGGTCTTATTCATGGGCTCCGCATTCACAAGCTTGCTGCTCATTGGCTTAAGTTTATTTGGTTTAGGATTACCAGACAGTACCTTGGGTATATTTGCAGCAGGGCTGACTATGACTACTTTTTTCTCCACTATCGGGGGCAATGTTCCCCTAAACAACTTACTCGAAGGCACCAGCTTGCACTCTATTTCATTAGACAAGACATGGTTGCATTACCTCAGTAAATGGATAAAGTGGAATCACTTGCGCGCATTGTTGAGTTCTATTGCAACCATTCTCTATTCTCTTGAACTCGCACGGTTAGCGTTCTAACACTGGAAGCTCATTATATAACTCCCTTTTCCCCAATTCAAAAAAGGAATGTTTGACTCATGAAATGCAAACTTGTTGATGTCTTTGCACACAAAAAGCTCACAGGAAATGGTCTCACTATTTTCTATGATTTTGACTCATTGACTAAACATGAAATGTTGGTTCTTACACGCGAGATGAAGCAATTTGAATCTATATTCCTATCGAAAAGAGCGAAAGATGGGTCTTTTCGTGCACATATTTTCACTGTAGATGAGGAGCTCGATTTTGCCGGGCACCCATTAATCGGGTTGGGCGCTCATTTACATGAAGAGTACGGTACAAATAACCTTCATACGTGGGACATAGAATTAAACCAACAGCATGTGGAACTGACTTCAAAACCCTATGCTGACTATTATCAAGTGACCATGGATCAAGGTAAGCCTTTTTTTATTCAAGAATATAGGAACGATGAACTCGACGAGATTATTACGGCGATGAGTTTAAGACAGGCGGATATCGCGCCCTATCCTCTCGAAGTCATTTCAACAGGCTTGCCTTACCTAGTCGTACCGATAGTCCGTGGAATAGAGGATGCTCGTATTGTGGTTAATAATTTTGAAGCACTGTTAGAAAAACATGGTGCAAAGTTTGCCTATATTCTTGATATAAATAATTTTGAAGGGCGGACTTGGGATAACCAAGGCAATGTTGAAGACATCGCTACTGGCAGCGCCGCCGGTCCTTCCGCAGCTTTTCTCTTTAAACACAAACTGGTATCAGGTAAACAATCATTCACGTTATCTCAGGGCCGATTTTTAGAACGCCCAAGCAAGATAGGGATCAACTTGATAATAGATAGCGACACCATTAGTAATATACTGGTCCATGGGCAAGTCTGTAAAATTGCTAATATTGAGTTTGTTTAATAAGAGAAACGATCAACGTTACTCGTTGATCTAGCATTTTTGTAGGGTTGCAGACTTCTAACGATAATCTAACGCAGCACACTTATCACCTTGCCCTGCTCACTGGTTTGACACTTTACATTGAGATGCCCATGTGGGGGTTAACAATAAACCCCGCAATTTTATCTAACCCGATCTCTTGCTCCGCAGCACCCAACTTTATCGCTTCTTTGGGCATGCCATACACAATGCTTGATTGTTCATCTTGGGCTGCTGTATATCCACCTGCATCGCGTAATTCTTTTAATCCCTTTGCACCATCATCACCCATTCCTGTCATTATAATACCTGTCGCATTACGCCCTGCAGCTGTGGCTACCGAACGAAACAGAACATTCACCGAGGGTCGGTGACGACTCACTAAAGGGCCACCTTTCACCTCGACACGATATTGTGCGCCATTGCGTCTTAATAACAGATGCTTTCCTCCAGGGGCAATTAATACCAAACCAGGTATTACACGGTCATTATTTTTGGCTTCACACACCGTGACCTGACATAAACTATTAAGGCGCTGTGCAAACGAAGCGGTAAATGCCTCGGGCATATGTTGCACAATCACAATTCCTGGTGATGTTTTGGGTAAACGCGTAACAACATGCTCAATCGCTTGTGTACCTCCCGTGGATGCACCAATGGCGACAACTCGATCCGTTGTCTCGTGTAACGGCGCACTCACTAACTGTACGGCGCTATAGTTGCTTTCTATTCTCCCAATATTTGCTTGAGCAGCACCTTGAATTGCGTCGCGCATTAAGATAGCAGAATCTTCCAAAAAACCTTTCAAGTTCACGGTGGGCTTAGTGATTATATCCACGGCGCCTGCACTCATCGCGTCCATTACTACACTTGCCCCTTTAGTGGTCAGTGTTGAACAAATAACAACAGGTGTGGGCCTTTCATGCATCAATTTTTTTAGAAAAGTGATGCCATCCATACGTGGCATCTCGATATCCAATACAATCACATCGGGCCAATGTAGCGGTAGTTTTTTTTGTGCAAATATAGGGTCAGATGCAGAGCCAATCACATTAAAACCGTTAATATTAGTGAGCACATGTGTTAATACTTGCCGAACGACAGCAGAGTCATCAATGATGAATATATTGATATTATCCATTGTTTGTCTCTCCCATCTTTATGTCCAAAACTCACATTTATGATGAGCAAGTTGCTGACTCTCTTGCTCATGTTCTGAGATACTTTTATGCCAATAATCTTCTTCTTCTTTTTGTAGAGCAAGTTCAGATAAATAGGTGATTTTCTTCATATACACGGCATAATCGTCTCCGAAGAAATGGATATTCATCCCATGTTTTCCACCCAAAGATGAACTCACCAATGGAATATTTTCACACAGTAAAAATTCATGGATAAACTCTACATTTACCGCGCCGACACTTTTTATTCCTGACCCTTCTTCCTTGAACTGTAAAACATCACCACCACCAAAGCACTTTGCTTTGAGATGTTTTTTTTCCGCACCTTTCATTAACATACCGTTTATCAATAACTCCATCGCATGTATCCCATAGCGGCCAGCTTGTGAGTTAATGACTACATGTTGAAATTGGTTATGCCTATAGGCAAGCAAAAAATGATTCATGCCAATCACCTTATTGACAGGGTCATATAGACAAGTCGCAACACAAGAACCTAATAATGTTGAGATCACCTCTTGTTCAGTACTAATATAAAACTCACCCGGTGAAATAATGATACGCCGAGTATGTTTAAAAGGTTGAATAATCATTTTTTTATATAAATAGAGGGTTGGATCATTTCAAGTTTATCCGTGACTCTAGTCAAAGTTTCTGAATGGCTTATAAAAAAGTGTCCGCCTGGTTTTAGGTTGTGAATCAAACGCTCAACCACCTCTTTTTTGGTCTTGTTATCAAAATAGATCAATACATTTCTTAAAAAAATGACATCAAATTTACCGACTTTTTGAGGGATATTTTGCATTAAATTTAATCGATGAAAACTCACCTTGTTACGTAATGCCGCATTAATACAAAACTGGCCTTGCTGTGTGCGTACTCCCTTCAAACAATATTTTTTCATCAAGTATGATTCTAATAGCTCTAAGCGCTCCATAAAGTAGACCCCTTTACTCGCTTTACTTAATACCTTCCGGTTAAGATCTGTGCCTAAAATATCCCACGATTTTCCAGCTGATTGTTCAGCCAATAACATCGCCAACGAGTAGGCTTCTTCACCTGATGAACTAGCGGCACTCCAAACTCTAAAATGCCCCTTTTTCCAGTCAGTCAGTATTTCATTATTAAAATACTCAAAGTGTTTCGGTTCTCTAAAAAAATAGGTTTCATTAGTGGTTAATATATCAACTAGTAGAAGAAGCTCTTCAGTATTTTCAGGGTGAGTAGCCAATTGAAAATATTGTTGATAACTATCAAAGTTATAGTAATTCACGCGACTTAATAAACGACTTCCCACCATTACTTTTTTTTCTGGTGAAAGTGCAATCCCTGCATGTTGATGGATAAATTGGCGGAATAATTCAAATTCCGCCACTGTTATCTGGATAATTATGTTCTCCCTACTCTGTTAATAAAAGTGATTCGCTACTCCTAGCGCTCTCACTTAGTTCAGCAAGCTCTTCAACCGAAAGAACACGAGTGATATCCAATAAAATAACAAACTTATCCTCAATTCGCCCCATTGCTTGAATAAACTCAACCCGTACATCGGTACCAAAAGTAGGGGCTGGTTGCCTATTTTCGATAGGGATATTGATGATCTCCTGTACTTGATCCACCAGCATTCCTAAGCTCTGTTTTTCATCACCACAAGAGACTTCAACCAAAATAATACAGCTGCGTTTACTGATTTCATTCACGCCGTGGCCCAGTCGTGCTGAAAGGTCAACCACAGGGACAACATTGCCCCTTAAGTTGATCACACCTCTAATGTAATCGGGAGTCATCGGCACACGGGTGATATTGGTGATCTCAATAATTTCTTTGACATCGCCAATATCAACTCCTAGATCATCTCCTGACACTGAGAAAGTCAGGTATTGTCCACTTGATGGTGCTTCACCTATCCCACTGTCAACCGCACCTTTTTCGCTGATGGCTAAACTATTCATAACATCTCCTCATCAGCTTAAAATTTCTCAAAATCTTGCTCGTTAATATTGAGCTCATTACGATCAGCATATTGAGTCGCAACGGTCTTGTTAGACACCACATTAATCCGCGTTGGACTCGCCACAACAGCGGAACCTTCTACCAATTTGAAATACGCCACGGCTTGTTGTAATTGCTCTGCTTGACCACTTAACTCCTCAGAAGTCGCTGCTAGTTCTTCTGAAGCGGCAGCATTTTGCTGTGTTGCTTTGTCAAGCTGCCCCATTGCTTCGCTGATTTGACGAATGCCCGTTGCCTGCTCACCTGATGAAGCACTTATCTCTTGTACTAAATCAGAGGTTTTCACAATATCAGGTACAACCTCGGTGATGAGTACGCCAGCTTTTTCTGCAATATCCACACTGTCACTTGCAAGTTCGCTGATCTCCTCGGCCGTCACACGGCTACTTTCCGCTAGTTTTCGTACTTCTGCGGCTACCACAGCAAAACCCTTACCATGTTCCCCTGCGGAAGCGGCTTCAATGGCGGCATTTAACGAAAGTAGATTGGTTTTGTAAGCAATGTCTTCAATCAAACGAATTTTTTTAGCGATATGTTTCATCGCCTTCACTGTTTCTGTTACTGCCATTGCGCCCTGTTTAGCATCTTCAGATGATGAGGTTGCCATTTTTTCAGTCACACTGGCATTTTCTGCATTCTGCTGTACAGAAGAATTAAGTTGCTCAACGGATGCACTGGTTGACTCAACGCTACTAGATTGCTCAACCGCTCCCTGACTAATCGTTTGTGCCGTCGCGCTTACTTCTTGAGATGCGCTGGCTAAGTTGTCCGCCCCGCTACGCACTGTTTCAATCACACCCTTAATTTGATCTCGCATCATCACGAGTGCTTTACTTAATTGGCCAATCTCATCATTTTGGTCAACTTCAAGGTCAGCGATTAAATTTCCTTTGGCAAGCGCCTGCGCAAAAATCACACCTTTGGTAACCGGTTTAGTAATACTTAATGCAAATAGGTAAGCGATAACAATAATGACGACTAAAAATATTCCTGAAATAATGATGATACTTTGTATTAATGAATTTACAGGCTCCATTACCTCCGCTTCATCAATCTCGGCAATAACCACCCAATGAGTATCTCCCACCTTTAATGGCGCGTATGAAGAGAGAACTGAGTTACCATTATAATCTAAGATTATTTTACTTTCTGAAGCCCCATTTAAGGCCTCTTTTACCGCTTCCGTATCGACACCGTTATTTTTTAAGTTACCAGCAAAAGAGGCAAAAACAGAGTGTTCTTTAGGATCGAGAAATGAATCTGAGCGCATCAGTTTATCGCTACCGACAAGATACGTTTCACCGCTCTCTCCCATACCATCACGTTGGTTCATGATGGTATTAATTGCATCAAGTGATAATTGCAATGCAACAACCATCTCTACTTTGCCATTTTTAATATAGGGTTGCGCAATGAAAGCCGAGGGAGCACCATTGCTAGCTGCATAAGGTTCAAAATCAGCAATTCCATATTCACCTGATTTGATCACTTTTCGCACTAATTTACCTAAGCCCGAGTCTTTATATTTTCCATTTACAATGTTGGTTTGATAATCCGCTTCTTTTGACACACTGTAGAAAACCTGACCATCAGGATGAATCAAAAAGAGATCGTAATAACCATATGCTTCAATATATTTAGTAAAATAATCTTGGTCCTCATTGGCTCCTTTCGCCGCGAGAATCTCCTCTAAACTACCGGATGTGACTGTTGCCCAATTTAAACCATCAATCTTTAAAGGTGCAACAGCAACGAGCTCAACCTCTCCGGAACTACCAATCATAATCTCTACATCTGATTCGCCTGTTAATGCTTTTTTAATCAAATGATTCGATTTTTCTTCTCCAATATTTCCCTTCTTAACAACACGATCACTACGGTAGCTAATCTCATCATTCGATTTACCCACGAGATAAGTCTCAGCCGTAACGCCCATACCAGTGCGTTGTTGGACCACTTTATTGACTGACGTTTTGTCTAGCTGCATCGCAATATAGCCTTCAGAAAAACTCATTGCTCCAATGATAAAAGCGGCTTGTTTTCCACCTGAGGGGGCATAAGATTGGAAATCACCAATCGCGAGCCCAGTGCTGCTATTTGACTTGATATTGCGAAATGCGGCCGCTAATGAACTCTCTTTTACCAAATTGTCATTAAGCACATTTTTACCTAAATCAGATTCCTGTGCTGCACTATAGATAATGTCACCTTCAGGGCTGATTAAAAACAGATCATGCCAACCAGTATCATTCATAATATCTTTGATACGAAAATCGTATTTTTCAACAGCCTGAGTCCACTGATTAGACTCTACACCGTTAAAATAAACCGCATCGATTGCTTGATACATCTCACCAAGAAAAGGGTCATCTTTAGCAATGTGAACACTCGATTCCGTCAATGAAAATAGCTGCTCAATATTTGCTTTTTTGATATTTTGAATCGCTTCTATCTTTGCCTCTTGTGCCGCTAATAAGGCCGATGTTGTCTCTACCAGTACGCCTAAATCCCCTTCTCGCTCTTCAAAAAAACGAGCCAATTGTGATTTTTTTACTATACGCATTGCATCTAGTTGACTAAATGATCCTTTAATTAATGCATCTGAAGCCGTTTGTGCTGAAAAATAAGCCACTATGGCCAAAGGAATTAAACTGATTAATAGCATTAAACCAATTAATTTTATTTTCATGGGTGTATTTTTTAAATTCATAATGACCTTCCAGTCGTTAGTAATAATTAAATAAAGCGGTTAGCAATTATGGACTTGCTTCATGAGGTTTTTTACATCTAAGATAAGCGCAACGTTACCGTCACCTAACACCGTCGCCCCTGTTAACCCTTCTAAGTTTTCAAAAATCTTACCCAATGGTTTAATAACCGTTTGCTGCTCACCATGTAGCTCATCGACGACAAATCCAGCGCGTTCGTCACCAGTACGGACAACGACCAAACTTTGTCGGCTATTTTTAGTTATCTGCTTGTTGGGGTTAAAGTATTCAGCAAGTTTTAGGTAGGGCATTGCCACGCCACGCAGGTTGACGTAGTGCTGGACTTCATCTATTTTCCATTCACTGCTGTTCATCTCTACACATTCTTCCACCATATCCAGAGGAATGATGTAACGTTCCTTATCCGCTTCAACCATAAAACCATCAATAATCGCTAGTGTTAACGGCAAGTGAACGGTAATGGTTGTCCCTTTTCCGTCGATGCTATCGATACTGACATTCCCTCGTAATGCTTCTATATTCCGGCGGACGACATCCATACCCACACCACGACCAGAAAGGTCGCTGGCTTGCTGCTTGGTACTTAAACCTGCTTCAAAAATTAGATTGTAGATCTCTTGATCTGAGAGTTTTGCATCACGGCTTACCAATCCTTTTTCAATCGCTTTGTCGAGTATTTTTTGCTTATTAAGGCCAGCGCCATCATCAATAATTTGAATAACAATATGCCCTGAGTCATGGTAGGCATTGAGTGTGATTTTTCCTTGTGCAGACTTACCTGAGTCAAGCCGTGCTTGTGGCGATTCGATACCATGATCCAACGAATTTCGAATAAGATGTGTAAGGGGATCATTAATTTTTTCAACGACTGTTTTATCTAGTTCAGTTTCACTGCCGCTGATCTCTAGTTCAATTTCTTTGTTCAGTTCTTTACTTACATCACGCACTACGCGTCTAAAGCGAGAAAACGTTTCACCAATTGGGACCATACGTAATGCCAATGCCGTGTCTCGAATATTACCGACTAAAGAAGACATCGTTGCAGACACCTCTTCTGCCTCTTGAATTCCATGTTTTTCAATCATGAGCCCCATGGCGGCACCCGAGATCACAAGCTCGCCAACTAGATTGATAAGTTGCCCAAGCTTCTGTGAGTCAACACGAATAATGCTGGACTCTGACGATAGCTTATTCTTTACTTGTTGTTGCTTAGTCAGTGCTTTCTCAACAACCTCAGCTTGCACTACATTCTGATCAATAAGGATTTCACCAATCGGCTTGCTTTGTGTTGCCTGGTTTTGGGTCTGCATGGCACGAAAAATATCGTTTTCAGTTAAGACACCAACACTCACTAGCATTTCGCCTAACAACGCGGTTTCATCATCACTTAAATCTTCTAACAATGATAAATATTGTTCAATCTGGCTACTTGGGGGCAATATATTAATGTCACAATCATCAGCAGCGAATTCAAACACATCTTCAATCGTTTGCTTAGTTGCATCACTTTTTAGTGCCATCTTAAACTGCAAGTAACAACTTTCCGGGTCAAAATTGTCATCATTAGGAACCGATTGGTTTAGCAAAATAAACGCTTGAATCTCCCCAATAGTACTCAAGTAACGTACAAAAGAGAGAGGGTCAATACCCATACGAAATGCATCTATTTTGAAACATAAACTGATGAGCCAATTACCATTCAAATCGACATCAACTTCACCTAAGTTTTGTAGCACATCCGTAGCACTTTCTTGCAAGACGGTATGATTTCGATTTAATGCAAGTGTTAACGCATCACTCGTAACTTGTAACTCATCGGAAAGTGTATTCTCGGGAAAACTGATGCAATATTTAATGAGATTTTCAGTATGATCTCGACATGCCAATAATACCGAGATAAGTTCATCATCTATTTGTCGCTTTTCTTCACGTACACTGTCTAACACTGTTTCAGCTTCGTGGGCAAAACTCACGACAGGTGTAAATGAAAACAGTCCAGCTGAACCTTTAATCGTATGCATAGCTCTGAAAATAGAGTTGATCACTTCCCTATCATCCGGGTTAACTTCTAATAGAAGCAGTGAGTTTTCCATCTCATCAAGTAACTCTTGTGCTTCTTGAGAAAAGGTAATTAGGACACTTTCCATATCATTCATGATTAATTCCACTCTGCAGAGATGACCACAGGATCAGTAAAAAACTCGGTTAGTTTAAATAATTCAATCACTTCAAATACGGCTTGGCTGTGATGCTGCAATTTAAATTCGGCACCTATTTCTAATGCTTGTTTTTTAAGGAAGATAAGTAGCTGTATACCAGCGCTATCGAGCTCAGATACATCGCTTAAATCGACATGAATGGTATGCCCTGTTTTTAGGTAGGGTAAAAGACTGTTTTTCTGCTCAAGTACCGTATAAATGGTCATTTCATCGCTAATATGTATAACGACTTCTTTATTCTCTGATGTTGAAACAGTGATCGACATGACGCTCTCCCGGTCGTTAAGGCAGCATTAATTTGGCTACGGCATTTAATAAAACAGGGGGTTGGAAAGGCTTCACTAACCACGCTTTTGCACCAGCGGCCCTCCCCTCCTGTTTTTTAGCGTCGGATACTTCTGTGGTGAGCATCATCATCGGGGTAAATTTATAAGAGGGCATTTTCTTTGCTTCTTTGACAAGCGTAATACCATCCATCTGGGGCATATTAACATCGGTAATTATAAGGTTTATTCTCGTTTTACTGGCCTGAAGTTCAACCAATTTGGCTAGCGCATCCTTACCATTTACTGCGGTTACCACTTCAAATCCCGATTTTGTTAAGGTTAGTGTTATCACTTGACGCATAGATGCTGAATCATCAACAACCAGTATTGTTTTTGCCATTTTATCCTCCTACGGATACACCAAGACTAATAAGAAAAATAACTGCCCAGAAGGTGCCAATGTTATTTCATTAAAAGTAATCTTATTAATATCAGTCTATTATTTTGTAAATGCAGACGTTGGCAATTTTATTTTTTAATACAAATCAAAAAACGATCACCGTTAAATATATTGTTTAACCTGTCGAGCTTCTAGAAAAACTCAATACCATCATTATTTTCTTCTAATGAAGGCGCATCACCTGACGTATTGAGATCATGTAAAACTCTTTGCTCTGAGGTGGTATAGCCTTGACTCATCTCTTTCAACCAATTATTTTTATCCATTTTGACAAGTTCAGTCGGACGAGCGAGTAATAAAGAGAAACGGGCAATTTCACCTTTGGTATGTTCGAGTATTTGCCCCACACGGTCTTGAAATTGTAACGAAACTAAAATATCGTTGATCTCAGTCGTTATTTCTTCACCATGATTTTTTAATAACTCCGATGAATTAGAAAATTGGTTAATTAGCAGATTTAACCTTAAGACAACATCTTGAATAAGCTGTTGTGATGCGTTCGATTTTAATTCCTCCTCTTTAAGTTGCCTTTCAGTATTCTGAACCGCAGTACTCATCGCACAACAAATACCATCGACTTTGTCCGTCATATTTTGCCCTGTATCATTTGACCGTTTTGATAATGATCGGACTTCATCAGCCACAACAGCAAAACCCCGACCACTATCGCCGGCTCGAGCCGCTTCAATTGCCGCATTTAGCGCCAATAAATTCGTTTGTCCGGCAATGCCTTGCACATCAATTGCCATGGTTTGCAATTCATCCGCAAAGCTTTGTAACTGTGTTATTTCACTCAGCAGTTGTACTTTCGAAGATATAATCATTAGAAAATTACTGTTTAATGAGTTGAGCTCAGCTTCACTATTCGTAATCACCTCCGCGATACTACCTCCAGAATGATCAGACTCCAGCGCCTGGACGTCATTTAACGTCTTTCTGAGGGCTTCCTCTATTTGAGTAAAACGCATAGCAAGCGTATCAATTGCTTCTGTAGATTGCTTTATGACATCATCGATTTGTCCTTGCCAAAGCGGTAAAATAGCTTGACAAAGATCCGTCAGTTTATTGAATTTTTCAGCATCTTCTATTTGCTGTTCAACCCAGCTTTCTTTGGTATGTTGAACTTCCCGAATTAATATCGTTATATTGGTATTTACTAGCCTTGCCCCTACCAAAGATATCAAGAGAATAAGCACCGCTGAAAAAATTGCTGTTATCGAGAACTCGGCTTGAGATAAAAGGATTACCGCCGAAATCATACCAAGCAAAATAACCACTAATGTAGATTGATTTATAAAAGATGCTTTTTTTACTTTCATTTTTTTCTCTTTAGTCATACTTAACACCTAAAGCGTTATTGAGTAATATTCAACGATGTATTACCATTCTTTAATCTTTTATTGGCTAAAATGCTTGCATAAAAAACCGAATTAGATGGCCAGTCATCTACCCACTTGGGGATGCAATCTGCTTGCATGGGTTTTGCTACGCTATACCCCTGTACCAAGTCACAACCTAGCTTTAACAATGCTACGCTGTGTGCGATAGTTTCGACCCCTTCAGCAATAACCTCCCTTTTGAATGACTTCGCTAAACCAATCACACTTTCTACAATCATCAAATCATCTGGGTTAGTTAACATATCCTGTATAAAACTCTGATCTATTTTAATAAGGTTGATGGGTAAGTGTTTGAGGTAAGTAAGTGAAGAATAACCGGTGCCAAAGTCATCTAGTGCAAAGCTGACACCTAATTTGATACAATCGTTCATGATTGTTGAAACATGCAATAGGTCATCAATCGCACTTGTCTCAAGCACCTCTAACTGCAAATAACATGGGTCGGTCTGAGGCGTCGCTGACAAAAGAACGTCGAGACGTTTAGCAAAATCAGCTTGTTGAAGTTGTGAGGCGCAAATATTGACGCTGACAGGTATATCGTATCCCAACGCTTGCCAGGCAGTAATTTGATTAAAAGCAGTTGTAATCACCCATTCACCCAATTCGATACTGATGGGATGATTTTTAACCAGAGGCAGGAACTCAGCGGGGGCTAGCAGGCCCCGCTCGGGGTGTTGCCAACGAATTAACGCTTCTGCTCCAATCACCGTTCCTTTATTGATGTTGACCTTGGGTTGGTAATACAAAACAAATTCACTTTGGTTCAAAGCGACACGGATACGCTCAATATTCTCACGCCGAGCATCCACAACCTTGTCATGTACAAAGTCAAAAACGTGATAACGGTTTTTACCTGCTTTCTTAGCTTCATACATGGAAAAATCAGCATGACGTACAAGCAAGTCCGAATCGGAATTGTCTTGCGGATAAAATGTAACCCCCATACTGGCGGAGGTATTTAACTCAATTTCCCCGACAGTAACTGAACCAGATATAGCGTCTAGTAGCCGTGATAATGTTGATTTACAACTATGGTTACATTCTAACCCCGTTAGAATGGCGACAAACTCATCCCCCCCTATTCGAGCAAGCGTATCGTCTGCACGTAACATTCCTTTCATGCGATGCGATACCGCAACTAAGAGTTCATCCCCTACATGATGTCCATACTTATCATTAATGGCTTTGAATTCATCCAAATCAATGAATACTACTGCTAATGACTGCTTATCCCTTTGGCATTGTTGCATGGCTGCAGACAGATACTCCCTTAATAAGATTCTATTAGGTAAATGCGTTAGCGCATCGTAATGGGCGATTCTTTCAAGTTTCGCCTGCTCCTCTTTGATATGTGAAATATCGGTAAATAACGCAACGTAGTGCGTTATTACGTTCGTGTTATCTCTCACGGCGCTGATTGAAAGCATTTCAGGATAGATCTCACCATTTTTGCGACAATTCCAGATTTCACCCCGCCAATGATCTGCTTTTGCCAGCGTTTCCCAGAGCTCAGCATAAAATGCTGGCGAGTGCCTACCTGATTTAAGCATACGAGGATTTTTACCCAACACTTCTTGACGGCTGTAGCCAGTAGTGGTGGTAAACGCATCATTGACATTCATAATATTGCCAGCGGGGTCGGTAATGGTAATGCCCTCTCTGGTATGGGTAAATACAGTGGCTGCGAGTTTTAATTTTTCTTTCGACAGTTCAAATTCAGTAACATCAATGTTTGCACCGTGTATTCTAACTAGCTGACCTTCATTACCTCGGATTACGGTAACCATACTTTTCATGTGTATGACATCACCGTTTTCTCGATACATTCGAAAATCTATTTCAGACGGTTTATCGGCATAAAATAAAGCTTGAATTTCGCGATTTACGCGCTCAATATCAGCAGGGTGTAGAGTGTTTTCGCAGGAGATTACAACGCGAGAGAAGCTGTCGTTACGATTAGGGTCAGATGCAAATATTGAATAACCTGATGTGTTTTTTTGCATCAGTAGATCCCAGTCCCACATGCCAAGACCATTCGCTGCTATGAATGACAGATTTATAGTTATGATATTTATTCCGCCTCGAATTCGAAGTTTGTGGTACAACCAGTTTCTTAGGCCAAGATAACAATTGTAAAGCCAACCTCCTACCCTCATAGAGCGACCCGCGGGGGGGGAAATGGGGGAGAAATGGGGGAGTGGAAAATGGGGGAGAGAGAGAGGGAAATCACCAGCCATACCATGACAGCCCTTATGAATGAGGCCTAGAACATGGGAGCTATTGTTATTGCAGGAATTTTTGGTTAAAGGTAGATAAAAAAGTCAGTTGTAAAAGTAAAAATTAGCGATAAAATTGGACTCATTCTATGTTGTTAATAAACTCAACCGATTTTGTTAACAAAAAAACCAACGAGTAGAATTTTGTTGGTTTTAGGGTTAATGGGTGACATTCATTCACTTAGGCCGGTGGATTTTAAAGGCGTCAATCAGATCGCTTAGACATCTAGACCAGATGGTTAAAATAGTTCTTGTACTTTAATAGCCGCCTCTCGTCGGTTACTCACATTCAGCTTCTGATAGATGTTTTTCAGATGACTTTTCACTGTTTCAGTGGAAATAAACAATTCATTTGCAATGGCCTTATTTTGCATTCGACCCACCAATAATTTTAGAACGGTATACTCACGGTTAGTCAGCGTATTAAGTAAATGATGATTGTTTGATTTTTGTTCTGAACCTTTGATG
The DNA here is from genome assembly GCF_015594925.2 of Vibrio sp. VB16. Lineage (NCBI taxonomy): Bacteria > Pseudomonadati > Pseudomonadota > Gammaproteobacteria > Vibrionales > Vibrionaceae > Vibrio > Vibrio sp. VB16. The sequence continues at coordinate 422,819 of NZ_CP087591.1, forward strand.
ATCTGATCATATTGATTTGAAGCTGCAACATTGCCATCCAATGTTGCTTGCGCAAAGGCTATCTCTTTATCTTGGATTAATTCAGTATTAGGCCTTTCTTGCTGTCGTTTAAGAAAGCCTGAAACGACGATATCGGTAACCGCACTACTCAGGTATATTTGCCCATTCGTTACTGCACGTATTGATAGGACGAGCTCTTCGGGTAAGCTTTCCTTAAGTAAGTATCCCGCCGCACCCGCATCAAGCATACCTTCAACAAAATACTTACCTGAATGGATTGATAGCGCGATCACCTTACTTTCAGGAGATACCGCGACGATCTGTTTGGTTGCGTCAATACCATTTAGCTTAGGCATACTAATATCCATCACTACTACATCGGGTTGTAATACCTCCACTTGCATCAGCGCTTCTTCGCCATTACTTGCTTCTCCTACCACGAGTATCTCATTTTCATCTTGTAATAGAAGCGCGACGCCTTTACGTAATAAAGCGTGGTCATCAACCAACAAGATTTTAATCAATTTATTATCATTATTCATAACTTACGCTATCCATCTCTGTAGTTGGGAGTTTCATCACCACAGTACAACCTTTCCGGAGTTCCGAACTGACTAGCAGCTCTCCACCGAGATCAATCATCCTCTCCTGGATGCTGAATAAACCAAAGTGGCCATTTGAACTGACGTTTTCAGGTAGTTGCTCTTTCATAAATCCAATTCCATCATCTTCGACTGTGATTATATAGCTTCCCGCCTTCTCTTCGATGGTCACCACAACTGCTGTCGCCTCAGCGTGTTTAATTACATTGACTAGTAATTCGCGGACGTTTCTAAACAAAATAGCTCTGAGGTCAAGACCCATGCGATCTTGTTGTAAGCGATCGATCACCTCTACCTTAAGTCCATGTTTTTTCTCGCAAGCCTGATCTTTCCATTCAGTGATAGCCGCTGCTAAACCAAGTTCATTCAGTGATGGAGAGCTGATTTCGAAAATAAGATGACGGGTTTCCTGAATCGCAGTCAATAGCGACTGAGAGCTACTACGAATGAGTTCTGCAGCTTTCTCTTTGTCCGGTAAATGTTTTAGTACCGCAGCCAACTGCAACCGTGTTAACGCTAATGATTGACCAACATTATCATGTAAATCTGCAGCAATTCGACGACGTTCTTGTCCTTCTACTAGGGCTAATTGTAATGCTAATGATTTCAACCGCTGCTGATAGCTAATCAACTTATGTTCAATTTCTTTCCGCTCGCTAACATCCTGCATGGTACCAAATAAGCGACTGACCTCGCCCTTGGCATTGCATACAACCTCCGCAATTGCATGAACATTGCACAATGAACCATCTACCTTAATCACTCTGTATTCGTACATCCCTCCTTGATGAGATCGCAACCATTTAGCATTATTTTCTTCAATGGCTTGATGATCATCTGGGTGTACCGACAGCATTATTTTTTGATAAGTAAGCTCTGTATCGCTCGAGAATCCGAATATCCGATAAATTTCTTCAGACCAAGTAAGAATGTCATTGCTAAGATCCCATTCCCAATAGCCTAGTCGAGCAATGTTTTGTGCTTTAAGCGATTCCTTTTGACTTTTAAGTAAAGCGTTATTAACCTGTTCTCGTTCCGCTATTTCCTGCTGTAAATCTACAGTGCGAGAATTGACTAACCTACGCAAGCTGCTATTCCAAGTGATAAAACCTAATACAATAAGCAGCGCAATACAAAGAATAGAAATTATCCATATCAGTAACTCAGCATAAGCAATGCCCCGCACCTCGTATTTCAAAGTCACATATTTGCTTCGGATTGCTGTTCTTTCTCTTTCGTTAATACTAGACAGAGCGAGATTTATTAGGGAGTTCAACTCAGGCCCATCTTTACGGTTTCCCATCGAAAAATATTCAGTTCCTAGCGAGCTGGTAGCTATAATCTTAATATTGGAAAAACCACGTTTCTGAATAATGTAAGCCGTATTAGTCAAACTTCCGACAAAAGCGTCAATGTGACCATTAGCAAGCGCTTCAAGCGCCATTTCATTTGAGTCGTACAAAGCCAGCCTTATATCTGGATAGTTTTCTAACAACAGTTTTTGTACATTTCCCGCTTTTAATACGGCTACTGATTTGCCGGTAAGGCTTTGAACGTCAGTTATAAAAACACTTTTATTACGAGTAGCTATCACCGTTGACGACTCAATGTAATTGTCGCTAAATAACATATATTCTTGTCGTTCACGGCGATTCACTATGACAGGAATCATATCTGGGCCTTCCCCACGCTTCATTCCCTCAAGGAAGTCACTAAAAGGTTGCTCTGATACCTCATAATTAAATTCAATACCCGTACGCTGGGCAATTATGTTCAGGTAATCAATGGCTAGACCTTCAGGGGGTTTACCCGCTTTCACTATCATATAAGGCGGCAAATCGACTACCATTACCTGTACCTTATGTTTCTTTTCAAGCCATTCTCTTTGTTTCATGGTTAACGCCAATCTTGGCACTCTGTCCGCCATTGGGAAAAGTTCAGTCCACCTACTTCTGATTTTTTGATGCTCCTCTTCTGAAATAGACGCAAGAGCCTTACTCAATAAGACCGTAAACTGCGGCCAATCTTTTCGAACCCCTGTATATAATCCAGCCGCCATCGTTTCAGGAAGCCCTGCCACTTTAAGCCCCGTAATTAATTGCTTATCAATAGCATAGGTAAGTGTTGGCAATCCTCCAACCACAGCCTTAATTTCTCTATTTAGCAATGCATTCACGGCTTCGTCATAAGTCTTGTATAAAACTAACTCAATATCGGGATGGTTTTCCTTTAAGAAGTTCTCAGAGTAAGCTCCGGCCATAATTCCAACCCGCTTATTAAATAAGTCATCCAGTGTAGTTATGTTCTGAATATCTTTGTTCACCAATATCGCCGATTGAAGTTGGCTATAAGGACCGACAAAATCGAGGTACTCTTTTCTCTCAGTATTTTTCAACAGAATACTAATGCCATCGACCTTATGCTCCTTCGCCAACCATTGCATTTCGGTCCAGGAGCCCGAAACCATATCTATTTTTATCCCTAGGCGTTGAGCAACAAGATCTAAATAGTCAGGCGCTAACCCTACTGATTCACCATCATCGTCTATAAAATTCAAAGGAGGAAATATACCGCCACCCATGGTGATAATTGGATGCTCAGCCAGCCAAGCCTGTTCATTCGCTGTTAAAGTTAACTTTGAGTTAATTGTTACTGGTGATGACTCATGAGAAGTGTGCGCAAATAATATAGAAGAAAAAAAGATCAGTATGAGCCTTCCAACTACAGAAAGTTGGAGCCGAAGTTGGTAGTGTAACGTTCGCTTTTGGTTGCACTTATCCATGGATTCCGATCGTGATTTATTAAAGATAAAAATAGAAACATGCTTTATTCACATGCAGAGTGAGGCAATAAGTAATTAGTTTACCCTCTCCTTTTCTCTTTTTCCTATTTTTATATGTATTAATGCGCATTTTTATTACAAAAATACGATGTAGAGTAACCGGGGTTGAATGAATAAAATACTCCACTCGCAGAGACAAATACTTCATCCATTGACGGATAATTTAATTTGGCTAACAGTAATCTGCGTAATTAACTGAATGAAAAATCACCGAGATTTCAACTTTATTTTCACAACATTTTCTTAGTTAATACCAAAACACCATCGTTAATTTCCGAATTAAGGTCATTGTGCTTGAGGTATTTACTGATATCACATTTGAAATCATGTTTATGCTCCTTAGCAATGAGTTTTATCGTCTCTTTAGGGGTGTCCTCTAGTTCAACCTCCATTAACTTGGTTTCTAATTCAGAGACATACCAAACACGTTTCCAAAGTCTCTCTTCATCGTTGAGTCGGTACTTAACAGAGGCACTAAAGGCTTTTTCACTTGGCATCTGAAAAGGCTCCTCAATGTAAAATAAAATATCATCGAACTGTTCTGGTAGGTGCTCATGGCAAAAAAACATACGGTACTCCTTCAATTTGTACAAGATAAGGAGGCCAGTGACGACTTCCTTATCTCTTATCTATGAATTATTTTATGGCTTGTTCAATAGCAACAGCTGTTGCTACGGTAGCACCTACCATTGGGTTATTCCCCATGCCTATTAGTCCCATCATTTCTACATGAGCTGGTACAGATGAAGAGCCGGCAAATTGCGCGTCACAGTGCATTCGCCCCATCGTATCTGTCATTCCATAAGAGGCAGGCCCCGCCGCCACATTATCTGGGTGCAGAGTACGTCCTGTACCACCACCAGAGGCAACAGAAAAGAAAGGTTGCCCCTGTTCTAAGCGTTCTTTTTTATACGTACCAGCCACCGGATGTTGGAATCGAGTTGGGTTGGTTGAGTTGCCTGTAATAGACACCTGAACATTTTCTTTATGCATCATTGCAACACCTTCTCTGACATCATCCGCTCCATAACATAAAATTTCTCCATTAGAACCTTTAGAAAAGGAGCGACGAGACAGTTCAACAAGTTCACTGGTGTCGTAGTTAAATTTGGTTTCCACACAGGTAAAACCATTGAGACGAGAAATTAAATACGCCGCGTCTTTACCTAAACCAATAAGAATAACCTTCAGCTTTCGATCTCTGACCTTGTTCGCATTGAGTGCTATTTTTATCGCACCTTCCGCCGCGGCAAATGACTCATGACCGGCAAGAAAGCAGAAACATTCTGTCGTTTCACTAAGCAAACGCGCGGCCAAATGGCCATGTCCCAAGCCAACTTTTCGCTGTTCAGCAACTGAGCCAGGAATACAGAAAGCTTGCAGACCTTCGCCGATATGATTTGCAGCATCCGGTGCGGTCTTAGACCGCTGTTTCAGCGCAATAGCAGCACCTAAGACGTATGCCCACCCTGCATTATCGAAGGCGATTTTCTGGGTTTCCTTAACGATTTTTCTTGGGTCAATATTTTTTTCTAGGCAGTATTCTTCAGCATGCTCCAAACTATCAAAGTCATTAGCCTGCAATGCGGTAAGAATTTGTTTTTCTCTTCGTTCATAATTTTCAAACTTTGGCATAATATATTCCTTTGGTAGGTCTTGTTATTGGTGTCGAGGATTGATAGTTTTTGTGGCTTCTGAGTACCTACCATAGGTACCGGTTGCTTTAACAACCGCTTCGTTTGCTGAACACCCTTCACTGATCAGACCCATCATTTGGCCTACATTGACGTACTGATAACCAATAATTTCATCATTATCATCCAATGCCATAGACTGGACATAACCTTCCGCCATTTCTAGATAACGCGCGCCCTTAATCTTGGTTCCGTAATGCGTACCGATAGAGCTACGTAATCCTTTTCCTAAGTCTTCAAGACCTGCACCTATCGGCAATCCTCCTTCAGAAAATGCGGTTTGAGTTCGACCGTAAGCAAACTGAAGAAAAATTTCTCGCATTGCAACGTTGATGGCATCGCATACTAAGTCAGTATTCATTGCCTCTAGAAGCGTCTTCCCAGTTAGAATTTCCGAAGCCATTGCAGCAGAGTGCGTCATTCCAGAACAGCCGATCGTTTCAATCAACGCTTCCTCAATGATGCCGTTTTTGGTATTCAATGTGAGTTTTGCGGCGCCTTGCTGTGGTGCGCAAGTTCCAACGCCATGACTAACCCCGGATAAGGCGATAACATCTTTTGGTGAAATCCAGCGCCCTTCGACAGGAATAGGAGACGACATATGCCTTGGCCCGCGTGAAACGGAGCACATAGATTGAACTTCGGTAGAATAATTCATTGCTTACTCACTAAATCAATATATTAGAAAAGCAATAAGCATAGGAAAGGTTGGATATCGACGTTCTGTCAATACACAAGCCTAGGAATAATCCTATTGCTCTTGCGTGTATTAGCAGACGTCATCAGCTTTTTAGGGCGGTTTTGTATACGTGGGGGATTAAAGTATACATGGCGGAACATCATCGCCTTTTGCATATATTACTCTTATTTACCGTGCTGTAAACACCTTAATAGACACGTTTTATCGTAATGTAGTTAAGTTATTAAATAGGTTGGGTTTTAATCATTACGTCCAGTTTTATACGCTATAGGGCCGTCAACTCATCCAACTAAGGTGATTAAGCTCAATCAAGTTGATATTTAAAATACCATTAACCCTATTCCCATAAAATAAGAAACCAGTTACTAAAATATATTTGGATTTTAGTAACTGGTGAATCAGATTAAACAGTGACAACGCCAAATTACATAACTAATAACTAATAACTAATAACTTGAGCACGATAACGATTACTTACGTAAATAATGGCATTATTCATCGGAAAATTATCGCAAAGGGAAAGGGAAAGGGAAAGGGACGAATGTTAAGTTGCTAGGCTCCTAAAAATCAAACAATACATTTCATTCAAGTAATGACCAGACCAACCAATATTTTTTCTTATAAAACAATTTGATAGGAATTGTTGAACAAATTTTACGTCACTCCATTAAATCAAGAATATCGGTTCTTGTCTGGCTAACGGCCTGAAGACGAGTAACACAGCCGCAACTTGGATTCCTATTACAGAGAGATTCCTAATCATTGTAATCGTACAACCGAAACGGTAATGAGAGTAGGAAAAAAACGTCGTAGTAACGATAACAACCATAAAAAGTACTGCCACATAGCGATCTAACATGGCAGTACTTTTTATGGTTGTTATCGTAATCTTATTTCCCTCATAAGTGATTTTTATTTAAAGGTGTTTCATATATCCAATTTGCTCCTCCAAATACTGAGGTTCTCTTCAAGCTGACTATTTTTGAATAGAGCGCTACCCGAAACGATCAAATTCGCGCCTTGATTTGCCGAGTTAACCGCAATATCAAGCGTCATAGAACCGTCAACACTGATTAACAACTTACCTCCAAACCGATCAATTTTCTTATTCAGTAGACTCAATCTATCAGCAAAAAACTGTGGTTCCATTTTACTTCCATCACGAGGGTCTAAAGTGAGCAGCTGTACGATTTCTACATGAGGCAATAAATCATCAAGAACATCCAGATTAGTGGTAGGACAAAGACTTATCCCTCTAATTATAGGTCGCTCTCGACCTCGATATATCACGTTTAAGTCTTCCAGCTCTTGCATCACTGCAATAGCATTGTCTAGAGCTTCATATTGCATGGTTACTACATGAGCACCCGCAGCAACAAATGCTTTCGCTTGTTGTAATGGATTAGCGGTCATAATATGAACATCGAGCACAAACGTTTCAGGTAAAGCAGGCACTAACCATGCTCCAAATGTCAACTTGGGGCAAAATACACCGTCCATCACATCCAAATGAAGCCACTCTGTTTTCGGTTGTAACGGTGATAGTGCCGCATCTATGTGACGCCATTCAGCGGCAGTAACCCCTACACTCATTCGTCGCTCATGTGTTGGAAGAATCCAGTTTCTATCACTCATAATATTTTCTACTCACCTATCATCAAGCCATAAAATTCTTGTTTTGTACGATCTCCAGTCATTATTCCTTCAAGATCTTTCACACACCGTAAGTAATGGGGTGTTTTTTTATGAGCTAAAACCGCCTCATCATCCCTATACGCCTCATAAATAATAAAACGCGTAGGTACTTTGGGGTCTTGCAAAACATCAAAGCGAACATTGCCCTCTTCCTTAAGTGAGCCAAGGTGGTTAGGCAAAAACACTTGCTTGAAACGTTCAACTTGATCCGACTTTACATTAATTTCTACCAGCGTAACGTTCATTCCCCGTCCCTCTTATCTATTTTTTTCTGACAAATACAGCTCATGTGCATGTTGTGCCGACATCTTGTTATGAACAACCTCACGAACAGCCTTGATCATTGCAATTGGGTTTTCTGATTGAAAAATGTTTCGTCCCATATCAACACCTGAAGCGCCTTGATCTATCGCCCTATAGCACATATCGAGCGCGTCAGGCTCTGGTAACTTTTTACCGCCGGCAATCACAATGGGTACAGGACACCCAGCCACTATTTTTTCAAAGCCTTTTTCAACGAAGTAAGTTTTGACAAAATGAGAGCCGATTTCTGCCGCAATTCGAGTTGCTAAAGTGAAATATCGTTGGTCGCGAGCCATATCTTTGCCCACTCCCGTAACCGCCATAGTAGGAATGCCGTATCGGTTACCATCATCAATCAATTTAATAATATTATTAATCGATTTGTGCTCGAACTTCGAACCGATATAAATTTGTGCTGCCATGGCTGAAACATTTAGGCGTATAGCATCCTCAATATTTACAGCAACCGCTTCATTCTCCAAATCTGTCAGAATTGAATTAGCACCTGAGCAACGAAGAACAACAGGTTTGTTGGTATTTGCAGGCACCATGGAACGAACAGCACCACGTGTTGCCATTAGCACATCCGTATGCTCAAACAACGGTTTAATGTTCAAATCAATTCGCTCAAGACCTGTCGTTGCTCCTTGAAAATAACCGTGGTCAAACGCCAACATGACTGTTTTACCCGTTTTCGGATTAAATATTTGAGATAAACGAGACTGCATACCCCAATCAAGTGCACCGCAACCCTTAATATCAAAAGTAGGATTTACCTGCGGTCTATCTAATCCAAAATCTTTACCGTCTTTAATATCATCTAAATCAGCCATCTGTCTTACTCCAAATTATAGGGGTAAGAGCCGATAACAAGACCGGCTCTGTTACCCAAGCTTAAAAATCAAAATTATCGATATTCTCTTTTGTGAAAACAGTACGTTCAGGCATGACGACAATTCCGTTGCCATCCGCTTCATAGTCATATTTCTGGACAGCATTCTTAGATACTTTTATAGAACCCACGCCCGGAATATCTAGTGTATCGCCGACATTCATATCGCCTTCTTTCAAGAGGTGATTTGCGACGTAAATTGAAATTTTGCCCTGATTGACGACATCCCAAAGACCAAACTGTTTTACCGTTCCACGTTTTACGTATGGACGCATAACATTTGGCGTACTGAACCCTACAATAGCGACGTCATTAACCTTTAGGTTTTCTTTTGCCTGCGCAGCAGCAGGTAAAGCGTTGGCGTCAGGCGCAATGATTGCGTCTAGATCTGGATAGGCTTTGAGGATATTTTCCGCGGTCTGGAGCGATTTGGTCGCATCGTTGTAACCAAATTGTGTCGTGACGACCTCCCAACCAGGATGTTCATTAGCAATTTTTTCTTTCGCTGCTGCCACCCATTGATTCTGGTCTGTTACCGTAGGACTTGAGTAGAAAAAAGCAACCTTCGCTTTCTTTTTAGTAATCTGGTTAGAAGCCATGTCTATTAACATGCCGCCAAGTTGGTCGGGTGTGCCCTGGCTTATGTAGATACTACGACATTCAGGTTTAGTATCGGAGTCCCATGTTAAAACCTTTACACCACGTTTCATGGCACGCTTTAGAGAAGGACAGAGACCTTCTGGGGACACGGCAGACACTACGACAGCATTGTATCCGCGGTTTATAAAATTATTAATCAACTGAACCTGATTTGGCACACTAGGTTCCGTTGGACCATCATAAGTGACATCAACACCAAGCTCCTTACCTGCTGCAACAGCGCCCTGACCACCGCTCGTGAAAAAACCAACGCCAGTCAATTTGGGAATAAACGCAATTTTTTCAGTCGCCTGAGCGACAGAGGTCATCGCTATTCCCATAGAAATTGTTAACGCTAGTGCTTTTACAGACTTATTCATACATCCTCCGAGGGATTTCCATTTCAATGTAGAGTTATGTTTTTTTACTTTGCTTCTTTTGTAGCTTGATAAGCAGAAAACGTTCGATTCCACTTATCGAGAATAAGGTCCCAGTGACCAACAATTGATCGCCCAACAACAACGATGATTAACAAACCACCGGATAAGGCGCTTGAGATTTGGTTAGGAACACCTGCCATCTGCAACCCCTGTTGCATATAGCCAACGAGTAACGCGGCAAGAGCCGTACCCAATATCGAGCCCGAACCACCATAAATATTGGCGCCACCAAGTACCACTGCCGTAATAGCGGGCATAAGAAAGGAGGTACCGAGGTCAGAGCGAGCTGAACCAAAATAGGAGACGAGTAAGATGCCGGAAATTGCAGCACAAATGCCAACTAGGCTATAGGCAAAACATAAAGATGATGCAACAGGAATACCGCTATATCTTGCTACCCTGTCATTTTGGCCGATGAGAAATAGGTTTCGCCCAATCTTGGATTTATGCAAAATCACAGCGACAAAGAAAATAGCGATGACGAAAACAAACAACGGAAATGGCATACCCAAAACCATAGCGTTTGCAATATCGGTGAACCTGTCTGGAAACCCACCAATACCTTCATATCCAGTAGCCCCGGACATCCCTGAAAGCAGTAAAGCGCTTCCACCATACAAATACATAGTGCCTAGGGTAATCACTAACGGGTTAACACCGGTATACAAAATAAGAAGTGCATTAACCACTCCGCATAGCGCACCTAAAATAACTGTAAGCAACATGCACATTTCAACTGGTAGTCCCAGTTTAAATAAAACGCCCATGGCGATAGCACTCAACCCGATCGTAGAGCCTAGTGAAATATCGATGCCACCACTGACGATAACAAGTGTCAACGGCAGCGCCACAATACCGATATAGATAAAGTCACTGGTACTGTATAGCAGGACATTGAGACTCAGCATATTGGGGTTGATTGCACCAAACACCAATATTTCAGCAACGATTAATATAGCCAGAGCACCTTCCCAGCTCGCAATTTGATGAACTTTCATGACAGGTTCTCCTTTTTAACCTTCGTGCTGATACTTGATATTGTCTGTTCACCATCGGATCTTTCTTTGTCGTCGACACGGAACCGTGCGTAGCGTTGAGCCTTAGTTGCTTTCTCAATCGACACTCTAAGGCGGCCATCAAAAACCAATACTGAGATAAGAACTAACCCAGCGATAAAATCATTCCACCAAGCAGGAAGGCGAAGTAAGACCAAAACACTGTCTATTTGAGTAAGGAAAAATGCACCTAATATTGCCCCTATTACCTTCCCTACACCGCCAAGAAGACTGACACCTCCGAGTACACAAGCGGCGATAGCTTTCATTTCCAAGCCGTTACCAGTGGTGTTTGGAACAAAACCGATCTGAGAAGTAAATACGACACCCGCCATAGCGGCCATGGTCCCATTGAGAGTAAATGCGATGATTCTTGTCGTATCTACATTTACTCCTAGTTGGCGAGCCCCTTGCAGGTTGTCACCTACCGCATAAAAATTACGACCAAGTTGAGTATGTGAAAGTACATAGGCGAAGATGGCAGTAATAAACAAGATGATCCAACCAAAATAGGAAACCCCAAGAAAGTCAGATGAAGAGAGTTCTTTGATTGAATTTGGTAGCCCTTCAATCCACTTACCTCCCGTCCACAGCAACATCAGTCCCCTGAACAACCCTAACGTTCCTAGCGTTGCAACTATCGCAGGAATCTTTCCTATCGCGACGAGTACACCATTTAAGAAACCGCATAGCGCGCCCACAAAAAGCGCCATGAGCACGGCTATAGGCAAAGGAAAACCTGCATTAAGTGCAGTTGCGACGGCAACAGCAGACAATCCCATGGTCGAGCCAACCGAAACATCAATATTTCTGGTAAGCAGTACCATAGAGGCGCCTATCGCTAAAAGCGTGAGCACCTGCGCGCTGGAGAACACCATGGTTAATGTCTGAATTTCTAAATAACTACTATCTGCAATGCTTATGGAAATGAATAAAATTAAGATAGCAATCAGTACTGTTGACTCCCGATTATTCTTAATGAATTTAAGCATGATGGTTTTCCTCTACCGCGCTAAACGCTATCTTCATAATGTTGTCGACCGTAATCTGGTCACCATTTAGCCGTCCGCTTTGTTCCCCCTGATGCAAAACAAATACAGTGTCAGATAGGAGTTCAATTTCATCCAAATCAGAAGAGATCACGACAACAGCAACATTTTTTGACGCTATATAACGAATAATTTCATAGATATCATAACGAGCGGAAACATCTACACCGCGGGTAGGTTCGTCAATTATGAATAATTTGGGATTCGCCTCTAAGCATTTTGCTATTAGAACTTTCTGTTGGTTTCCACCCGAAAGTGTGCAGACCGCTTGATCATCATCGGTCGTCCGGATGGACATCGCGTCAATGTAGCTGGTTAAACGGTTTTTTTCCGTGGGTGTTTGTAACCAGAAACCAAAACGGTTATGAACCATAGCGCGGACATTCCAACTAAGTGGCGCATCCAAAAACAATCCAGAAGCCTGGCGGTCCTCTGGCAGATAAACGATGCCATTTGCTAAACGTTCTGAAAAAGAAAGAGAAGCAATATTTTTATTTGAAAAATTTACATTTCCATTATATGGTTCTCTTATTCCGCAAATTGTTTCAGCTAACTCTGTACGACCCGCACCCACAACACCCGCTAAACCGATAATTTCACCAGCCTTCACATCAAACGTGATATTTTTAAATCCTTCACCCGTAAGACTATCGACAGACAGCACCACTTCACCACTCTCACTATTTGTGGTCAGTTCAAAATCATAACCATGTGCCCCTGCCTCTTTGGTCTTATCAATTTTGCAATGTGGTGCGATAGCATTGATGACATCATCCGAAGTCGCATCCTTTGTAGAACAACACAGAGCAATACCGCCATCTCTCATGACCGTTACATCGTCAGAAATTTCAAATATTTCAGGAATCTTATGAGATATAAATACTAGCCCTACGCCAGATTCCTTTAGATCACGCATTTGAGAGAACAGGTGTTGCGTTTCCTTTGGTGTTAACGATGCAGTAGGCTCATCTAAGATCAATATTTTTGAATCTCTAATCAAGCCACGCATAATTTCGACGATCTGTTGATCAGCAACTTCAAGCGTGTTTGCTTCAGCATCTAGGTCAAGTATGCAGTTGAGTGCCTTAAGCGTTTTTTCTAGCTTAGTTTGCATTTCAGAGGTTTTTGGTAACTGAAACAGGATGTTTTCTCTAACCGACAGATTTGGAAATAGCAGAGGTTCTTGAGGAACAAGATAAATACCCATTTTATGTGCTGTTTTTGGGGAAAACTGGTCTACTTTGTCCCCACAAATAATAATCTCGCCGCTATCCGGTTGAAGCAACCCAGCAATGATTTTCATTAACGTTGACTTCCCCGCGCCATTACCACCAAGCAAGGCATGAATTTGTCCTTCTTTAAGCGAAAAATTGATGTCTTTTAGAACCTCAATTCCAGAGAATTGCTTTGAAACACCACTCACACGAACCAGCTCTTTTAACGAACCCGTTGCGGTACGGTCAAAAACATCCATCTTGCCTCCAAACATCGCACAAATTGAACATATGTTTTATTTATACTCATTTGTTCAAAGCATAGACCTAAGGATAGGTTAAAACTTAACCACAGATCACAAATTGTTATTACTCTTATGATTTAATTTGAAAGTAGATTTAGATCACAATTATTCTTTATTTTATGGTCAATTATAGGAATACTCCGATTGAAATCGAATTTAACAATCATTAACTTTCATATAGTAAGTAAATTATCAGTTACATTTCACACATAGTGTTTTATAATTTTTAGATCATTAACAATGAACAAATGATAATTTATTTTTTATTATTTCAATCTGGAGAGTACATGTTGGAGCTAATTGATATGATGAGTGAAGAAGAGCAAGTAGCAAGGATTGCTTGGTTTTACTATAACGACAACCTGACTCAAACAGAGATAGGTAATATGCTAGGTATTCCTAGATTAAAAGTGTCGCGATTGCTCGAAAAGGGGAGAAAACAGGGGTTAATACACGTTCGTATCCACTCTCGTTTTGAAGGGTGTCTAGACTTAGAACAGCAACTAAAATCCCACTTTAACTTAACCGATGTTCGAGTTATCCCAGATACCGACCCAATGGATCAAGATATAAATCATAGGGTAAGTATTGGCGCGGCAAGTGTCATTGCAGACAAGGTTAGTCCCGATGACCTACTCGCTGTTGGCTTTGGTGAAACTATTATGGCTACATTAAAAAACCTTGGTAGTTTCATCCAAACAAAACAGGTCTCTGTAGTTTCATTAGCTGGTGGGGTTGGAAATTACATGAAGGGTATTTCCCACCTAGACGCGAGTTGCAAAGTAAATCTTGTTCCAGCGCCATTACGGGTGTCATCAAAAAACGTCGCAGATGTTCTGTACAAAGAATCCAGTGTCAACGATGTTCTCATGGCTTCATGCTCAGCGGATGTAGCCGTTATATCCATAGGATCTATAGCACAAGTCGAGAAAGCAACCATGTATCAAACGGGTTATATCTCCCTTGGAGAACAGAAAATGCTTCAACGCAAAGGAGCTAAAGGCGACATTCTAGGATATTTCATCGACAAAAATGGAGACGTTCTTGAAGATGTAAACCTGCACGAAGAGTTAATTTCAATGCGACCAGAAAAATTAAGAGATATTCCATTAGTAATAGGGGTTGCTGGCGGGAAAGTGAAATCCGAGGCTATTTTAGCTGCGTTAAAAGGCAGTTATATCAATGTCTTGGTTACTAATGAATCGACAGCGAGAGAAATTCTTAAATTGATTGTGATTTAAAGTTGGGGACGCTATGCAAAAGAACAGGGAGGACCATCAACACTTGATGGCTATTGATGCTGGCACAGGTTCGGTTCGTGCCGTGATTTTTAACATAAAAGGGGAGCAGATTTCAGTTGGTCAAAGGGAGTGGACTCATCAACCGGTTTCCGGTTCAGAGGGTTCGATGGACTTTGACCTAGAGAACAATTGGGAGTTGATATGTCAGTGTACACAGCAAGCGATCTCCCAAGCTCAAATCCCTGTTGATTCAATAGTTGGCGTTTCCAGTTGTTCTATGCGAGAAGGTATCGTTGTTTATGATAAAGAAAAAAAACCAATCTGGGCTTGTGCCAATGTAGATGCGAGAGCAGGTAAACAAGTCGTTCACTTAAAATCCCTACAAGATGGTGCCTTTGAAGAAAATATATACCACTTAACGGGGCAAACTCTAGCCCTCGGTGCTTTGGCCCGCCTTACATGGTTAAAGGACAATCGATACGATATCTATAACAATATCGATTCTATAAGCATGATAAGTGACTGGGTAGGTTACAAACTATGCGACAAAATTGCCGTTGACCCATCCAATGCAGGTACAACAGGCATGTTAAATTTGCACTCTCGACAATGGGATTCTAATATTTTATCGGAAGCCGGGCTTAACTCGGATATTCTACCTCCCGTTTTAGAAACCGGTAGTGTATTAGGAAAAATCACCGCCAAAGCAGCGATAGAGTCCGGTCTATGCGAAGGAACACCTTTTGTTATGGGCGGTGGTGATGTCCAATTAGGGTGCTTAGGGCTTGGTATCGTACGGCCTCACCAGACGGCTATTCTTGGTGGAACGTTCTGGCAGCAGGTAGTAAATCTCCCCGAAGCAATGACGGACCCTGACATGAATGTTCGAATCAATCCTCACGTTATCCCCGGAATGGTTCAAGCAGAGTCTATCAGTTTTTTTACTGGCCTAACGATGCGATGGTTTCGAGACGCCTTTTGTGGTGAAGAGAAGCTTGTTGCTGAGCGACTAGGGAAAGACGTGTACACCTTGCTCGAAGATATGGCAAGAAACGTTCCTTGTGGCTCTCACGGTGTCATGCCTATTTTCTCAGATGCTATGCATTTTAAAACCTGGTATCACGCTGCGCCTTCATTCATCAACCTTTCAATCGATCCGGAAAAATGTAACAAACCAACGTTATTCCGTTCTTTGGAAGAAAATGCTTCGATAGTTTCCTCATGCAACCTTGAACAAGTATTCGAGTTTTCCAAAGCCCACCCAGATCACATCGTATTCGCTGGTGGTGCTTCTAAAGGCACTCTATGGAGCCAAATTCTTGCGGATGTAACAGGGATGGAAGTTCGTGTTCCAGTAGTAAAAGAAGCAACAGCCCTTGGCTGCGCAATTGCAGCCGGAGTTGGCACAGGCATCTATTCTGATTTAATTTCGGCAGGCGAAAAACTAGTAGAATGGGAAACGAGTTACTACCCTAACACAGAGAATACTGAAATCTATCAGGAACTAAAATCTAAGTGGTTGAGTATCTACAAAGAGCAGTTGCACCTTGTAGATGATGGCCTTACTACCTCACTTTGGAAAGCAACCGGTCTATAAGGAGCACATTATGCACAAGACTAATGAACGAGACCACAGTTTCCGCTTCGACGATCACGGCCCAAAATACTTGATGCGGACAGAGGAATATGACCTAGGCCTCGTTGTTCTAAAACCGAATCAGGAGTTTAAAAAACACCACCACGCTCATGCGTCAGAGACATTTTATACCCTCTCAGGAGAGATACACCTCTATATCGATGATGATCTACAAGTTTTGGCTCAAGGAGACATACTCAGATGTGACCCAAAAGAAAATCATTATGTTGTAAATAAGGGGACGGAAGACTGGAAAGCTATATTTATTAAGTCTCCTCCAATTAACGGCGATAGTGTCTATCCGGACTGATTAAATCCGATAAGTTTTGGTCAATCAAACTTTCCATTCAAAATATTTACGGGTATTGAATGGAAAGCCCTAACCATTTTCCGGGTTAATCTACCCGATAATTAAAAATCAGAGTACAGATTTATTATCAGAAAAACGGATGCGTTTGATTTCTATTGCTACCGCTATGCTTATAAGTTTTAACTAAAACACACCACACCAGCACCTCCTAATGAGACTAATATTCGGCATTGAGCATATTATAAAACTATAGCGCGCTCTAGTAGGGTAAGCTCCTCTCAATACGATTACTTTATTCGTTACTTCCACTCTTGAATCTAGGGTGGAATTTAACCTAGTGGTAATGTATAACACTAATCAAAAATAGAGTAGTTATGAAGAATAAGAATGAGTTAGAACGTACCCATGATGAGATATTGGGGTTTTCAGATAGATTACACCAGTCAGGTTGTGCTCCGTATTCAGTATCTGAATATACGAAATTGTATGCCAAGAATCGTAATGTCGATATTTCAATCGACGTAACGCCAACTAAGGTCATCACTGTCTTCGAAAAACCTATTCAAAACGTAGTGATAGAAACCAAAAAACCACCTTCTGTTAACCTGCGCAATTTGGTCGCAACGTTAGAAGCATTCTCTACTAAAAAAAAGTTTAGGCCCGCAGAGAAATACTCAAACCGAATGTTGTGTATCGCCAATATAATGCTACCGCCTTGCTATTTGATGTTGGTAGGAACCACATATTTCGCTGTCGTAATCTCGGCGATTTTGGGGTTAATTGCTTGGCTTGCACAGGTTACGCTAAAGGGAGAGAAAGCACTGCTCATCGAGTTTTTAGTTGCGCTTATTGCCAGTTTCTTGGTCGGATTAATGGCGGCCCATTATCCTCAGTTGCCTACCCTTGCGTTATGTATCTCATCCATTGTGCTTTTTATCCCCGGCCTTACTGTAACCAATGCCTTAGGGAGCTTAGCGCTAAACGATTTCCGATCAGGCATTGAATTGCTCGCACAAAGCACGCTTGTGGTCATTAAAGTATTCATCGGTATTGTACTAGGTTTAAGTTTGTCCAGTCTAATCACTCACAACACAGCGGTGGTAGAATTTGCCAACGAAATCCCTCTATTTCTGCATGTAATGGCTCTTATCGGTATATCGGTTGCCATCGGTATTGTTTTTAACGCGAGCATGAAAGATATCATTATCGGTTTACCTGCCGCCGCGATTGGGATGTGGGGACCACACTGGTTTACTTCTGATTGGGTTGTGGGTACCTGGATTAGTACCATGCTGATCACGTTATATGGACTAGCTGCGGGTAAAGTACGAGAGGTACCCCCTTTGGTTTACATTATCCAAGGCATTATTATTTTGGTTCCCGGCAGTAGAATTATTGTCGGGGCAAGTGAATCCTTTTTTGCCACTGCTATCTTGCCCATTCCAAATATTGGTATGTCAGCACTACTGATGTTTTGCGCCATTGTTGCTGGCCAGATTATGGTCTACTCGTTTTTCAATCGGAATTTCAGCTCCATCGAATAACGTTATAAAACTCAGTGAGCAGACATAGACAATATAATCTTCCCTCTAGAATGGCCACTCTGAATATGAGTGTGCGCTTCGATAATATGCTCTTTTCTATAAATTTCTTGTATATAGGGAAACAATTTACCGTTATCTACCAAGCTCGCTAGATGCCGTAAGTCTCTTCCTTTTTGAGTTGTTTTGAAAAATAGTGTCTTTCACACCTACCAGCTGCGCCAAAGACAGTTTCGTAGTGATGACCAATTTCTGAAGGTTTAGATTTAGTGTAATCGTACACATAATGTGCACCTAATGACGAAATAAAGTCCACATTATCGGTGCCTGAGATATCCATACCTGTTAATCATGGTAGTGACTCTCGTGCGAGTGTTCTTCTAAATTTGCCCTCACGCAACAACGCATCTTTCAGGTTAATTACTAGCCGCAACTTTAATGAGTAACGAATCAGAATCGAACTTTGGTTCTGGCCAATTGTCGACCCACTCTAAAACACTAATGATTACTGCGCACGATAAGTAGACAGTTGTATGCAGAATGAAAAAGGTGTTCGAATAGCTATGGTCGCTATATGTTCTTGTTAAGTACCTTTTCGTAGCTCGCAATAATAGTGGTATTAAGAACTGACTTTACAAAGAACTGATCCTTGACCTTCAAGTAACTGCGGTCTGAAAAGAACTCATCGGCTGTCCTCTCGCTAGGGAATCTAATTGTAAACACTCTATTTATTGGCTCAGTGACTTCCGACAGTAGCACCTTAGAAACGACAAAATCGAAACCAAAACTTCCACCATACGTGACTAATATAGGTTTCATCGATTCACGGTATTGAGCATAAACTTCATTATTTGAGACCTCTAATCCAACAAGAATTTCATACATACATACTTTACTCTACGTTTAATTTTCAGCTCACCGTACTGCAAAACCTCGAATCTTTGAAGTACTTAAACAACATTTTCTAGAATCTCAGTAAAAACGACTCTCAAGCTAGCAGCAAAAAATAAGTGTTTACGTTTATACCTTATATAATCTACCACTATACTGTTATTGGTCAGATAGGAAAACGTGTTAATTCCTATACACCATGAGCTACGATGATGGGTTAAGGGAGATAAACGACAATAGAATCCGATAATGAAAACGTTATCACATATTTTTGTTATTGGGTCAAAAACAGCAACTTTAATCATGCAATATTTGAATGATAACCTAAGATTAAAGGTTGCTGCTATATATGAGGTTACCAGCCAAAGATGAATTATAGAGATCGCCTATACAAATTGATTGAGTACATAGACGCTAATCTAGAGGAAGATCTAACGATTGAAAAATTAAGTGAATTTGCATGTTTATCGAAGCATCATTTTCACCGTCAGTTCTCTTCTCTATTCGGTATTACGGCATTTACTTATATCAAGCAAGCAAGAATGAAACGCGCATCATATCAACTGGCATTTAAAAAGGATGAGCGAATTATAGACATTGCATTCTCTAGTGGCTATCAAAGCCCTGAGGCATTTTCTCGCGCATTCAGTCAAACCATTGGCCAAAGCCCTTCACAGTTCAGGGATCAACCTAACTGGACTCTTTGGGATGAAAAACACAAGAAGTTAAAACAACAGCATACTGACATCGAAGTACTACCACGCGATGTTAAAATTATCAAATTCAGTGATGTGAAGGTTGCAGCAATAGATCATTTTGGGTCTCTAAATCTAATAGGAAATACCATCAATAAACTTTTTTCATGGTGCGCAGAGAACGGAATCTCTTTTGAAGGGGGGAATTTTTTCAATATTGTTAACGTAAGCGAACCGGATGAATTCTATTGCGAAATCTGCATATCAATTAGTAACCGTGTAGACCACAACTCCTATGGTGTTACCGAAAAGATCATTCCTGGTGGCCGTTGTGCGCTGATAAGGCATATAGGCTCGGATGAATCGATGAGTAACACTATTTCTTATCTGTATACCCATTGGCTTCAAAATAGTGACGAGATATTGCGTGACTCTCCATTGTTCATTAAACGAGTAAGCCTTATGCCTGATGTCCCAGAAGCGGAAATTGTGTCAGACATATACCTACCGCTAATGAATAAGTCGTATTAGACCATTTTAGTATTTTTATTTAACACACCACTTTTTAAAGCTGGACGACAACCACAAATATACTTCGTCAGGATGACTTGCACGGAAAAATCGATTGGAACGATATATAATGAAGATAAAAATGACTCAACTTGTTTCCATAGGTGGCGTAATAGACTTACTCGACGCGTGCCGTCATTTACCTTTCAATAAAGTCAATAACATTGACTTTGATAGGCTGACAGAACTAAATCAACAATCACCAAATTCATACGTTCCCGAATCGACAATAATTTCATTATGGCAATTATTAGATCGTTATCACACTGATAAACATATAGGAATCACTTTAGGACAACAGATAAATCCAAATTCAAGAGGATTACTGACCAGTTGGATGAGTCAGGCGGCGTCGATTGGTGAAGCACTGGAGATCTTTACAACTAATATTTCATTGATAAACGCTTCTGAAGTTTGGGAAATGCATATTGAAGGTCAGACATGCACCCTAATATGCAATATTGACCAAAACAAAGGTTACCCGGCAATGGCAATAGAAAGGAGTATGAGTGCGGTACTATCTTCGCTTCGAGCCCTTAGCAATCACACATTTTCACTGCATGGCGCTTATTTTTCCTATAAAAAGCCGACGCACTGTAGTCATTATACCCACGTATTCGGTCGTAATATAAAATTTTCTAGTGAGAATCATTGTCTCGTTTTCCCGACTAAATATTTGAAACTGCCCATACCAACAAGCAGTCGCCTACTAAAAGAAATCATAGCACACCAAGCTATGTTGACATTGAACTCATTGGCTTGCTCCGACATTTACCAATTGGTACGAAAGACCATTCTAAACGGTATAGAATCGGGAGAAGTGCCTTCCGTTGACGAGGTAAGCTCCAAATTATTTATGAGCAGGCAAACTCTCGCTCGACGTTTACAGTTAGAAAACACGAGCTTCAAATCGATCCTAAATGATGTACGACAACAACGAGCATTAGAAGAAATACAAGCAGGGAGGAATAGCTTAATAGAGATAAGTTATTTACTTGGTTTTAAAGACAGCAGTAGTTTTTACAAAGCATTTAAACGTTGGTATGGGGTTTCTCCAAGAAAATATTCACTGAATAGTAACTTGGCATTGTCTTTAGACCTGCGTTAGTTCTTATCAAAGCATCTAGGTCAACATTAAACTCATATTTAGTGGCCAAAAGCCCTGAAATTAGAATAAGCAGAAGGTCGAAAGTCTAGCTAACCTTCGATCTATTAAAAGCTAATGCCGACAAAAAGTGTAATTATTTTTACCTTGACGTTTTATTTTGTACATCGCTTCATCTGCTTTGCTGATCAGGTTCTGAGGTAGTAATCCATCTTCGGGGTAAATAGCGATACCAATACTCGCACTAATATATGCTTGCTCTTTTTCTACTTCATATGGTTTCGCTACAGATTGAAGGATTCTACCTGCAATCAATGTAATCGCATTTTGATCTACAACATTGGAAAGTAAAACTAAGAACTCATCCCCCCCAATTCTGGCTAACGTATTGCCCACACCAACACAGTCACGCACTCGACTAGCCATCTCTTTTAAAATTCGGTCACCAAAATCATGCCCATAGTTGTCGTTAATCGCTTTAAAGCCATCTAGATCGACAAAAAAAACAGCAACTTTAGTGTCAAAATGCTTAGCGTCAATAAGCGCTTCAAGCAGCCTTTCAGTAAAAAGCGAACGTGTGGGAAGCCCAGTTAATGTATCATGGTTAGCAAGATGACTAATCTGTTCCTTGGCCTGTTTTAATGCAGTAATGTCCTCCTTCACAGCAACAAAATGACTAATCTTTCCTGTTTGTTGTTTAACGGGTGCTATGGACGCAATTTCCCAAAATAGATCGCCATTCTTCTTGCGATTATGAAACTCTCCACGCCATGTGCCTCCTGCAACAATTGTTTGCCAAAGCGTCGCGTATTCATTTTCTAACATCTTACCAGATTGCAAAATCCTTGGATTTTGACCTACTAGTTCTTTCCGGGAATAGCCTGTTTTGTTTGAGGCGGCAGGATTGGCATAACATATTGAACCTTCAATATTGGTGATAATAATTGATGAGGCGCATTGCTCAACTGCATGAGAAAAGATTTGTAACTCTGAATTAAGTACGGCGTGCATCAACAAAATAAGTGTTATTGCTATTCCGCCTATGAAGAAAATGCCACTTAGAAATACCAACGACGATGAAGTGCTTGAGGTCAAAAAACTATTATCTGAATGAGAAAGTAGGGCTATAATTGCTCGGGCCCCATGTGAAACGCCAAATAGGGCAAAAACAGAGGCGACCATATAAGCGGCCGACCTCCAAGGTGCCGTTCTTTCACTTAACAAAGAATAGACTATCGCACCGCATGTTATGACAAACGCGCTAGAAAGCACTGCTATCCTAATTGCAAGATTTTGATCGATATAGTAAAAATAGTAGAACAGAACAGCAGATAAAGGAAAAAGACAAATATCGAGTAGCAGCAAAGGGGGACGAGCAATAAACACTCTAATTCCACGGAGTAAGAGCAGAAAACCGATCACATAGAGTGAATTAGCAACTATGAGAGAAATAAAAACGGGAAAATTGCCACGCCCTGAGATTAACAAACTTGCAATAGCAACGGCGGACATACCTAATGCCCAAAATCCCACACCATCTCGTTGAGAGTTAGCTCGCCACAAAGAAATCAACGCCATAGCGGAACCAATAGATATCAAGGTAGTGACCACAAGTAGAGTTCGACTATCCAAGGCCAGCATTTAGTATCCTTTTATTAATTATATATCTTAATTTCTATTTATCTGTTCAAAAATTTGGCCTTCATTCCAACGAGGCTCCCCATTTAAACAAGTCTACGTAAAATTAGTTTCTAAGTCAGTTAAGTGAGTCGGTTCTTTTAGGAAGAATTGGTCAGGTGACAAATTCCATTCTTCTGGTGGAGCCCAGGTGCCTAGCCATTCTAAGAGTTGATTGTGATGCATTGGTCTAGCAATTCCATAACCTTGGGCAATGTCATAACCTATCTCTTTTAGCACTCGTCCATGTTCTATAGATTCAACACCTTCAGCCACGGCAGTTAAACTAAATGCTCGACAGAATCCCAAAATGCCCTCTAGAATACTTCGATCAGTCGCATTAACAAGCATATCGATAACAAAACTCCGGTCTACCTTTAACGTACTCACTGGCAGCTGCTGTAGATACGTTAACGATGAGTACCCTGTACCAAAATCATCCAACGAGAATAAGATATCCAACTCACTGCAAGAACGAATAGTATTTGCAACATCGACTAAATTTTCTAGCGCATTACTTTCAACTATCTCAATTTCTATGAGCGATGAGAGAAACCCTGGGTATAGCTGAAGCTTACTTTTTAATATATCCGCAATGTTTTTTTGCCTGAAGTACGCGTGACTTGCATTAATACTCACTGGGAGCTCTATCCCTTTTTTGTGCCATTGGTTGGCCTGACTTATCGCTTCGTCAAAAACCCAATCATCTAGTGCTTTGATCAAATCATACTTTTCTATATCGTCCAAAAACTCAGCAGGACTTAACAGCCCTTTGGTTGGGTGGTTCCAACGTATTAATGCCTCAACACCAACTACTTTTCCACTCATTAAACTGACTTTGGGCTGATAATGCAAAACAAATTCTTGAGCGGTAAATGCGCAAAGCAAAGACTTCAGTCTTTGAGAGTCGTAGTGATGAAATTCATTACTCGAGAAATGCTGCACCTGATTTTTTCCGTTGGTTTTGGCAATGTATAACGCTTGCTCAGCTTGGCGAATCAAATGTTCAGGCTCCGCATCTGCGTGATGTTGGGAACAGCGAGTAATTCCTACAGACGCAGTAACGTTAATTTGAATGCCTTCGATATAGAAAGGTGACGAAATACAAGATAAGACCAGTTCAACTTCCTCATGCCCGTTAAGCTTCGACTCAAATAAAAAGTGAAATTCATCCCCTCCCAACCTAGCTAAGACACTATCTGTAGCAATAGCTTTTTGAATTCGGCTTGCCAATTTTTTTATAACGGCATCACCCAATTCATGCCCATATTGTTCGTTAATGCGTTTAAAATCGTCTATGTCGAAAAAAGCAACAAACAGAGTTTTACCGCTTTCTCTACTTTGACTCATTGCTAACTTCAAACGGTCCATAAAAAGCACTCTGTTTGCTATGCCGGTAAGAACGTCGTAGTAGGCTGTTTGTTCGAGTAATTTCTCTTGTCGTTTCTGCGCCGTGATATCGAAAGAGGTACAACAAAGGGCATAAGAATTTGATTTTTCATCGAGTAGCGCAACTTTTGTTGTCCTAAAAAATTGGTGTTCCTGAAGATCTTCTCGCCACAATTTTTCGTCTTGAGAGTATTGCTCTTTGCCTTGAAGCACGAGTTTGTCAATTTTTTTAGCACTTTGCGCAATGCTTTCATCATACAAATCAAAATCGTTTTTGCCTTTTATTTTCTTAAGCGACAATCCAAATTGATCTCGAGTTGCCCGGTTAGCAAATAAATAACGCCCATCCACATCTTTTAAATATATGTAGATATCAATGCTATCGAGAATCGTCTGAAGCTTTCTCTCATTGCCCTTTACTAGTCTCGCTTTATTACTTTTGATAAAAGAATGGGCAATAAGTACAACCGTTACCATTAACAATGAAAAAATAATTTCTAAACTGTACGTATCCAAAATACGTTTTTTTTGAAAAAGGATAGTTGTATTGTTAGGCAAACGAGAAGGCTCTATATCATATTTCAACAATTGCCGTTCATCAAACATTGGAATATTAGGGCTATTTTCAAGCACTGGAATATCTTGTATTTTTACTCCCCTAAAGTATTTTCTGACCATCAAACCTGCTTCATAAGCTTGTTGGGTGTGACTAATAACTACTCCACCCAAAACGCCATCACCTAGTCCATGAACATAAGGATGAACGATTGGAACCGTTGTGTTTTCAATAGAAAAGTACAACGACTCCTTAAACGACATACTCACTTTCTCTGTATCACGATAGGCTGATAGCAATAACAAGACGCAAGTGTTTGGATTAAGGTTGTTAAGCTCGGTTTTGTATTCTTGCCACGTAAGATTACTTAACGAAAGTGGTATCCAAGAAATATCAGGGTAATCATTCTTAAGTTTTTTCCAATTATTCATATCAGCTTTACCTGACGTAGTCCCATCACTTACTACCGCTATTTTTTTGTGACTAGGTAGCATATTGAGAATTGCTTCAATATTTTCACTAATAGATACCGCTTCGACGACTCCTGTTACGAAAGGATTTTCATTTTGAGCTTTGGCAACATCGACGTCATTAATCCCCAAAAAAACGATCGGCATATTCAAAAACAGTTCTTGTTGATGTTTAAGGGCGAACAACAATGCATTATCATCCGACACGACAACCGCGTCGTACTCAATTTTAGTCGATAACTTATACTTTAGAGACGTATAGAAGTTCTTTTGGGATATGTCATTATTGGTAGATTTGCTATCCATGAATTCAACGTCAATATTCACGTCCAAATCCCCTAATCCTGTTCGCAAACCTTCAAGAACCTTATCCGTCGTTGCAAAAGTAGGATGATAGGAATAGATAAGCAGCAGGTGTTTCTTGATTGCTTCAGATGCGTGAACCTTGGAAATAGTTAAAAGCAATAACAATCCTGACAGAAACACGAGATATATTAGGGGATATTCTTTTCTTAGAAAACTCATGTCCATCCTTGTAAGCTTGACGTCAAATCACGCCGCTCATGTCATCTAGAGAGAATTACATCGTTAAACTATAGGTAACACTCCGTCCCTTTATGAATTGACTTATAATTTTTAATTGTCGTACGCAAGTTCTATCTGCAGTCCAATTTTGCTGTGATGAACATGGCTCTAAGTACTACGTTGAGAATTACAAAAACTCATGTATTATCGCAAACAAGTATCCTAACTAGATTTCTTCACCACTTATATGTCTATACGTCCCAATTCACTGTCCCTTGGTACCATCAATGATTAATATAGATAGTGCAGATACCGTTTCGGTTGCGTCAGTCTTGGATGTCGTCGATGTTTGTGGCAATCTGCCTCCCTTGGCTAAAACTAAATTCAGAGCATTAGAGCTCAGCTATCTACATCAAAAAACACCCTTAGAACGCATCCCTGAAAGTACATTTATTGAACTATGGCACCTAATTGGTGAGTTTCATCCATGTTCTAATATTGGACTCGTCATCGGCCAAAGAATCACACCAAAGTCTAAAGGTGTGTTAGCAAGTTGGGTAAGTCAATCGGATACCATAGGGGAAGCATTAAATACTTTTCAAAAAAATATCATCCTGATGAATCCGTCTGAGCGTTGGACGATTTCAGACGACGGTATCTACTGCACATTGACGTTAACTGTTGATCCCAAAAAAAATTATCCGATACTTGCTATTGAGCGCAGTATGAGCGCAATGGTTACATGGGCACGAATGCTTAGCGCCCACTCTTTTCCTATCAAAAGTGCAGAATTTACCTTTAGCCAGCCAAAATATAGAGACCATTACGATGCAGTATTTGGGTCAGAGTTAACTTTTGAATCAGAAGAAAATCGACTGACATTTAAAACTGATTTTCTTAAACTTCCAATTGTTTCAAGTAATCAATATGTCAAAGAAGTGATGGCAGAAACCGCAGAAAAAGCATTAAAGATACTTAACAATACACGTGATATCAAAACACTAGTCACCGAGATTATAATTGAGAGTGTATCCAAGAGTAATTTGATTGGGATAGATATCGTTGCTAGTAAGTTGCATATCAGCAGACAAACACTTTATCGAAAATTAGAAAAAGAAAACACAACCTATAAAGCTATCGTTGAAGATGTTCGTAAACAACAAGTCATTGCCAGTTTAAGTAAAAGCAAACCACCCAGCATTACCGAATTAAGCTACAACCTAGGCTTTAAGGACACAAGTAGCTTTTACAAAGCTTTCAAACGTTGGTTTAATACGACGCCGAAAGAGTACCTCTCTCGTAATAAACAGTATTCAAGCCAAGATTCAATCGATATAGGCTAATTTAGGTACATCTTCTACAAACTGTTTAAAGTCTGCGAGCGATTTCTCTGGTACTTCTTCCATTGGTAGGTGACCCACATTTTCGTAGATGACGGCTTTAGAGATTGCAATATCACTATCAAAACGAAAAGCATTCTTCACAGGGAAATAGATATCTTCTTTTCCCCAAAGTATTAGTGTAGGTACTGATATTTTTGTTATTCTATTTGAACCTGTATCTAATGACGCTTTTACTCGTTGAGTGAACGCCTCTCGATTCCTTTTAAACAAGGACATGTCATAATAACGATTGACTAACTCTTCTGTAATCAATCGTTGATCAAAATACACGTCTTTCAAACTCTGTTTGACAATAAATTTAGGTACAAAATTTTCGATGATTTTGTCTAGAACAGGCAACTGAGCTAACTCAATTGGCATTGGCCACTCATGTTGAGGGTAACCTAGTGCATTAATTAACGTTAAACTTTTGACTTTATCTGGGTACTGTAAACTATATTCCCATGCAATTTTTCCACCCAGAGAACTACCAACCACATGCGCACTCTCTATACCAAGCTTTTTATAAAAAGTATTTAAAAAAACGACATCGTGTCGCACCTCATACTGATTGAATGTCTCATGTCCAGTTAATCCAGAACCGGGTAAATCCATCCGAACAACCCGAAATTCTTGCTTCAACTTCTCCGTCCACTTATCCCATGCATGAAGTGAAGATGAGGTGCCATGAATCAAAATTACTGTCTCTCCGTTACCTTCATCTCGATAATGCACTTTTGATCGGTTAATCCATACGAACTCTGATGCTTCATTTGAATATTTTTTTTCAATCCAGTCTGAGTTATCGTCATTCTCGCCACAAATTAATGCCACTGTAATAAAAAGTAATAGAATGGACTTCCACCTAATCATTTTCGCCTACCTAAAATATGAGTCATAGATTGAGTCTAGCGATGAGATTCACCTTGTGACTCTGTCTTTTCGTAACAAATTAATGTCCTGATGACCTAATATTCTATCAAACCATTTGTTTAACTTTACATTATTGAAATTTTTCATGATTATCAGTTAATGTTAGATTTATAATTAGCGACTAGACATGCTCATATTTCAGTTACTTTCGGTATTAAATCGATGTAAGAACAATTAAACGAACTCAATTCACATCGATGGGATTTTATTTATTCTTGACAAAAATAATAACTTACTTTTCTTCATTATTGATTAGAACTTAGTCTTTGTTCCGTTTTTATTTAATCTATAAGTTAGGAATATAAAGCAACCATATTTAATAGTCTCTGTATAACCAGCTCTAATTTTGACATTTTAAAATAAATATCTTCACCTAATTTCCATTGCAAACAACACAACAAATCATGGTCAGCATCTGAAAAACTTAAAAATAGAAAACTAGATAATGAATTGTTAATACTTTGATTTTATTAAAGAGAATACATCTATGACTGCAAAAATAAAGATAACTGGCGTTATTGTACTCGTCTTATCTACTATCATCACCTTATTATCAGGTATGGGATACCAAAATTTTAAAGGTGCATCGGTAAATAATTTCACCGAATCTTTGGAAAAAGAAGCGTTTCTAATAGCCAATAGCATCGAACAGCGACTGAATCGAAATTTTGATGTATTGAATACCATGTCGCAACAATTGGCAATCGATTCTAGTGGTGATGTCAATGAGCAAGAATTGATTGCTAATTTAAAGAATATTAGCACGTCGTTAGATGTACTCAACGCATATGTAGCTACTGCTAATGGGGATACATATTCAACGTCGAGTAACGGTTTAGTTGCTGGGTTTAACGCTAAACAGAAACAACGCGAATGGTTTGTACGAGCGTTCAACGGAGATACCAACATCGTTACGACCCCATATACGAGCGCTGAGGGAGATGCTGTCATGTCGATTGCTGTTCCAGTAAAGCGGAACGGTGTTGTTGTTGCGGTACTGTGCACGAACATTCGAGTAGATGTGATCACGCATTTCATCGAGAATTTATCTAAAAGCAATCAGCTATTTGTAAGCCGAAAAGATGGCTATATTCTTGCTGCAAAATACCCAGAATATATTGGCAAAAACTTATTCGAATTACGCCCAAGCTACAGTGAATATGCTAACAATGAGAATAGTCAACATTCTTACACATTTGATGGCCAGTCATATTTCGTCCTTTCTTCAAAACTACCCAATCTTGGATGGACGGTGTGGGCATGGAATGGCTGGGAGGACATCAATGCGGCTTCCAATGCTAACCTTATACAAAATTTGATTGTAGCGGCAATATTCATTTTTCTTTCAGCATCGATTACCTACGCAATCGTGATCAGATTGATGTATCGGCCAAT
This sequence comes from Vibrio sp. VB16, assembly GCF_015594925.2. Classification (NCBI taxonomy): domain Bacteria; kingdom Pseudomonadati; phylum Pseudomonadota; class Gammaproteobacteria; order Vibrionales; family Vibrionaceae; genus Vibrio; species Vibrio sp. VB16. The sequence continues at coordinate 452,565 of NZ_CP087591.1, forward strand.
TGGAGGTGAGCCTGATATCATTGAAGCTGTTGTTCTACAAATTGCTAAAGGCGACCTTACTTCATCGGCGACAAGCACCAGCGTTCAAACAGGCATATATGCCGCTATTCTCTCTATGGCAGATAACCTTAAAGGCACTGTCACCGAAATCAATGACACAACGGTATCACTTAATGAGTCATCGACTAAAATTGCTGAATCAGCGGCGTCAGTTAGTCTCAGTTCAGAATCCCAAATGAAACAAATAGAGCTAACCTCTACAGCAATGAACGAGATGACAGTCACCGTTGATGAAGTTGCACGCAACGCAGTGGGAGCGTCAGAGGCTGCATTAGAAGCACACCAACAGTCAGATAATGGAATTCAGACCGTTAAAGAGATGAACCGAAGTATCGAAAACCTCTCTACCGATATACTCCATGTGCAAAGTGTTGTTAATAGGTTAGAACTTGAGACTAAAAGTGTCGGCCAAATACTCGATGTAATTAGAGACATTGCGGATCAGACCAATTTACTCGCACTCAACGCAGCAATAGAAGCCGCACGCGCTGGAGAACAAGGTAGAGGGTTTGCTGTCGTTGCTGATGAGGTTCGCAATCTGGCTAACCGCACACAAGCTAGCACAGATGAAATTCAATCATTAATTGTCAAGCTACAACAAGAATCGAAAACTTCAGTAGATTTAATGAGTAAAAATGCAAACGCAGCAAAAGATACAATACAACTTGCCCAAAAAACCAGTACGGCTTTGCTAACAATACAAACGGCCGTATCTCATATAGAAAATATGAATAACCAAATTGCTACTGCCGCTGAAGAACAGACTGTCGTGGCGGCGGAGATCAATGCTAGTATCGTCGATATCAATGACTTAGCAAAAAATACGTACGACAATTCAATGAGTAACTCACAACAGGCCACAGAATTATCTATGACTGCCGACAAACTGAGCTCTGCAGTTTCAGAGTTTAAACTCTGAGCAACATCATTCACCTTAGTATCATCGTTTCTCAGCAATTTTGAATTGATGTGCAGTTGACATGGTAAAGCAGAATAGAAAGTAGTGGGCTTATAGCTGTCAATATATAAAGCCCACTACGGTTGAGCATTTTGAATAATATTTCGACGATGAAAGCAAGACAAACAGGGAGCTTGGGATCACGATAGTCTTGCTGAGATTCGTACAAAAAAGTAGCTGCACTCACTACTGATAAGTAATAATTCTCTTTTGTATACCGATATACCTTCAGTTAAATCATACATAATAGCAGTAGACTCATCGAATATAGGTAAGATCCGCTCCGTATTAGAATAAGCGAGTTTCTCTTTGTAAACTGATTTAATTTTTATTATTTGGTTTTGGTTAAAGAGAAAAAATCAACGCTACAGAACGCTGATTTTCACTTTGTTTGACTAACAATGTAGTTCTAAAAATTACACCTTTAGTATAGATATACCGCACCTGAATTGGATGCCGACCCAATATCAGATGTTTCCGAGCTATCGACAATAACGCCTGTAGCCCCATTGTCTTCATTATTAGCACCCACCACCAAAGTACTGGCATCGCTGCTGAGCCCTACACTGGTACCGAAAAAATCACCTATCCCAGCATTCGAGGCTTTCACGTAAGCCGTTTGTTCCCAACTACCTTCGTGGTTGCTAAACAGATAAGCCGCACCAGTATTAGTTATTGACTCAGTTTCGATAGTTTCGGAACTATCAGCAAGTATCCCAATAGCGCCATTGTCCTCACCGTATGCACCTACCGCTAAAATGGACCCATTTTCACTTAGTGATACACTGCTACCAAAATAGTCACTACTTCCAGTATTAGAGGCTTTGAAGTAAGCCGTCTGCACCCAACTACCTGTGCTATTTCGAAACAGATAAACCGCTCCGGAATCTGGTAGCAGCCCTGTATCTGTGACTTCCGAACCGTCTGTGATGACCCCACTGACGCCATTGTCTTCGTTTGTTGCACCAACGGCTAAAGTTGAACCATCTCCACTGAAGGCCACACTATTGCCAAACTCATCTAAACTTTCCGTATTAGAAGCTTTGACGTAAGCGATCTGCGACCAGTTTCCTGAACCGTTACTAAAAAGATAGACAGCTCCAGATTGCGTCGCCACCCCTAAATCTACTGTTTCTGAGCCATCCACAATAACCCCTTTCGCGGCGTTGTCTTCAGCCGCTGCGCCTACCGCTATTAAACCGCCATCACCATTAAGCGCGACGCTAGTACCAAAGCCATCACCACTGCTGGTATTTGAGGCTTTCAGGTAAGCCGTTTGTGCCCAGCTCCCCAAACTCTTACTGAAAAGATAGAGAGCTCCAGAGTGTGCTGCCGTCCCCGTATCCGAAGTTTCTGACCCATCAGTGATGACCCCTGTCGCACTATTGTCTTCACTTGGCGCCGCAACTACTAATGTGGCCCCATCGTTACTTAATGCGACACCAAACCCAAACTGGTCGTACGATCCAACATTAGACGCTTTAACGTAGGCGGTTTGCACCCAGTTACCTACGCTATTGCCAAAAAGATAAACCGCTCCGGAATCGGGTGCTGACCCAGTATCAGTCGTTTCTGAGCCGTCAGCGATAACCCCAATGGCGCTATTATCTTCTGTAGGGGCTCCAACCGCTAAAGTACTGCCATCTCCATTGAGTGCCAAGCTGTAGCCAAAATGATCTTGACTGTCCGCATTAGAAGCTTTTAGGTAAGCAACTTGCGTCCAGCTTCCCGACATATTACTGAAGAGATATACGGCCCCCGCATTTGATGCTACCGCAACATCTGTTGTTTCAGAGCCATCGGTGAGAACCCCAACGGCTCCATTGTCGTCATCTCTAGCCCCTACTGCGAGGGTAGACCCATCGCCACTAAGTGCGATACTGTGGCCAAAACCGTCATCCTCTCCCGTGTTCGATGCCTTAAAGTAACCAACCATTTGAACTGCGGTAGAAGCGGTCAGGCTCTCTTCGTTTGACAGTACCACTTCCCCCGAGCCATTTGACGCCATAACGAAATAATCAGTAGTAAGCGCGTCCACTAAACTTGACACACTTATTGTCGCGTTTAGTGAATCTGTCACTGTCGTCAACACGTTGCATTCGTTATTCTTAGATGTATTTTTTTCACACACACTGTAGGTCACACCAGTATCATCTGAAGCAGAAGTCCAGTTCAGCATCATCTGCTTAATATTTGAGTCAGAAGCACTTAACGTTAAAAGATTAAAAGAAGAGATCGAAGAAGTGGCCGCGTTTTCACCACCACCACCACACCCTACCAAAAAACCAAACGCCAAAGGCGTAAGAAAAGAGAATTTAAACCAACGAACAGGGGGTGTTTTTTGCATTTTACGCCTCAACGGAACAATGTATATAACCTAATATTTTCACCGCAAATAACCACTACTTTCTATCGGGACTACTTGACTTAATGCACCATTTACACGGATTGTATGTCCAAATGGGATGCTAAAACCAATTAACACTGGGTTGATGAGAAGCGGCTATTGCTAAGCTCTTAGATTGGAATGGAATGGAATGAAAATAAAAGTATCAGATCGTGTTATACCAATCTAAGTAAAAATATGATCTAATTGAGGCTTCCCAAATCAACCTATTATCGCAATGGATAACTTCAATAATATCGACTTCAAAAAACTGGCCAGCCAACAAAAATCCATCCAAATGAAGATGCGATTATTGGCTCTTTCTCACTTCAAAGATGGACACTCAAGAACTCAGATAGCTAAGTTTCTCAAAGTAAGCAGAACCAGTGTGAACAAATGGGTTCAAGTTTTTCTCGATGAAGGACTGGAAGGTTTACAAGAAAAACCTCGAACTGGTAGACCTGCATTTTTAACTACTAAGCAAAAAGAACAATTAAGCCAATTCATTAAGAATGAGGCTGAAAACCCGTCTGGAGGTCGACTGGTCGGCCATGACATTCATACATATATTGTTCAGGAATTTGGTCAACACTACCACCCTGACTCTATCTATTATTTACTAAATCATATGGGATTTTCGTGGATAACATCTCGTTCGAAACACCCTAAACAGTCAGATGAAATCCAAGAGGATTTTAAAAAAATTCAAAATAGAAACGATCCTTAAAATCCCCGGTCACATTGGGCTTGAGCACGTTGATATCTGGTTTCAGGACGAAGCTAGATTCGGACAACAGAACACCACAACTCGTTTGTGGGCTGAAACAGGAACACGCCCAAGAGCGATAAAACAACAACAATTTGAGTACGCTTATCTGTTCGGTTCTGTTTGTCCTAGCAGAGGAATTGGAGAAGCTATGGTCGTGCCTTGGGTCAACAAAGACATTATGACTGAGCACTTAAAGCAAATAGCCGATATGACAGAAAAAGGGAGACATGCTGTCGTGGTTATGGACGGCGCTGGCTGGCATACAGATGACATCGCTAACGAATTTGATAACGTGAGTATCATCAAACTACCTCCCTATTCACCAGAGCTCAATCCGATTGAGCAAGTGTGGAGTTGGTTACGACAACGTTATCTAGCAAACCAAAGTTTTGAAGATTACGAAGATATCGTTTCCCAAATTTGTTCCGCATGGAATAGTTTCCTAGAGAGCAGAAAAAGGGTAACAAGAATGTGTTCAAGGGCTTGGGTAGACCTGATCAGTTAATTTTCCAGATTGGTGTTAACTTTGTTGATGTCCCTTCGTAACTAAAACACGTCATATTGACTCACTCCGTAGGAAGAGTCACCGTAATATTTATAGAATTCCTGGCGGGTTTATTTATTTTATCAAAGGCTCGTTGCAATATGATTTTGTTATAATGCCAGTTAGTAAAGTACTGTTTGGCTAGCGCTTTTTTATAAAAGTTAAGTGTTGAAGTATTCGAATGCCATTTTCATATGAAAAAATTATCGTGCTGTTGTAATGTGCCGTATTACCCTATTTTTTTTGATAGAGAGTATCCCCATACTGATATCAAAAATTAAATTAAAGTAATACGGCAAACCTATGGTGTTTGTTATCATTACCTAACTCGAATGGCTCACCATTCACTCACACCCGCTACCACATAATTCTTGGAGTCGCATGCATCAAATCTCAGTCAAGAATATTTGTGTCCTAGCGTAACCAACTCGATGGCTAAATAGAACTAAGTGATTTAAGGTAATGTCTAATGCAACGCCTTTTTTTTAACTCAAAGAGCATCATTCTATAAAAATCATGGATTAGTTAAGTCTAAATTTGCTAACAATGCTGACCAATTGTTGATTCGAACTGTTAAGTTGATGTGTGCTGCTTGCTGTTTCATCACCATTATTATTCAGGATTTCTACCATCTCCTGAACAGCAACCATATTTCTATTTATCTCTTCTGTTACAGAACTCTGTTCTTCGGCAGATGTAGCAATCTGCGCCATGACATCGTTTATTTCGACAACAGAATCTGTCATTGAGTGAAGTGAGTCCATTACCTGTGACGTCGTATCAACGGTTTGCTGGCAGCTTTCTTTCGTTGATTTCATACTGGCAACAACGGCGTCAGAACCAGAGCTAAGTTTATCAAGCATTTCATTAATCTCTGTCGTGCTTTGCCTGGTTCGTTCAGCTAGCGCACGAACTTCATCGGCGACCACCGCGAAACCACGGCCATGTTCTCCTGCTCGTGCCGCTTCAATAGCAGCATTTAATGCTAACAGGTTAGTTTGTTCAGCTATATCACCAATTACATTCAATACTTTGCCAATTTGTGCTGTATCGCCACTCATCGAAATAATGGATTGAGAGGTATGTTCAACTTCATCAACTAATGCGGTAACTCTGTCAACAGCCTGTTGAACAATAATCTTAGATTGTTCTGCCTCTTCATTAGTGATTTGCGTTTGTCTTGCCGCCGTTGAAGCGTTTTTCGCTACGGCATCGGCCGTCGAATTCATTTCATTAATGGACGTTACTGCCATTTCCATTTCAGCGGCATGTCCTTTAAGTAGATTCTGGCTGGAATCAGCTTGGCTTTTCAGCAATGAAATTTCATTATTGATATTTCCACTTGAATAGGAAACATCCCGCATCATATTTTGCAGGTTTTCAATAAACTGATTAATACCCTCGGCCATTTCACCTAACTCATCTTGAGTGTCGACTTTTAATCGATGGGTTAAATCACCACTGCCATTAGCAAGGTCGGTAATGATGTTTCTCAATCCCACAATTGGCTTAAAGGCTATATTTAGTGCCACGATACTTAAAGGAACAATAATCGCAGCAGCGATAAGCAGTGCGATAGTAATAGACCCATTTAAACTGTCTGTATTCTTTTGTATAAAGCTTTTGTCAATGAATCCTGTGAGGGTCCACTGCTTGCTGCCAACATTGAAGGTATTTACTACTGGGATTAAATCTCCATCTACTTTGTTCGAGAATATAACAGTCCCAGCGGAATCTTTTAATTCTACATAGCTACCTTCTACTGCTGAAGATTCCAGAAGTGCTTGTATTTCGGTTAAATTGATGATGAACAGATCTCCTCCCGCGTTACCACGTGGCATCGCAATGGTGAGATATGGGACATCATTTTCAAAATAGATGTCACTAATAGCAGCTTCAGTACCTTCAGTTATTATTTTTGACTTATGTTTCTCAATTTCATTGGTGTCATCAATACTGCCGTCTTTATTAAATAAAAGATCATAAGAGAGTTTGATGATGTCTTCAAATCCAGTGGTATTTAATGTCGATTCAATTTCTGTAACGCTGAAATTAGAACTCTTGGCTAGTCGAACATCATTGCCTATATCTCCCACCAATTTATCTTTTACCAAGGTTAACTGGTTCTGAATATTCTTAGTATCAGACAACGAAATATACTGACTAATATAGTAATTTGCACTTAAGAAAGAAGTGAGAACTGACACAGCAATAATAGATATTAGTAGCGCAAGTACTTTTACTCTAAAGGGAATTTTTTTCATAATGTATAGTTTCGTCTTCTTAGCCGACTAAAACTCTATAGAGAGTTTTAGTGCAATTAATATAGAAAAGTTGATATTTTTAATTCGAATTCGCGGAATGAAATAATACGTACCATCGTTCTTACAACGTTATACCCGTTTGATCTGAAATTTCTATCGTCACACTTTTTCTGTCAATAGGATCTAGGTGAGCACTAAAAGGTTAACAATATAATAACCTTTCAAAATGAAAGAGTTAATGTCCTAAAGTATCGAAGGACTGTCCTTTAGCATCAAAAAGGTTAGGTTTATCAATCAAAACTGCCTCCTATAAACCTCAAAATAAGAATACTTATGTTGAGGTTTCAATTGAATTTCATATACATAAAAACACACACCAAAGCGTTTCATTTTCAATAATTGGGATGGTTGATATGGAAGGGAGAACTTTGGAGCGTGCAGTGGGGTTTGTCTTGAATGACATGTTTACTGATGCATGAATAACAAGGAGATGACGTTTATAGATGCCCATTCGGAAATACTGTCATACCGATGGTTAACTTGAAAATTCAACATTGTTTAACTTGGTATTATCGTTCACTCGCTTTTCTTTAAGCTGTTCAATCACATACTCTGGTGCCACTTCCCCAAGCTCACCTAAGCACTCATCGGTTTTATCATGACCGTATCGAACGTAGATATCACACACAGCGTATAATTGTTCTGGTGAGCCTGTGATTAGGTATGCTTTTTCAAACGATTTCGTTGATTTGTCGACGTCCCATTCTTCTTGAAGAACGCCATTCAAATACCAGTAGTAACTGTTATCTTTTGCTAGTCGCGCCGCTAACTCTATTTCGTGAGCTGCGCTCTTTTTCTGCTCTAAACGAACTAAGGTCAATGACTTGGAGTAATGCAACGCAGCATTACTTGGGATTTGTTCGATACCACGATCTAACACAGTAAGCGCATCATTATCTTTGTTCTGAGATCGAAAATTATCCGCGTAGCTCAACCATACATGTGCGTCATCCACATGAGATTGCGCTAACTCGACGTAAATCGTATCAGCCTTGCTCCATTCATTATGCCAACGTAAAACGTCTGCCAATAACAACTGGTACTTTTTAGACTGTTGAGTTTCTAGATACGTAATAAGAGCCACTACTGCCGGTTCAATAACCACTTTCTGTACGTCGTTTAGCGCATTGTAATCACGTACTAAACTCGAAGCCGAGTGATGACGAACCATCGTGTCATTATCTTTTAGCAATGGGGAAACCAAGGTCCAACGGTGCTCTAACTGATAGGGTGCCGAACCAATGATTGCCGCTTCTCTTATATTTGGATTTCGATCTTTAAGCCCTCTAGCTACTGCAACTAGTGCATTCTGGCTGGGGTAATTGGTTAGTTCCTGTAGTGCCCCTGTACGGTTTTCAATCGATTGATTCTGATCTTGTGCCATATAAGACAGCTGCTGGATACGGGTTTGGGCGTCTTGTGTCTTCAGTACTTGGCTAACATTATGAGGCGCCGCCGCGGGTGTTACTTGAGCAGGATCGGCGGACATTGCAGACGTTGAAATCAGTACAGCAACAACAGCGGCCGTTAAATTTTTCTTCATATGGCTGTATTAACTCTCTTCATACGATGACATTTCAAAGGTCGTTTGTTGTGTACGACGTGCCAACATTACTGAATCGCTAAATTTACCGTGTGCGACAGGGTGACCCATTGCTCGCAATAGGTAAGCCATTGACTTATCAACGTGTAAAAAGAACTTATACCAACCTGCACACAAATAGTTTAAACCTGGCTCTCCGGAACGAGTTTTGATGAATCGATTCTTAGGGCACTCACCGTAACAAGCAAACTTGTAATCACACTGCTGGCATTGGCTTGTTAATGTGCGCGATTTAGCAAAACCAAACTCTTGTTGTGGTGCGCTGTAAGCCATGTCATCGAGTTTTTGAAGGTGAATATTCCCTATTTTGTACTCAGGGTAAACATAATGGTCACAAGCAAATACGTCGCCATTTGGCTCCATAGCTAAACCTTTGCCACAGATTTGATTCAAGGTACAAAGCGGGTTCGGACGCCCCATCCACGTTTCAATACTGGCCTCAAAATATTGAACGAATACCTGACCAATGTCGTTTTTCGCCCATTCGTCAAATACTGTTATTAAGAAGTTGCCCCATGCAAGATCAGAAACACACCACGGCTCCATAATAGAATCTTTGTTACCCGGAATGAGACTCTTGCTGCCTTGTGTCAACTGTTCACTCAGTTGAGTGGTTTGTGGCGCAACGGTACGGAATGTCTTTTGCTCAACAATTGGGATGAATTGCATTTGTGGGGATTTAACGACATCACGTAGAAAACGATACACTTCCAATGGATTCTGGCTAGTTAAGTTGTTCACACACGTTAAGGTAGCAAACTTAATTTTGTGTTTATGCAGTAGCTCAACGGCTTCCATCACTTGATTAAAGGTTCCACGACCTGCTCGGTTAGTGCGGTAGGCATTGTGAAGCAATTCAGGGCCATCAATACTCAAGCCAATAAGAAAGTTATTCGTTGCTAAAAATTCACACCACTCGTCATTGAGTAATGTCCCGTTGGTCTGTAAATCGTTTGAAATCATCACACCACTCGGCTGATATTTTTTTTGCAAGTCCACGATTTTCTGGAAATATTCCAAACCAAGTATGGTTGGCTCACCACCCTGCCAAGAAAATATAATCTCCGGGGTGTTTTGCCCTTTAATATACTGACGAACGTAGGTTTCTAACGTTTCATCATCCATCTTTGGAGTACAACCTTTCTTGTACTCCAATAAATCTTGCTTACTTAGATAATAACAGTAGGTGCAATCAATATTACACGCCGCTCCAATGGGTTTAGCCATCACATGTAATCGTTTCGAAGCCTTGCCGTTATATTGCGGACCTTGAGTAATATGCATGATTTATGTACCTATATTAGTGTCTTACTATCATAGTAAATCTGATCGATATCCGCTGCTCGTTATACCCTTTATAACCAATTGGAATGACCTTAAACGTTAGAATTGTGATCTCTTTCGTCTATTTGAGGCACGCAATGAAATTCATGAATTACAAATATTTAGCCACGATCAGCAGCGCAACGATGGCGATTGCTCTCAGCGGCTGTGCTAGCGTGCCTACCCACCCCATAACTCAGCAAATTGATCAAGATATGGTGTTTGTCGAAGGCGGAACTTTCACCATGGGTTCAAACAGCCCACTAGCCAAAAAAGCAGAGAAACCAGCTCGCGATGTGACCGTAGACAGTTTTTACATCGCTAAATTCGAAGTGACTCAAGCGCTGTTCGAATCTGTGATGGGCTCATCTCTCAGCTACTTCAAAAACCCGCAAGTCCCCGTCAACAACCTGAGTTGGCAGCAAGCCAATTACTTTGTTGAGCAATTGAATGAACTAACTGGCGAAGAATACCGATTACCAACCGAATCTGAGTGGGAATTTGCAGCCAAAGGTGGCAATAAAAGCCAAAACTTTACCTATAGTGGTTCTAACAACATAGACGATGTTGCGTGGTACTCGGCAAATTCAAAAAATAGCGCCCATCCAGTCGGGTTAAAGAAACCAAATGAACTAGGCTTATATGACATGACCGGAAACGTTGGTGAGTTTGTGATCGATGCATTCGATGACACTTACTATCGATTTGGTCCAATTGATAATCCAAATAACGCAAAGCACAGCGACATCAACCTCTCTCACAAGTCAGTTCGAGGCGGAAGTTTTGCATATGATTTTGATGAGTCAGAGAACTACCGACGCGATTTTGCCAGCCAATCTATCACCATGTCGGACATGGGCTTACGCTTAGTTAAAGAGGCAAACTAATTATTACAGATTCCGGAAACATGCCAACTAAACGCTAACGCAATATTGAATAAGGACACTCTATGCAATACACCAAGCTTTCAGGAATGACCCTCCTGTTACTCTGTGCTTTTCCTGCTTCTGCAGCCGAAGGGAAGCCAGATTTAGTCCTACAGATTACAGTAGATGGGCTACGGGCCGATCTAATTGAAAGATATAAGCATAATTTTGGTGAAGGTGGTTTTCGCTATTTAATGGATGATGGCACGTACTATACCAATGCCAATTACCAACACGGCAACACGGAAACTATTGTCGGTCACGTGTCTCTTGCGACCGGCGCGCCACCGAGTGTGCACGGAATGGTAGGTAACGTTTGGTACGACCGTAGCGAAGAGCGTTTGGTGTATAACGTAGAAGATGCCAACTATGAAATATTGACCTCCGGAGCCGGTGTTGATAAATCCACAGAGATCGATCCAACCCAAAAGACAGCACTTAGAGACGGCCGCTCTCCTGAGCCTATCCTATCGACCACCTTTGGTGACGAGCTGATTATCTCAAATAGTGGACAGTCAAAAGTATTCGGTGTATCAGTAAAAGACCGTGGTGCCATCTCGCTCGCGGGTCACAGTGGCAAAGCTTTTTGGTTCTCTAAAGCTCAATCGGAGTTCGTAACCAGTAATTATTACTACGACGAGTACCCTGATTGGGTTACACGTTGGAATGAAAAAGAGATTGCTCGCCAATACTCTAAGAAAAAATGGGCGCTATCCCTGCCACGTGATAAATACACGTTAGAGGAGTACAACACCGATCATAAAGTCGAGCTTGGAAGTTTTCGGCGGACCTTCCCTCATCCTTATGGACCTTCAAGTTACAAATATTACAGTACAACATTGACCGTGAGCCCTGCCGGAGATGAGATCACAGAAAATTTTGCTAGCACATTGCTAATGCAGGAGAAGCTTGGCCAAGGCGACGTAACTGATTACCTTTCCGTGAGCTTTTCATCTAACGACTATGTAGTTCACCTGTACGGGCCAGAAAGTCTAGAAACAGAAGACAACTTGATCCGACTCGACAAAACACTTGCGAAGCTTTTGAAAACAGTCGATAACCAAGTCGGCTTAAAAAATACATTGATTGTCCTTTCTGCTGACCACGGGGTTCCTGAGTCATCACCTGCTGTAAACGCTTTAGGTTTCCAAAAAGCACGGTACTTCAATAAAGATACCCTTCTATCTCAAGGTGTAGAACAACGATTAAAGAATGAGTTCGGCTTGAGTAAAGATGCGATACGCTTGTATGCACAACCGTATATCTATTTAAACCATGACGTCATCGCTAAGAAGAAGCTCGACCTAGCCAAGGTCCAAAATGCCATTGCAGAGGAAATCGCTAAGGTGAAAGGAGTCGCTTTCGCGGTATCAAGTAGCGATATAGCGACCAACCGTGTCCCCAACACTCATGTTATGCGGTTGATTACCAATAACTACCACCCTGCTCGTTCTGGTGACGTGTATGTAGTGTTTGCGCCTCGGAGCTACATCAACGATATGGACGGTCTACAGATTGCGTCTACTCATGGTTCACCATGGCGTTACGACACTCATGTTCCGGTCATTTTCGCAGGTTATGATGTAGATGCGCAGAAAGTCACCCGAGCAATCACCCCTTATGATATCGCTCCAACGTTATCGAATAAGTTGGGAATTACCCAACCAAGTGGCTCCATTGGTGAAGTGCTTAAGGAAATTACCGAATAGCTATAGCTAACGAGTTGGAAGGCTAACTAATTAGAAAAACAGAAAGAGCCGCTTATCTGTTCTGACTGACTCAGTCAAAACAGTTAAGCGCATTAACGGCTTAAGCCTTTAGCCGCTGCTATAATCTTAGATCTCAGCCATTTGTGGCTCTGTTCATTCGTTCTACTTGGGTGCCAGATCATACACAAGTTTAGGTTATCCAGTTGGAACGGTAGTGGTAGTGTTTTCACATTGTATTTTGAAGAAAAACAACGAACCGATGAAATCGGCAACACCCCAATGTAATCAGAGCCTTCAATTACAGGCAACATCTCAACCGCCCCTGCGGCTCTGTAAACGATTCTACGCTTCTCTAAATCACTAAAGTGCTCTGAGCTTAATAAGCTTTTACGAGCATGCCAACGCGACACAACAACGTGTTCCTGCTCAAGAAATTGCATCATGTCTATTGAGTCATGGATGGTAGGGTGATCAGCACGACACACAACCACCAACTCTTCTGACGAGATAACCTCATGCTTAAGCATGGTTCGGCCTCTTGGCGTCATGTCGATAATGACATCATGACGCTGCAAGCGCAGATCTGACTCGTAATCTTCTGTGAATAACGGTGGAACTTCCAAAGCAATCCCAGGCGCACTTTTACTGATCAACTTCATTGCTCTCGGCATTAATTCATAACTTGCTGTAGAAACACAGGCAATCGAGAACACTCTGCTCGATATTTTAGGATCGAAATCTCGAGACGCCGATAATGTCGAAGTAAAGTTCTTCAGTGCCGCGGCCATTGCAGGATAAATATCTGAGGCAAATGTCGTCGGTTCTACGCCGGATGTTGTTCTGTGGAACAAAGGCTCATTGTAAACGTCTCTAAGCCTCGCTAACGCCTTACTGACTGCAGGCTGACTTATATTCATGCGAATCGCGGCGCGAGATAGATTTTGTTCTTCATAGATCGCGACAAAAATAGGAATTAAATTAAGTTCAGTACTTTTCATATATTTCCAAAATAAAGAAGCCGGTTCTTCGTGGTAGATAACTAGCTGGTTAAGTTCAATATGATTTACCAAAAAGTTGTGCGTAATGGTGCGTCAAATCCAAGTATGAGTTGCTACTTATCAGTGCAAAACGGACGACCAACCATTTTTACTTCGATTTATCTTTCAAGCCTGCTAACGCTTTAGGAAATCTCCATCGACGCAGGTATTTTAGGTTCCAAGGCCGATGCAATGCGGTGCGATAATACAAATTAGCATCTAAAGCTTTTGATTCCGCATACGCCCGAATACCACGTGACACTTTCATCGCTAACACGTTATCTTCAGTCCCACTTTGGAATTTCTGAGCATCGTCTTGCCAGTTCGGTTTTGATTTTACCTTACTCAGCTCGAGTTCAGAAGTCGCTACTCGAAGCTGCTTATAAATGAATGTTCGAAGCTGAGGCCAGTTACCCGCTTTTAATAATCGACGGAGCACAAGCCAGCTAGGCGTTGGACGATTTCGGTAGTAGTGCTTAATCGCGAAAAGTGAACTGATAAATATCACTAAACCAATAACAGAAAAAATAAATACATGCATGTAGGCCTTTAAGAAGGATTTTAGCGTGTGTCTTGCCTTAAAAGCCTGACCTTCAACGACGATGCTTTCAAGACGTTGGTTCTTACTATTCCACCACTGGAACGAAAATTCAGGTAAGGCAAATTCGCCGCCTTGTTGGATAACATACACCGACTCTTCCACTCGGCTCGAACGATAATCCCCACGATCTTGTGTATCATCTAAACGATTCGGCTGCGGGTACACTTGGTACTGCTGAGTGGATTCATTCGTCAATACATTTGGTAGCAACACCGACAAACTGTCTTTCGCTCTAATTATAACGGTACGAGTAATCGCATCTCCTACCTTCAGCTCTTCATTCGATCGTTGCCATTGCTGTTCAATACTAATGTACGATGCTGAAAACCAAGGTGACTTGTCACTGAGTAACCCAGAAGGTAAAAAGGCTTCGAATTGAAGAGATTGGGTATACAAGGTTCCCGCTACGTTTGAGCCATCTGGTGCTGAGACTTGCACTCCAACTGGAATTCTAGGGATAACAAATTTACCTGCCGTTTGTGGGTAGAGCGTCACTTCCCAACGTTGACGAGACCAGGTTGTTCCACCCACTCGTTCTGTGTAATTAGTGGCTAATTGATTACGCTGTTTTGCAATCACATTGGGGATGTCGATACTTCCAATTCGAGTACCACCAGTGAGCCAGCGAGGAGTGGCAACTTCAATGGTGAATATCACCTGTTCATTAACACTGACTTTTTCCGGCTCAACCTTGGCTCCTGCTTTAGGTTTCTCCCCTACCCATGCTAGGATTTCAACGTCTCTATTATTCCGAAGTTCATAAATATCGGTAGCAAAAGTCATTGATGGAAACGTACAGGTTATCAATAACAATGCCTTAAACAACCAATGCGTTGGCTGCTTATATGCGTTCGATACAACCCATTTCATTCGTAGTAAATTTAACACTTCACGATATAAAATCATTGTAATTCCTCTTCCTTGACCGCAGAAACAGGGTTTCTTAATTGGATCTGAAATTTTGCCTTCAAGAAGTGCTTAGGATCGGCCTCAACTCGTTTCAACCATTTATCAGCAAGCTCTTGACTGCCCAATATCTCGTTGGCGTTCAAGGTCTCTTTTAACATCAATTCCGCCACCGTTTTTTCTTCTGCGCCATCACCCTTTTGTGGTTTATCTGAATCCAATTCGATCGACTCTTCAGGGCCATCTGTCGTTCCAGATTGACTCTCGCTGGTTCTATTCACTTCTTCAACAATACCGTTAATCACCAATAGATTGTGCTCAATATCGGATCTTAGTTCTGCAGAGATATCGGGCTTTTCACTGAGTCCTACCAATAAATCTCGAGCCGCAAGATACTCTCGCTGCCTCGCCAATGCACTCGCTGCGTTGTACAGCCCTAAGTTAGATTCTGCTTGTAGAAACGCACTGTGAGCCAGCTTAAAGTTACGAGCATAATAATAAGCAGCGCCTCTTCTCATTGGATCATTAAAATGCTTGGCGGCTTCAAGATACTCTTGTTGGTTGAGTAAACGTTGCCCTTGCTGATCTGGCGTTAACCACAAGTCCCACCACCATTGAGCGGTTTTATCCAACATTGTGATGGATTCTACTACCACTGGCTTCTCAGCGGTTAAGCTGACCGTTTTTGCCAAAGTACTTGGAGAATACATGGTGCCCGTGACCAAAATACCGACCACACACCATTGCACTAACCAACCCTTTCGGAACCACAACAACATGATGAATGCCATTGGCAGTAAGAGGCTGTATCCCATGTCTTTCCATGGCATCGAAGATTCACCGTTGAGCTGCATATTTCTCTCAATCGATTTATTCAACTGTTGAATGTCTGTGCTATCGACGGTCACTTCAATTAAACGCCCGCCTGTTTTGCTTGCTAAACTACGAAGAGAGTTAAGGTCTATTGGGTTATCACTTACTACATCACTGTTACCAGCGGCCAAAATAAGCAGCTGGTATGGGCTCTCGGTGAAGAAGGTTTCAAACACTTTTATCGTGGTTGGATTAACCCCATCAGAGACGAGCAAAACCGTCGAACCTAACTCGCCCGATAACTGTTGATTAACCAAAGGCAACGCCGCTTCCGCCGCTTTTCCCGATACAGGCATAATGTCTGGCGTTATCGCAGCAAGGAACGGTTCGAATACTTTACTGTCTTGAGTCAAGGGCATCGCGACATGAGCACTTCCTGCATACACAACTAAACCCGTATTCCCACCTTTTCGAGCCGCTAATAAGTCTCTAATTTTTTGCTTGGAACGTTCTAATCGGCTTGGTGGTAAATCCTTTTCAAGCATCGATTCACTATTGTCTAACACGACCAGCATTGAGGCTTTATCCTCACCAAATGGAGATGCTTCACGCAGCCATGTTGGCCCAGAACAAATAATGATAGCGATGGTTACAATTACCATCAGAAGCTTAAGCGGTAATTGCTTTTTCCAACCAGTTTCCCCAATAGTTAACGCATCACGCAAGTGTGCGGGAAGGATGTCTTTCCATGATGGTTTAGTCTCTTCTCTCCAACGAATCCATAACAGTAGATACATTGGGACAAATGCCAGCAACCATAACGGGCGAATAAAATGAAATTGAGTAACAAACTGCTGCAATACGAGAGAATCAAACATCGTTCTCTCCTTTCAAATTTTTAGTTGAAGACACTAGAAACAATCGTCGGCGCAACGTCGCCAAACTGAAAGCGGTTAAATACATCACAACGACAATCGCCATCAGGTAGTGATGTAAACCTTGTTTAGGTCGATACGTGGTACTTTCATATAATTGAGGTTCCAACTTGCCAATTTGAACATACGCCTTATTTAACTCGTCACGATTGAGCGCTTCAAAAGCTTCGCCACCGGATTCCTTCGCAATTCGATTGATGGTCGCTATATCAAGCGCGACTTCGCCGATGGTTTGCGGGTCTCCCATCGCTATCATATGGATTCGCACACCTTTCGCTTTAGCCACTTTGGCTGCATCAACGGGCTCTACGAAGCTCCCAGTGTCATTACCATCGGTCAACACGATTACGACTTTTTCTCTCTCAGTCGCACCCAAACCATTTTCTGTATTTTGTGATGATAAGGTTTGTTTGGCGCTTTGTTCGAATACTTTTATCGCTAAACCCATTGCATCACCTAAATGCGTGCTTTGCCCCGCCATTGCGACATCCGTTTGATTTAATAGCTCAAGCCATACATCTTGGTCGGCTGTAAAAGGAGTTTGAACAAACGCAGCATCACCAAACAGAATCAACCCTAAACGGTCGCCTTTTCTGGTTTTAACAAAGTCAGCGAGCACCTCTTTGGTCGCATCCAAACGTGAGATTTTTTTCCCTTGATTAGAAATAAAATCTTGTTCCGCCATTGAACCTGACAGGTCGACAACGACCATCACATCACGTCCAAATTGTTCACGAACTTGAGGTTCTCCTAATATCGTCGGTTTCGCCAACGCACAAACCACCATCACCCAGGTGATGATTAGCGTGGTTCTTTGCCACCAACTTGGCGTCAACTGACTCGCACCTTCTGAAGGCGCCTCACCAAGCGCTTCAACGAGATCTCGGAAGAAAGGTACCTTGATTGCCATTTGCTTGGTGCGATAAGCCGGCACTGCGAAGTAAACCAATGCAGGCAGGGGTAACGCGATAAACCATAACGGTTGAACAAATTCAAAGCTCACAGACAAGCTATCAAACATCGTTAGACTCCCCACGCTTCGTATTCACAACTTTGAACTGCATTGCTTTGGTTTTCACTTCGATGCTCTGCACTTCATTGGCCAGTGCGGGTCGCTTGTGCCGCTTTAACCACGATATCGATTTTTGAATGACTTCC
The DNA here is from genome assembly GCF_015594925.2 of Vibrio sp. VB16. Classification (NCBI taxonomy): domain Bacteria; kingdom Pseudomonadati; phylum Pseudomonadota; class Gammaproteobacteria; order Vibrionales; family Vibrionaceae; genus Vibrio; species Vibrio sp. VB16. The sequence continues at coordinate 470,617 of NZ_CP087591.1, forward strand.
AGACGCTGGTCCAAGGTCAATGTCAACCTCGGGTTAATCAAACTTTGCATCCACAAACTCGCTAAATCATCATTGAATAATTTTGCGGTTTTTGGACTATTTGGGCAGTAACTGTTCAATCGTTCTAAATAGGCTTGCCCAAATAGGTTGGCATTACGACTGTCCAAATAACGAATCACAACCTTAATTATTTTAAACGCTTGCTCTGCTGAGTTTTTATCTCGCGCATCCAATAACATCAGCGCTCTCAGAGCCTCTTTACGATAACGGTTATGCCACCAACTGAGCGCTAAGCGATAACCGACATATAAGCCTATCAGCGCTAGTGCCATGCCTACGATCTTCCACCCAATGGTTTGAGGCATCCAGCTAACGCTATCTGGAATAGCGACGTCGTGTAATTCGCGTAGGATATACGTACTAGGAGGCGTATGTTCAATCGACATTTAGCGTCCTCCTATTAACTTTTGTAACTGAGCGATATGATCACCTGACGTATCTAGTTCGATATAAGGCAAATGTTTCACTGCCATCAATTTAACAAGAGATTGTTTTTGGTGTGTTGCTTTCTGGGCAAGGCTTTCGCTCGCTATCTTCACTTTTGTTAAGCTATCAAGGTTGATCTGAAAACGTCCGTCCCCTACCACCCAGTTGGCGCTAGCAAGGTCTCTGGGCAAAGATTGCTCTAAAGGATCGGTCACCATAATCGCAAGAATGTCGTTATGTTGTTGAAGTTGTTTCAATTTGTCTAGGTGTTGCTCTTGGCAATCGCGCCAATCACTAATAAAAATCAGTGTTGATTGCTTCATCCTCATTCGCTTAATCCGCTCAATCCATTGGTCGAAACCGACATCCTCACTGTCAATCACATTAACGTCTAAGCTTTGATTCGCTTGTGCTAAACGCTTAAGTTGCGACAGTAAATCTGACTGAGAGCGTTGAGCTTTGGTGTGGAACAATTTCTGGTGCGCCGCTAACACGAAGCCAACCCGGTCGCCGTCTTTAAGCCCTCGCCACCCGCACACGGCAGCCACTTCTGCGGCCACGACAGATTTCATCGTAGTTTGAGAGGCAAAAAACATTGAGCTACGTTGGTCGACGCATATAATAACATTTCGATCTTTTTCTTCCGTATAGCTCCGAACATGAGGCTTGCCCGTTCGCATCGTCACTTTCCAATCAAGGTTACGAATATCATCACCGGGTTGGTAGTGACGTAGCTCTTCGAAATTCAGACCACGTCCACGGAATAAGGCGTTGTGTCTGCCCGAAAGTACGCTGCCTGCGTTCAAATGTGGAAGCAGAGAAAAGGATTCTGCTTGAGACTGGAGTCTCACCAACCCTGCGTAGTCACAGTAGAGACGAGAATCGAGACCTTGTGACTTGGGAGCCTGTATTGGCTTAGCCATAGCGCCCCCTGCTACCCTATTTCAACACTATCAAGTAGTTCTTCAACCACCCGTTGATGACTGATACCGTCAGCCAGTGCATCATAAGAAAGAGAGAAGCGGTGCCCTAAAACAGTTGGAAGCATTGCGCGTACATCATCCAACGTGACATAGTCACGTCCTTGCAACCATGCATAAGCGCGCGCACACTTATCCAACGCGATCGATGCACGAGGGCTTGAGCCAATTTCGATCCATTTAGACAGGCTAGATTCTGGATAACGTTCAGGCTTACGAGTCGCTATAACCAAAGCGACAATATAGCTTTCGACAAGGTCTGAAACTGCGATGTCGGGGAGTTGGCGCCGTGCTTCGAGTACAAGTTCTGGTTCAATATGTTGTGGTGTCACTAGCGCAGAACGCGTTTCATTGCCTAACTCTTCGCTGCGCACCAAACGAATAATGTCACGCTCCGCTTCATCTTCAGGGTAGTCGACCGTCACTTTCATAATAAAACGGTCCATCTGAGCTTCTGGTAACGGGTAAGTTCCTTCTTGCTCCACAGGGTTTTGTGTCGCGAGAACCATGAACAATTCGGGAAGAATATGGGTTTTACCACCAACTGTGATGGTACCTTCCCCCATCGCTTCAAGCAGAGCGGCCTGAACCTTCGCCGGAGCACGGTTTACTTCATCCGCAAGGACGATACTGTTGAAAATAGGTCCTGGTTGAAAGTGTAACTGAGGCTTGCCATCAAGCTCTTGATACACTTCAGTTCCCGTTACGTCGGAAGGTAATAAGTCTGGCGTAAATTGGATTCGACCGAAACTTGTATTGAGCAAATTAGCCAACGATTTAACTGAACGCGTTTTCGCCGTACCAGGAAGCCCTTCTAATAATACGTGCCCATTCGTCAACAACCCTATCACCAGAGCCCGAACGACGTGACTCTGGCCAATAACACTTTTCTCTGTGTGTTCTATTAGTTGATTAATTGCTTGTTGCGCATGGTTCATAGACCTTCCCTTAATTAAATCTAGCTATGTACATCCTACTCATAAGCCCCATAACTATTAGTTATAAACACCATAGCCTAATCAGTTCTATTGGTTTATTTAAGTAAAGCTTTCAATTGGTTAACGGCCTCAGGTGGGGCAACTTTGTTCAACTTTAAAAAACACTGGTCAAACGCTTTGGATGCGCCCGGTTGAGTATGATTTCGCGCCAATACTTCACACTGCGCATACAGGTGTTGTGGATTACGACTCAAACGATAAGCTTTGTTTAGCGATTGACTCGCCGCAATGACATCGGTTTTTTCCAAGGACAAACCATAGACATACCAATACTGAGGGTTGCTTTCCGCCGTTTCAGCCGCTTGCTTTAGGTACTTTCCTGCTTGTTCATAGTCTTTGATTCTGAGCAGTGATAAACCCGCGCTGTATAACAGAACACTCGATTTTGGCTGAGCTTTGATGCCCTGTTGAAGTGTAGAAAATGCAGCTGGCTCATCGCCCAATCTGCGGTATAGATCGGCTAGGTTGGCATAGCTGTTTTCAAAATAAGGCTCGATGTCGATAGCCCCCAAATAAAACTCAATCGCTTTCTGGTGTTGGCCGAGATCTCGATACACATTACCTAGATTCGTACGGCCAAAGCCGCGATCAGCATTGAAGCGCTGTATATCGATATATTCTTCTAACGCCAGCTCAATTTGTTCCTTTTGCAATGGGTTCATTTCTCCCCAGTAACGAACTAAAGCGCCGGCCGCTTCAGAACGAATCGATAGCACCGGATCTGAAAGCAACGGTTCAAGTATCTGCCAACGGTCGCTGAACGACAAACCGAATGAACCCGCAACCACGCCAAGTCGAATCATTTCGTTCTCATGCTTAACCGCTCTCGCCAGTGAGATAAGGGTGTTCTTACCCGAGCGACCGCTTAATCGCTCAAGGCTAGAAGCGCGGATAATGTCGCTTAAACTTGAGTCCTGCGCTGAATAGGCCAATGCATCTTCTGCACCTCGATGCCCAATGGAATCAGCGTAAAAAGCGACCGAGAAATGCTGTTGATTTCTGTGTTTTGAATCCGGGAACCACTCTCCAATTTGCTTATCGGCCCATTGGTCAGTTTTATCTTCATGACAACCGGTACACACATTTGGAGTCTTAGTGTGCTGGCTGATGTCCGGACGTGGCACATGCCAACTATGATCACGCCTTGGATCCACTTCCATGTAAGTCGTTTCTGGCATGTGACAAGTTGTACACTGAGATGCCTCAGTATTCGCCTCATGAAAAGTATGCTTTTCAGATGTGTATTCGGCCCCACTGTGACATTGGCTACACACGGCCTCTTCTGCAATGTTAAGTTCTGCCGTATGGGGATCATGACAATTGGTACAAGTGACGCCTTTCTCTGCCATCACTGATTGCAAAAACGAACCATACACATAGTCCTCATCGTAAATCTGACCATCGTGATAATAAAGTTCAGGTGTAATGAGGCTTAATCGGTAACGATCCAAAAACGAACCGTTCACATGATCACCAGTTTCATTTAATTGGGTTCGACGGCTATGGCACTGAGCACAGGTTTGAACTTGATTCGTATGAACAATATCTTTAGGTTGTAGAGTCGAATTCCCTTCTTGATAGACCCACTCTTTAACCGATTGGGAAAGGTCTCGCTCAAAACCAAAATGAGACACTGTTTTAGCATCTTGTTTGGTATTTTCTGCCATTTTAACGTGCTCACTTGCCGGGCCATGACAGGCTTCACAGCCCACGTTTATCTCCGACCATTGAGTGTCGTAAACGTTATTAACACTGTCATAGTTTTTTTCAAGATTTGTCGAATGACAGTCGGCACACATGAAGTTCCAGTTTTGACCGCTATTTGTCCAGTAAAATTCGTCAGAACTAGTCGTGTCAGGATAAAGGTTGAACCAACGTTGTCCTCCTTCTGATTTTAAACGTGAGTCCCACGCAAAAGGAATCAATTGAACACGACCATCTTCAAACTCGACCATGTATTGTTGGAGTGGCTCAAAGGCAAAGGTATAACTGATTTTATAATCTTTAAACTGGCCATCCGGCCCTTCAATGTTGACCCAGAACTGATCACCTTGCTTAAAAAAACGGTTTAGCTTCCCATTATGACCCACGGTTTGGTCATTAAAATCACCCAAAACAGATTCATCTGACGCGTGTTTCATCGCCATATCATGATGGGACCCTTTCCAAGCCTCGAACTCTTCTTTGTGACAATCTATACACGCTTCAGATCCAACGTAAAAAGCATCGATTTCAACATCCGAAACTTGTTCGTTTGCTTGAACGTGGAAGCACAGCCCCCAAAATAAACCGCATAATACTGCCACTCTCTGCCGTTTTAATTTTCTCACCAGTGAGACCAACAATGCAGACATAAAATCCCTTGTTTTATACATCCTTATGCTTAATAAGGTAGACGTAAAAACAACTAAAATACAATTATTTAGTTACAGACATTCGAACTTGTGAGCTATATTCAGGGCGGTCATATACTCATAAAAAAAAGAGCTCCGAAGAGCTCTGTTCATCATAGTAGTGCTTATAACGTCCGTTCATTTATTACATCGGTTATTTGTTATGAGATTCCTGAAGTTTCTCCATTACCTGATCCAAGCTAAAGCTTGCTGCTTTTTGGCGGGGTGGATATTCAGCAAAGGTTTCTAAGAATTGTCCGACATAAGCCTGCGCTGGCACAAACATATACGCATGATCGAGTAGCCAATCATAATAAGTGTTCGACGTGATATCCGCCGTCTCGTATGGGTCCATGCGTAGGTTAAATAACTTAGGTAAACGTAAAGTTACAAACGGTTCAGACCAGATCTTCATGGTCCCTGTTGCACGTTGCTCCATGAACACGGCTTTCCAATGGTTATATCGAAGAGCCGCCAAGTCACCATCATCGGTAAAGTAAAAGATCTCTGCGCGACGACCTTTCTCTTCTTCACCCGTTAGGTAAGGTAAGAAGTTGTAGCCATCTAGGTGTACCTTGAACGTTGTATCCCCTGCTTGATGCCCTTTAAGTAGTTTCTCTTTAATTTGGTCATCACCGGCTGCCGCTACGAATGTTGGCATCCAGTCCATGTGGTGCATGATTTCATTTGAAATCGCTCCCGCTTCAATTTTCCCTGGCCAACGAACCATTGCTGGTACACGATAGGCCCCTTCCCAGTTTGTGTTCTTCTCACCACGAAATGGTGTAGTACCCGCATCTGGCCACGAGTTCATATGTGGGCCGTTATCCGTTGAATAGAAAACAATGGTGTTGTCTTTAATGCCAAGGTCATCGACTTTTTTCAATAACTCACCAACATGGTTATCATGTTCTACCATTGCATCAGCGTAATAACTGATGCCGGTTGTGCCCAGATTATCTTCTTTTACGTGTGTTCTGAAATGCATACGAGTCGCGTTCCACCATACGAAGAATGGTTTGTCGACTTTTACCGCGCGATCCATAAAATCAAGTGCCGCATCGAGTGTCTCTTCATCGACGGTTTCCATACGCTTACGAGTCAATGGACCGGTATCTTCTATCTTACCGTCAGCAAAAGACTTAATCACACCACGAGGACCGAATTTCTTACGAAACTCTGGATCTTTTGGATAGTCGATGTTTTCAGGCTCTTCTTCTGCATTTAGGTGGTAAAGGTTACCAAAAAATTCGTCAAAACCGTGTGCCGTCGGTAGAAACTCATCTTTATCACCTAGATGGTTCTTACCAAACTGTCCTGTCATATACCCCATAGGTTTTAGCATCTCTGCTATCGTGGCGTCTTCTGCTTGCAAGCCAATATCAGCACCTGGCAAACCTACTTTACTTAAACCTGTTCTTAATACACTTTGACCCGTAATAAAAGTAGAGCGACCCGCGGTACATGATTGCTCTGCGTAATAATCGGTAAACATCATCCCTTCTTTCGCAATGCTATCGATATTCGGGGTTCGATAACCCATCAAACCAAAGGTGTATGCACTCACATTGGATTGACCAATATCATCACCCCAAATGACCAATATATTCGGCTTTTCTGCTGCAAGGCTAGCGCTGGAAGCAGCCATCATTGCTGTACCCAAAATCGCTAATCGACGTTTTACACCATATTTCGCTGTCATAAAAACCTCTCCGTAAGTTATTTGCATCCTGCCCTACAACATATAGTTCATTTTTTACACAATCGCGACATTCACTAACCTATTAACCTTTTTGTCATTTTCATCAGGGTATAAAGATTGAACTTATCAACAATTTTTACGACAGAAAATATGATAAAGATCACGCATACTATTCAAATCTTCATTCCATGAAAAATTTAACTTCAGTTTAATCAATACGTTAACTTAACTTCATAACAATTGGTTATATACACTATAAAAGGACGTAACCGAAATTTGAGAATAACATTTACTTATCGATGTGTTGTTCTAACACATTAATCTTAAAAGCAAATCGGAGTCCTTTATGGGTACTAAAATTAATAAACTAGCATTAGGTGTTGGCTTATTAGCCGCTTCTTCGGCAGTGACCGCGGCTGAGAAACCAAACATTCTTGCGATCTGGGGTGATGACATAGGTGTATTCAACATCAGTGCATACAACAACGGAATGATGGGATATCAGACACCAAACATAGACCGTATCGCTAAGGAAGGGGCATTATTTACTGACCATTACGGTCAACAATCGTGTACTGCTGGTCGTGCTGCATTCCTAACAGGTCAAGAGCCATTCCGAACAGGTCTACTGACAATTGGCATGCCGGGTTCAGACCACGGTATCCCTGATTGGGCTCCAACCATTGCGGATCTTCTTAAGGAGCAGGGCTACATGACCGCTCAATTCGGTAAAAACCACATGGGAGATCAAGACAAGCACCTTCCTACAAACCACGGTTTTGATCAGTTCTTCGGTAACCTGTACCACCTCAATGCAGAAGAAGAACCAGAGACATACTATTATCCTAAAGATCCAGAATTCCGTAAGAACTTTGGCCCTCGTGGTGTAATCAAATCGACTGCCGATGGCAAGATTGAAGACACGGGCCCTATGACGCGTAAGCGTATGGAACATGCTGATGAGGAGTTCTTAGAAGAGTCTCTAGCTTTCATGGAAAAAGCCGTTAAAGCTGACAAGCCTTTTTTCATCTGGCATAACACAACTCGTATGCACGTTTGGACTCGGTTACAAGAAAAATACCAAGGTAAATCAGGTATCAGCATCTACGCTGACGGCATGTTAGAGCATGACGACCATGTAGGTGTGCTTTTAGACAAGCTTGATGACTTAGGCATTTCTGACAACACAATCGTGATCTACTCAACCGATAACGGTGCAGAGACCGTATCCTGGCCTGATGGTGGTGCAACTTACTTCCATGGTGAGAAAGGTACGACTTACGAAGGTGGTATGCGTGTTCCTCAGCTAGTTCGTTGGCCCGGTACTATCAAACCAGGAACCAAAATCAACGACATCATGAGTCACCAAGATTGGGTCCCTACGCTATTAGCAGCCGCTGGTGACGATAAAGTCGTGGAAAAACTGGCTTCAGATAAAGGGGCAACTTACAACGGGAAAAACTGGCGTGTTCATCTAGATGGTCATAACTTCCTACCTTTCTTACAAGGTAAAGAGGAAAAAAGCCCTCGTGACAGCATGCTTTACTTCTCTGCAAATGCTGAGCTAAATGCAGTTCGTTGGAATGACTTCAAGATTTCATTCGCAGTAATGGATGGTAACATAGTTGATGCAGTTCGCTTCCAGCCAAACTGGCCTCAAGTTGTTCATCTACGTGCAGACCCGTTCGAAAAAGCACCACACGAATCTGGCATGTACCTACGTTGGATGGCAGACAACATGTGGTTATTCGTACCAGTAGGCAGTAAAGTTCAAGAGTTCATGAATACCCTACCTGACTACCCAATGCAAAACAGCCAAGTATTGAATCCAGGTAACTTCAACCAGAACTCGTACATGCTACAAGGCAAAATTAAACAACTTGAAGCCGCGACTCAGTAAACTAATTCATATATGAAGTTAACTAAAAGACTAAACTGATAGTAAAACCGTGAGTACTAAATAAACCTCACGGTTTTTTCGTAAAGACAGAATCTTTTATAACCGCCAAACGTGATATTGCCCGGTAGTAAATGGGGAGAAGAGCGAAGTAGTCAGAGTTATAACTTACTTAAATATGACAATTGGTTATCAATAGATTATTGCATAATTGATAAAACTGGCGCTAAGTTGACCGTGCCGAAAGGAGATCTTCTACATCCCAAAAACTCAGGCCAAAACGTTAATACAACCACATAGAGTATTGGATGATATCAGAGCGGAATCTATATCTTTTGTATATGCTCATATGGAAATACAGCCACAACATCGGTTAACTTTCAAAGCGTTGGGATGTACATTATTGATAAATTTATAGTAACGGCCACTACATTAATTAGATTGCGATTCAATTAATTTTCGGCCACCTTCAGCACTGGCGCTTGCAAGATAGATTTGTTTAACAAACCAGCGTAAATACCGTTGTGAGCAACCAGTTCCTGATGTTTACCCCTTTCAACGATTTCACCTTGTTCTAGCACTAATATCATATCGGAGTGACGCACTGTGCTTAAACGGTGCGCAATAGCGATCACCGTTTTTTCTTTAAACAGACGCTGCATTGCTTTCTGGATCAAATCTTCCGTTATGGAATCAATAGAACTCGTCGCTTCGTCCAACATCATTACTTGCCCACTTTGTGCAATAGAACGAGCAAAAGAAATCAACTGAGTCTGTCCGACTGAGAGATTTGAAGCATTTTTGTCCAAACAGAAATCATAGCCGTTAGGCAATTCATCAATAAATTTGTCCGCATAAACATAACGTGACGCCTGCTCTACTTGTTCACGTTGTATTTCTTTTTTCCCCAAAGCAATATTGAAATGCACACTCTCTTCAAACAGGTGAACATCCTGCATCATCATCGAGAATAGATGCGTAGAATCTTCAATCGAAATTTGAGAAAACTCGATACCATTTAACAGAATACTGCCGTCATAATCTTGATATGTTTTTGATATCAACCGTAGAATGGTCGACTTACCTGAACCGGTTGAACCAACTAATGCTATCTGATGCCCCTTTTCCAATAAAAAGGACACATTTTTTAACACATAAGGTAATTTGTCGTTGTAACGAAAACTGACATTTTTGAACTCAAGACTGACAAAATTAGTTAATTGTTTTTCAACCTTATGTGTCGGTTGCAAATCACGCCCTTCTTCTTCCGTCGCTTCGACAAAGAGCTCTTCAATGTGGTCAAAAGCGGCAAATGAGCTCTGAATAGACGCAATTTGTGATGTAAAATCCCTGATTGGAACAAATACTTTTTCTAGTGTGTTAATAAATGCAATCAATACACCCAATGTGAGCGCTTCTTGAATGACCTGCCCTGAACCATACCAGATCATCAGCGCTATGGTGATAGAGGTAACGCCGGAAATAAAGGCAAACAAAATAGCATCATATTTATTAACCTTCTTTTGAGCTTTTAACAACTCATCGGTATAACCTTTGTACCTGTCCTCTACCTCTTCTTCGGCGCGATATAACTGAATGGTTTTCACACCGAGTAAAACTTCCTGTAAAAAACCGATACTACGTGCCAACGTTGAACGTGTAACTTGATAAAGCGCTCGAAGCCGGTTGCGAACATAGAAAGTTAGATACATTACAGGAGGCATAATGACCAATACAATCAGTGTCAACTGCCAATCAATAAGTAGCATCATCACCAATAGAGCGATGGTATTGATGGTGTCTTTCACCAGCCCAACAATGGATTGAATAAAAGTCTCGCCGATAGTTTCCAAATCACTCGTTAAGCGAGAGAGGGTTACTCCGATCGGTGTATTATCAAAATAGCGGCGTGGCAACTTAAGTACGCGATCAACAAGCACCGAACGCATATCTGTAATGGTGTACTGTCCCGCTTTACGCAAGTTGTATGAATACGTTGTATCAACAACATAGCTAGCAATTAGTACCAAAAGCAAATAAACAGTATGTAACAACAGTCCATCGATATTTCTCTGAGATAGATGAACATCAATGACTTGGATAATGAGCCAGGGAAACAATAGACTGGTGATAACAGAAAGAGGGAGCATGGTAATGCCAAGCAATATGGAGCGTTTATATTTTTTAGCAAAAGTAAAAAAGTGCTTTAAATATTGAACATCGATGCTCTTTAACATACTGCCGCCTCCGTTTCATTCTGTTGCAGATTCCAAGTTTCAAAGTAATAAGGACAAGTCTGGATCAGAGCGGCGTGATTACCTTTGGCGATAATCTTACCCTCATTGAGCACGATAATTTCATCCATATATTCGAGTGCGTTAACACGGTGAGAGACAACAAGTACAGACTGGTTATCCAACCGTTCAAACAACCCTTCTAGAATTTTTCGTTCAGTTTCGTAATCCACAGCAGACAATACATTGTCCATGATAATCACATCACAAGGTTCAAGCAGAGCACGAGCAATACTCAAGCGTTGCTTTTGACCGCCAGACAGCATAATCCCCTTCTCACCAACCAGAGTTTGGTCGCCTTTTTCAAAACGGTAAACATCATTAGCCAACTGACTCAGTTCTAGGACTTCATCAACCTGAGCTTTCGCTATATCTGCATCACGACTACCAAAGCGAATATTCTCTTCTACAGTTGCGGAAAATAAATATGGGTCTTGGGTCACCGTTTTAATATAACGACGTAAATCGCTACGGGAAAATGTTGTCACGTCCTTATCGGCAAGAAACACTGTGCCCTCAGGCACATCAAGATGGTGGTTCAGACAGTTCACCAATGTTGTTTTACCTGACCCGATACTGCCCAGTACGCCTATTTTTTTACCGACTGGAATATCGAAGCTGATGTTATCTAAAATTAGTCGCGTCTCCCCCTGATAACTGAAGCTCAAATTTCTAATCGAGAGTGTTTTAGCCTTCAATTTTTCAACTTCCGCTAGTGGTAGCTCTACCAAATCTTTTTGTGGAACTTCAGCATTTAGAATTGTCTGTACACTGTGAATGGCAACCATACCTCGCTGATAAATAGTGGCTATACGACCTAATTGCATTAACGGCATAGCGAGTAACACTGAATAGGTAAGAAAAGCGGTAATTTCACCAAGAGTAAGCTGCTGATTCATCAACATATAGCCACCAATGCCAAGAATCATAATTTTCATAAAGTCATTGGCGTAATCCAACACTGGCATAAAAAACACCTGAACGCGTGTGATCTGAATCCGGCAGCGAAGTAAATTCTGGTTAAGGTTTTCAATTTCATCCTTCACCCAAGGAGACATTTTCTCGCTCTTAATTAAATCAATACCCGTTAAATAACTCATTAATTGTGCGGAAAGATTTTGCAAGCGACGCATATGTTCCATATGAAGATCTTTCATGCGTTTAAAGCCAATACGAAAAATCACGAACGCAATAACAATAGGGATAATCGAATAGAGCGTTAACTCTGGTGAGATACGCCACATCCATAACGGTGTTAACGAAAGCGCAAGCAAAGCATTAAAAAACTGCAGAAAACCGAGCCCAAACAGTAGACGAACACCGCTAAGGTCATTGTTGATGATTGAGATAAGTCTGCCTGATGCAAATTTTTGATGAAAACTATTTGGCAGACGATTCAGTTTTTTCAACAGAATATTTTTTAGTGCGGCCTCAGTTATACGACCAGGATTTAACGCATAGATACGTGAAAAAATTCGAACTACGGTCATAGACACAGCCATCACAACAACAATACCCACATAGGTTTGAAGCTCTTGATGGTCAGCCGGAGATGCACTGTCAATCAGATCAATCGCCAATTGAATATAACGAGGAATTTCTACTTGGAGCCAATTGACGAGAAAAATCAATACGATTGCAATCATATACGACGTACGATTCATACGCAGGAAATGCGCGATAAACTGTTTTTTAGTCATGTGACTCTTTCTTTTGGGGAGGTTCAATGCCGTACTGTTCGATGCAAGCTTTGACAATACAATGACGAGGTTCGTCTATATCTTCTAATGCATCCAATAACCACTCAGGTAGGCGCACTGGCCGCGTTTTCACACCTGGTTTACGACCACAGCCCGGCCTAAAACCACCTCGATTACTGCAATGATACTTTTCAGAGTTATTTTTCAAGCTAAATCCAGATTCGTTGCATTTTGATAAGTGTACACCTATCAAAATAAAATAGCATCGGTTAACTTGACAGTACCCCAGTGATTCTAAAATTACTCTAGTTCACTACTTCGATAGCAGATACCGGGTGCTGCGCCCCACACCTAATTTGACCAGGCAGTTATACTCAACCAGTGCTGTCAAATGACGTGTAGCTGTTGGCTTACTCACCTTTGTAACTTTGTGGTATTGGGATGTGCTAATTCCGTCAGCAAAATCTCCATCCAGCATTCGATTGAGCACTTTGACTTGCGCTTGAACCAATTTAGTTTGGTCAATATTACGCCAAAAATTACTTTTAAAAACTGTTTGATCAATCTCCTTTAACACTCCATCGAATGTTTTATTTAGTATTTCGAAAAACCAAACTAGCCAAGCAGTAATATCAACATCACCTGTCTGGGTTTTCTCAAGTATTTCATAGTAGCTCTTTCGATTCGCTAAGATACACACAGACATAGCGTAGAATCGTACTGATTGCTGCTCTGCTTGCGCCAAGGCCAAATCGGTCAATAAACGAGTGATACGCCCATTTCCATCATCTAACGGATGTAGCGTGACGAACCATAGATGGGTGATTGCCGCTCTTAGCAGTGGATCTAATGACGTGTCACCTTTTGATTCATTAAACCACTGAATAAAGTACGCCAACTCTGTATCAAGTATGTCACGGCCAGGGGCCTCAAAGTGAACAATTGGCCTGTCAATTCGACCAGATACGACTTGCATTGGTGCATCCCCCCGTAGTTGTCCACCAATTACAGGGTTGAACATTGTGTACCCTTCAGGAAATAGCCTATCGTGCCAATGCAAAATCCTTTCAAGTTTTAAATCTGTGTCTAAATTCTCAACAGCATCGAGCATAATTTCAGCCAGCCCATCTGTTTGCTCAGTAGTCGTGAAAGGATGCTCTTCCGACATCCCTAGCTTATTAGCTAATGAGGAGCGTACCGAGAACGCATTCAGCTTTTCACCTTCAATTGCACTCGAGTGAACAATATTTGCCAGCAGGGTGTCTAGCATACTCGTTTTTTCATCTTGAGAATGAACGGACATTTTTCCTAATAAGATGCCTTGGTTTAATCGAGTCTTTCTAATCACTGGCTCTACGAGAGAATTATCCCAGTTAAAGTTGGGCCAACTTTCCTGCTGCCAGATCCACATGTTAGTTCCTTGATTTGAAAATATGCACAATACGAATCACATTATGATGCGTATTTAACAGTAATTCAAATCACAACATGATCTAAAAAGACCTCAATTCGAATCACAAAGCCCTAATTCAAGTGTTATAGAAGGGACCCATCTAGAAATACTGCCATAGCATTGGTTAACTTGAATGTACCTCTCGGAGGACCATTAGTTAACTTCCAGACACACAAAAACCCACAACAAAGTGGTTAATTTTCAAAGGGTTGGGATTGGTATAACAGAAGGGATAACTTGGAGCGTGCAGTGGGAATCGAACCCACATCATCAGCTTGGAAGGCTGAGGTAATAGCCATTATACGATGCACGCACATCGTTGAGGGGGTTATAATGCCACAGCGAACAGAAAATGGAAGCCCAAACCACGATAAATTCAATAAAACTCAATCGGTTGCTTTAATTTTAAACAAAGCGATTGATTTGGCATCATGTAAGGGCATGATATCAACTGGTATTGGGGTAGTACATTCCGTCAGGCTGTCTCTTTCTCGAGTATCAAGGCTTACCAAACACGCTAAAGCTTGCCCACGCAGACGGATTGGCTAAAGCGCCACCACGGCTAATCATTGCTCGTTGTGCATTTGCCATAGCCGCAAACAGGTTGATCTCTGGGTCTTGAATTTCTTTGTAGAAGATCTGCATCAATTCTGACGTTGCCTCATCGTTCACTTGCCAGTAGCTCGCCACAATAGAAGGCACTTTGGCATGGGCAAAAGCCCTTGCCAAGGAAGCGTACTCAAGCCCTTTGGTACCAATACCCGATTCGCATGCAGACAATACAACGATGTCAGTTTCAGACAAATCCATTACAGAAATATCGATAACACCCAGTTGTTCGTCATTCGCCATAATAAGGTAGCTGTCAGCTGCGCTTTCAGAGTCCAGTATCCCATGAGTAGCAAAATGAATCACTCTGCTGTCCATGGATATCTCTTCTAAACCCTCTAAGCTTGCTCCATCTCCTTGCAACACCACCGCATTATCTTTGTAGAGTGACGCTATGTTCTCTACCTCTTGTTTCGCTCCCGGGAGAGACCCATCTGGGTCAGCAATAAATAACGCCGTATCGCTCAACGACGCTTCGTCATTCATGACCAGATTGAAATGATAAAGTGACGGCAGTACTCCGATATTGTATTTCTCTATTGCATACTCTAGGGTAGGTTCCTGAGTTTTAATTAGGGAACCAAAAGGCAGATAATTTAGCTTACCAACTGGCGTGACGTAGACTTGGTCCTTGCCTTTCATGTCGGCTTCTACCGGTCTTAACAGTTTGTCGTAAAGCCAAGCCAAACTCTGATTTACATCCGTACTCGTTTTCAGTGCGGATTTTATAAAGCCTCTTTGCTTAACAAGAACCTCAATATTGGTCGCCACATTTGTCGTATCAAGCGTAAAGGCTCCCTGACGCAAACCGATAATGGCATTATCTACATGGCGGTTTAGTTCTTGGTCCGACACATCAATTTCGATGATACGAACACCCTCTTGTGTAACCACTTGCGTCAGCAACTTATCCGGCGACGGTATAAACTGAAGCAGCACTTGGTTTTCATCCAAACGCTCATGCATTGAACCAATTTCACGAGGATCAAG
Source organism: Vibrio sp. VB16 (assembly GCF_015594925.2). Lineage (NCBI taxonomy): Bacteria > Pseudomonadati > Pseudomonadota > Gammaproteobacteria > Vibrionales > Vibrionaceae > Vibrio > Vibrio sp. VB16. Next base: position 486,119 of record NZ_CP087591.1, read on the forward strand.
CCGAAGCATTTGGAAAAGCGCTGGATGATCTCGCTCTAAGTTTGCGAGTAATCGTTGCCTTTTTCGTTGCTCTTTTTTGATGCTTTTTTGCAGTTTTTTCTTATCAACAGAGGTAAATTCACTGTCCGCGGTTTTGGTCTCTGTTGTGGTCGGTTCTGCCCTCAATGTATCTTCTTCTAGCTGATTCTCTAATTGTTCGAGACGAGCTTGTAATTTCTGATAATCGGCAATCAACTCGCCCTGCTCACTGCCTTCTGGAATGTTATCGAGAAAGAGGTGATTCAGCTCGCCTTGTATCTCATTATTTTGACTAACAAAAGCCTGTTGTCCACGGTTATGGTCGCTAAGAAGCGAGGCTAAGTTACCCGCTTTGTATAGCAACACGCCTCTGTCCGTTCCAACAAAAACTCTCCCTTTGTCATCAATAGAGATGGCGTGGATCACCCGTGCGCCGTACTGACCCAATTTTTGGTCATCCGGCAGCAATTGGTTCAATCTATCTGGATATAGCCATTGGCCTTGATAGTAAATGACGACACCAGCAGCCGAAGGAAATAACCACGCTTTATCGTTAGGTAATTTGGCGCCCGCTCCGCCCAAGTAGAGCATTTTGATCTGTTCCGACATTTCTTTATAGCTAACGTCACCTGCGCTTCTGTAAGAAGACCAATCTCCTTCTCTATCCAGAGCAAAACTGCCTGTTGTAGAGATGATGGCCGTATTATCGCTGATCGGCGTATAGGCGGTTGCAAACCACGTTGGTTTCTCTTTTAGACTCACTCGCGTAAAGCCGGATTCGGTTAACTCTAAAAGCCCACCCGCTAAGCTAACGCCTTTATAATTCAAATGCCCTTCATCGGAAGCGACCACATAAAGTGTACCTCGAACATCCCTGAATACACGCGCCAACATATTGCTCCGAGCTGGGAATGCAACAGGGTCGACATAGTAATTGAATCGCGCCAATGTACCGTCTTGCCAGTGGAAAAGGTCCGCGCCAGCCGCAACCCAAATCGAATCGTCCTTGTCCACATAAATATCGGCGATACGACCAGACTCATCATCGCTTGATGCAGTGAATAGCTCCTCGTATTCTTCCGTAAGACTATTCACTCTTATTACCCTACTTCCTGAGTGAGTAATCATGTTGCCAGCGCTATCACGCCTTAAAATCCGAGCATTTAAACTGGCAAAATAGTCGTATTCGAGCTGACTATCGTCACCTTCATAGAAGGCCATGATGTCGCGCCCGTTGGCCGCAAAAGTCCTGCCCATTTCGGGAATATAGAGTAAGTCACGCACCTTTCCCACGTTGTTAAATCGTTGGCTTCTCGACGGCGTAAATTGATAAACCGCTTCCTCTGTAACGAGCGTCCAATCTTGCTGCGAAGAAACCACAGCCAATGGGCCAATATCTAATCCGCCTCTTAATTCTTCGTAGGGTAATGACAACATGTTGAAACTATCTTGATGCCAGATCGCCATTCCTTGATCGGTCAACACCACAGGCTTTCTACCCAGAGTTGGGATCTCAAGCCATTGTAAGCCATGAATCTTTTTGCTCATTGGTAGTAGCGATTTGTCAGCGATGATCGACGCCTCTTCAAACTGGCCTCGTTTGTATCGCGCCTGAGTTAAAACCGAGCCATTCCACCACCATAGTTGGCCTTTATTTTGCTGCCAAAGAAAATGCTCCACACCATTCGCCAGCATCTTTTCTGCTTTCTCTTCTCCGGGTTGACTGTTGTTGCCCTGCAACAAGGCAAGGGAGCCTGCGGAGTGAACCAACCAGTTTCCATCCGGTAGCCTTTGAAATTCGTCTATCTGGGATGAATATTCCGCCTCAAAAACGGCCATGTGATCGGTGCGTTCAATACTGAAGATCTGATTTTTAATCGCAACCCAAATGGTATTGGCACTTGTTTGGATATGAGCGACAGAAGCGTCAGGCATACCATCATTTACCCCACTCCAACGCCTTACCGCGTCCTCTTTTTCAACGGCAAATAAGCCGCCATTTGTCGCAACCCAAATTACGCCATCTGCCGACACTTTAAGGTCATTAATGTGGGTACGAGGAGAGGCATCTGGTTGCTCTCCTGTTCGAATAAATTTTTGGGCTATGCCATCATAGACAAACCAACTCCAATAATGATGTCTACGAAGCAGCAAACCTTGAGATGTGCCTAGCAGAACGTCACCATTTTCTAGAGAAACCATACTGGAAATATCAGAGGCATCGGAAGGTACATTCAATAACTTAGGTAATGTTTCTCGATACCAATATCCTGAATTACTCAGCGCGTTTTCTTCCATCCAATTTTGTGTTTTTAGTTCAGTAACCTTGATATTACTCAGCGTTTCATTAAGGCCACCCAACTCACTTTCTTTGCCATGGTTTGCCAGCATCCAAAGCTTCATCTGCTGACTTAATTGATAATCACTCTTGGGGACACCGTATGGTCGGATTTTATTCTTGAGTTTATGCCATAAAACAATCGCTTCACCAGTATCCACGTTTGTATTCCCAGTATCGACGGAGGCTTGAAAGATACCTTCCATTAAACTCGTTATTTCATCAACATTATCTTGGTTTAAATCGCTGTGTTCAAATAGATACAACGCATAGTCGAGTGCGGCTTTTCTTTCTTGCTCAGAATCACTCGGCGTTTCTTGGTATCGGTTATACAACTGCTCTTGCATTTCGTCCTGAACACTAATGTCAGGCAGTTCAAAATTGTTCGCGGCATCACCTAGCGATTTTGTTAATGAAGTGAGTTTTTGAAACGATTGAGTAATATTCAAGGCTAAATTATTACCTTCACCTACACTGTTTACATTCAGGATTTCATTATTATCGTCATAGGTAATGGTCAGTTTTCCTGACCCTAATAGCTCAATTTCAATTGGCTTCCCTTGTTGATTGTATTGAAGCTGCAACGAGGCAACAGATGATATCATTTTGATTATGTTTTCATGAACATCATAATGAAGGCTTACCGCCTCACCAGATGAATCTTCAACTTGGGTTAGGCTACCATTTTTGTTGTATTCCGCCTTGATGAACGTTGCCCCACGTCCAAGAAAAACCATCTTGCCTTTTGTTGCATCGTCTCGACGAACAAGCACTTCACCACTAGGTAATATGATCTCGACTTCCGGTTGGTCTCCTTCAAATAGATATCGGACCTGATTTCCTTCTTCTTCTAATGCCGATTCCCTCGCCGTTTCAAACCAGCCAATATAGCGCAATGAATTTGAAATAGCGGTGTCGTGTCGATAACCAAGGAACCCAGCTAAGTTATCTCCCAGATCACTGAGTGCTTTTTCTTCCCATTTTTTATTAAGAAAAACACCTCGTTGTTTCGCATCTTCAATAACCTGCAATGCAATAACCGCGGAACCCTGTCCCCAATAAAGCGCACGATTAACAAACGATGAAATATGTGACGCACTATAGGGGTTTCGCTGGATCATACGATAACCATAACCGTATACATCTTGTGAGGTAAGTGGGTCAGAATATCTAGCCACCAGCTGATGATATATCTTGGTGCTATCTTTATTCAGTTCACTGTACTGCTTCATAACATCTGCGGCTTCTTGAATTCGGCCCATTGAATACAGTAAATCGCGTTTGTAATAGTAGTAATTACTGAGGCTTGCAAAATTATCGCGGTATTGGTCCCATTCTGACAAGTAACGATTTAGTTCATCGTTGGACAATCTGGTCTCTCGGCTCTTTTGTGCAACCAACCAAATCTTAGACAGTTGCAGTTCTAACGACTCATTCAATGTCCCTTCAACATCGGGTATCTGAGCAAGAAGTTGGCTAGCTAACTCATAGTCTTTATTGCCTGTCGCAATATCCATCCTCTTACGCAGGGCTGATGTGGCGTAAGCTGGGTTTGTTTGTAATTGTTGCCAAACCAAATCGGGTTTGTCGGACTTAGATGCGACAAAGCGCCACAAAGCGTGGTTCCATGGCTGCTCCTTCGCCCTATAAAGAAAACGCTGCTGCGCCGTTTCCGCATCATGGGCTGACACCAACGCTTGATAAAACACCTTCATAACACTGCTATTTTCAGGCCACTGATTTATCAGGTTCAGACCTTGCGAGACCGCTTCTATATATTGCTTCTTATTTAAAAAGGCCAGAATGGTTTCTTTATGTAATCCAATAGAACGAGGATAGATCTCAAGCGATTGGTTGAGCAGTCGATCATACTTTGCCGTCATTTGAGCGGATTTGTATAGTTCTAGACCTTCTAAATATAAGGCGATAGTCGGGTATGGGACTGTTACTAATGCTTGTTCAAACCGTTCAATCGCACGAGCAGTTTCCCCTATTTCACTGTAACTTTTGACGATGTTCTTCCAGTCGCTTGCATCAAAATCATCATTACCGATAAGAGGCTCTAGTGCTTTAATTGCTTGAAGATGTCTATCATCAGAGCGTTCAAGTTCGGCAAGGTAATAGCCCAAAAAAAGTGAATCTTCATCAACTAAGGCATTATAAACTTGATGCGCTTTGCCTTTATCTCCAGCGTTCAAAAAGGCCTGTCCATTATAGCGTTGCTGTCTAACCAATCGGCTCTCTTGCTCTTCGTCATACCAATTTGCCTTCAATGCATTTTGGTTTTCAACTAAGGCGTGATCCCCGGTTTTTGCGATAATTTCGACATACTTACCCCAGTTGCTGTAAAAAGGGTAACTCATCACGGCCTGTTCAAATGCCGCTTTCGCCTCCACTAAATAACCACCAGTAGTATATAAATACCCCATAGAAGTAAGGAGCCTAGCGTCGTGCGTTTTCTGATACCATTTATCTTTAAGCTCTTGTAGGTCAATTGGATTAATCGATCTCGCAGACAGTACAGCTTGCCCATATTGACTAAATAGCGTGCCTTTCAACTGCGGACTATCCACTAATTTCTGTGCTCGATCTCTAAAGGTTTCATTATTGAGCCAACTGCTACTGAAATAACGCCAACTGAATTGCCAAAAATTTGGTGAAAGCTTTATACCCGTTTCTAATACATCCCACGATTTTTTTTGCTCGTCCGCGTTAATATAAAGATCGGCAATTTCATGGACAAGCCACAGATCTTGTTCCGTTGGTTCTACCAAAAGATACTGTTCAATCGCCTCATCACGTTCACCTAAATTTGCTAGGCGTTCCGCTTCAAACCCTTTACCCATGGCGGCTTTCAGAGGGTTAGAGATTGTGAATCCTTCCTTATCTAGCGTGTTTTGGCGCGTGGCAACCGTTAACCATATGTGTCTGGCAAACGGGTGTGGCTGACCATTAAGTAGGTGCTTTTCTAGATGACTCTGTAGCGTACTCGTTTGACCCGTATTTGAGAGCCATGACCAGTACCGTATTAAATCACTGTCAAAGTAAGAATCGCCAAGGGAATAGTTAATTGATGGCTCGGCGTAGTGATCCATCATGAGATCTAAAATCGGTTGATCAGCCGCGTACATTGCAACCTCAAAACCCGTTTGTTTCTTTTGGTTTTTCTTGAGTGGGTCGAATCCTGCATTTAGAAGGTAAGCGGTCAAAGGTTCGTTGCGGTACTGTATCGCCAAATGAAACAGCGAGGTCTGTTTCTCATCGTCAAGTTTTTCTGTTATTGAAGCAACTAATTCGATATTTTTCGACAGTGCGAAAGAAGAAAGTGTCGCGTCATTAACCGCTAAACCATGCTCAAACAGCCACCAGATATTTTCTTTATCATTTTCTGCGATTAAATAATCCAGAAAGCGGTTCCCAGACATATCTTTTTGGCTGACTAAAACATCGATGGATTCACGGCTCGTTGATAGCCAATCCGTAAATGGTATGGCCTGTTTATAAGGTTCTTGATACCAACTCTGATAAACATTAGTGATAAGAAAATGCCCTTCACTATCCATTGATTGTGTATAAGCCCCTTTCGACCACAACGCATAACAAAGCGCTAGGTCACCTTGGTTATAGGCTAATCTAAGTAATCCGTTCCATTCCTTTTGGTAGCGAAACCGACCTTTTTTTAACAAAGCTTCAGCCCGTTTAGGCGCACTATTTATCATGGCAGTGAGTAGCATTACTCCAGCATTAGACCCTATTTCATTGAGATCTTTACCTTTTATAATTTGATCAAATAATGGCTGTGAGATAACCCCGACAGAATCTAAAAATAGCGGGTCTCCTAGGCTATTTTTGAATGTCGGATCAGCGCCAAGCCCCATCAACTTCAAGACCAAATCTTCGACTAACGCACCTGTTTCTTCTGGAAAATCATCAAATACACTCTCTATATGCTGCTGTGGGGATACAGAGGTAAAACGATCTAGCAATTGTAACGCGGGTTTATAGTCTTGATAGCGAATATAAACACTGACTATTTCGTCTGCATGTCCATCGTCAATAAGTTGTTGGGTGTTTTCTGTAACTTCTGCCAATGTGGCATTATATATCGCCGTCTGTTCAAGATTTAGCTCTGTATCCACCTCAAGCAATCGAGTCAACATCGGTATTTGAGTGTCGCTAGGAATAGGCTTATTGTTGGCTTGGATAATAGATAGATAAGAAAGGAATTCATCATCTTGATAAGTCGCTGGCACAAGCGAGTATAGTTTTGAGAGCATCACGTCATCTTCTTTGACCGCATATTCTAACCAAACACTGAGGCCCTCTTCTGTGTCACTGAGCAGTATTTCAAAGCCCAATAGACTCATTTCATCCGGTGTAAGATACGGCCTTAAGACTAAAAATCGTTCAACCTGTCCATCGTATAAATACTCTTCCGCGAGCTGTACTCTTAGCTTTTGAGGGCCATTTTCACCGATAGCCTTCACTATGACAGACACGACAGGGTTATCTTCATCGTATCTTGAGGCGGCATAAGGGCTATCATCGTAATGGTTCGTTGCCTGTAAATCGGCCCCTTGTTCAAGTAAAAATTGGGTAATTTCAACACGGTGAAAAATCACGGCATAATGAAGTAGGCTTGAATTGTCGGCACTTCTATATTCAAGATCTTTTTTAGTGAAATAGTGTCTAAATGCCTCTTCTTCGTTGATGCTGATCGCAAGTCTCAATCGTTCGTTCTTTAATGTGCGTATCTGATCTTGAGTTAGGTTGCTCTCTGCATTATTTAAACGCGCTTGAATATCCTGATACAGGATAAGACTGATTTCATCGCTGTCACTGTAAAGCGCAAACTCATAGGCAGTTTCATCCTCATGGGTCAATTCTAACGGGTCATAGCCTTGCTCGACCAACTGTTCAACAAGATTATTTTGTCCATAAAGAACCGCCCAATGCAGCAGTGAATACCCCTCATTTGAACGTAGTTTTGAATCCAGCCCTGCAGTTACTAATGTTTCCGCCAATAGCGGATCGGGAAATTCGTCTTCTATTGCGGTTAGGCTATCCAATACATTCCAGTTCAATGCACTGGTTTTATTAACATCATATCCTTGGTGAATTAGCCAGGAGACCAATTCGGCATTACCTGAAAGCACAGCATAATAAAGTGGCGATACACCACTCGCCGAATCGACATCAAGCTTCGCCCCCAGACTCTGCAGCAACTTGACGATATGTAGATCACCAAACTCAAGCGCAAGCATCATAACGGTTTGACCATCTTCATTCTCTGCTTCAAGATCTGCACCATAATTCGCAACCATCTCTAAGGCATCGAGGCTTTCAGAGTACAGTGCAACATGGATTGGATAGGCGCCAAACTCTTCATTGTACTCGTTTACGTCAGCACCATTTTTTATGGCTTTCTCTGCAGATAAAACACCTCCATCATATAAATCTTCAAGCCAGTTCGCATTGGCTATAGAAAGGCATAAATACGGGAGAAGCAGCAGTAGAAAAACGAAGCGTTTGGACATAACTTTTCCTTGTCATATAAAACAGGCTGGCAGTGCATCACATTCATAACACTAGAATAGATAGGTCGAACTCTCCATAGTCGTCCTAACTGATAGTATACATTACAAAATTAACAACTTAGATACAAATTAATTACAAATGCGCAAGTGACACGAAGATAAACTGGATTGGAAGATCGATTTGGCGGAGGGTATAACGTAAAAAAGCAGATTGGTCTGCACCAATCTGCTTTCTATTATAGGTAAAGGTTTACACGGTTTCTGTTTCTGAGCCTACGCTGCTCGTTTCAGCATTATAGATAGATTCGTCTAACTCGCCTTCACTTTTCGCGATCAAGACAGATACCATCATATCGCCACAAACGTTCACAGTGGTACGTGCCATATCTAGGATACGGTCGATACCAGCAACAATTGCCAATCCTTCAATAGGAAGACCAACGGTAGTTAGAACAAGCGATAACATGATAAGACCGGCACCAGGAACACCTGCTGTACCAATTGAGGCCAATGTCGAGGTCATGATAATCAACACGTAGTCAGACATTTCAAGGTCAATACCAAATGCTTGGGCAATAAACAGAGCACAAACACCTTGATAAAGCGCCGTACCATCCATGTTGATAGTGGCACCAAGTGGCAATACAAAACTTGCAACACCTTTAGAAACACCAAGCTCTTCACGACTTGCTTTCAGTGTAGCTGGAAGTGTGCCTGAACTACTTGTTGTCGTAAATGCAACAGCGGCCGGATTGGTCAAGGCCTTGACGTAACGAATAGGGCTTAGTCGACCAACAAAGCTAATTATGCCAGTGTAGAACACTAATACGTGTATAAGACTACCTAGGTACGCGACAGCGATAACCTTGATAAGCGGTAACAAGATATCAATACCATATTTACCCGCAACCCAAGCCATTAAGCCAAAGACACCATATGGTGCAAGCTTCATAACAAGTTCAGTCAGTTTGTACATGGCTTCTGCTAAGCTTTCGAAAACAGCGATAGCGGGTTTCGCTTTTTCGCCAATGAGTGTTAACGAAATGCCTAAACCGAGTGCAAATACAATGATTTGAAGGATGTTGCCGGCGGCCAAAGCTCCCACTGGATTTTTAGGGATAATGTTTAATAAAGTTTGTACCAGAGGGGGCGCATCTTTGCCCATCGTTGTTGAATCTTGTGCCACCATATTTAGCCCTTCACCCGGAGTCAAAATTGCAGCGAGTCCAAGACCAATAGTGATAGCAATTGCTGTTGTGCCTAAATAGAGAATAATCGCCTTAGCGCCAATTCGCCCCATTTTACGGGAGTCTTGCATTGAGGTAACACCGACGATCAAAGAACAAAAAATCAACGGTACAATCAGCATTTTGATTGCATTGATAAATAGCGTCCCGATGGGTTTTAATACCTCAGCATCTGGTCCCATTATCGCACCGACAATCACACCTGCAATCATGCCTATTACGATCTTTTTCCATAGTTCCATTTTACTCCAAAAGCCACCACTTGCCTGTGGTGTTGCGTCCTTTCTTTCCATAATTATTTCCCTTAATTGTCCTAATTAAATATGTTTACTGCGCACTCTATATCTCAATAGATACAGTAACCCAATCATTAGCTTGCAATCGCAATGCCAGAGTTAACTAAAACAATAACCTATTGATAATTAAATAATTAATAGAAAGGTAAATTATGGAAAGGGTATAACTTAAGTTATAAAAAAACATAACTTCAATAAAAATCATAAAAATAACAAATAGATGGCCCCTTATAACAAAAGACATAATATAACTTTTGTTATAAGGGTTTGGTTGGCTACTTTTCTTGGCCTTTTTTAAGGCGTTTACTCAAAGCAGGTTGAGAAATCCCAAGCATACGAGAGGCGAGTGATTGATTCCCATTAGAGCGTTCCATCGCCGCGATGATGAGTATCTCACTTAACTCTTGCAGCGTCGGTAAAGGTTTCGTTGGTTCAAATAAACCACTATCAAACTCAATCGAATCAAGATCATGATAAGAGTGGTCTATCACTCTTCGAAATACCTCCATAGACAATGTGTGGCTCTTATGCTGGCTGACAGCATCATAGATCAGAGCCTGCAATTCACGTACATTGCCCGGAAAATGGTAGGTAGACAACAGCACTGGCAATTCTTTAGGGTAAGCGGGAACGATTTTATGCATCTCATCGGACGCTTGCGTCAAAAAATGCTTGAAAAGCAAAGGAATATCATCTTTTCGTTCTCTTAACGCGGGCACCTCAACAAGGTGAGTGCAGAGTCTAAAGTAGAGATCCTTTCTGAAACTGCCTTCCTCTACTTTAGATTTAAGATCCTGATGAGTCGCAGCAACAATACGTGCTTTGCTGCGTTTAGGGCGATCACTACCCAACGAGTAGTATTCTCCTTCTTGTAGAAGCCGGAGCAATTTGGTTTGCGATGTATGACTAAGATCACCAATTTCATCTAAGAATAGTGTGCCATCTGCGGCAGCCTCAACCATACCTATTCGCTTTTTATCCGCCCCGGTAAAGGCGCCTCTGCTATGGCCAAACAACGTATCAGCAAAAACGTTATCATCAATACCCGCAACATTGACACTGACCATCTTGCCTGGACGGCGACTCAACTTATGAACCGCTTTTGCAATCTGCTCTTTACCTACACCACTCTCACCACAGATCATCACTGATTGTCGACTAGACGAAACCGACTCTAAATACTGAAATATCGAGCGCAGTTTTTTATCCTGAGTGATTATCTGTTCAAATACTTCTGGTTCTTCTAATGTATCGGAAAGAAAACGTCTGCGCATTGCTTCATTTTCTCGACGCATTTCCTGCATCGATACGGCGCGCTTAATCCCTTCTAACAGGCGGCTTTCTTCTGTCGTTTTTACAAAATAGTCATACGCACCAAGACGAATGCAATCTACCGCTGTTTCTATCTGGTTCATACCACTAATGATAATAACGCCAACTTGAGGATGTTTTTCCACAATCTGCTTTAGAAGTACATCCCCCGTTAAATGAGGCATGTTTAGATCGAGTAACACCAACTCAATCGGATGTTGTTCGATTAATGTCATCACCTCACGACTATCACTCGTTTGATACAGGTGATTTATCCCCCCTCGCCTTTCAAGAACGAGAGACAAACTGCGTATAAATGCTGATTCATCATCAACTAACAAGACACCGAAACTCGGGTAAAGCGTATCTTTCATGTAAATTAGTTTTCCTTAGTTAACGGAATAGTGAGAAGAATTTGAGTTCCTTTTCTCACTACAGACTTAAATAGTAGCTTGCCACCATGTTCTTCAATAATATTTGAAGATATCGACAAGCCCAATCCTGTTCCACCTTCTTTACGCTTCGTTGTGAAAAAAGGGTCGGTAAGTCGAGAGAGGTGTTGAGATTCTATCCCCTTTCCTTCATCACTTATCGTCAGCTCAATTCTGCGGGTAGCCATCTGGTATTCTGTTTTTATAGATATAACTTGGTGAGTACTATCTAATGCCTGACAGGCGTTAACAATAAGGTTGATAACGACCTGCTGTAATCTTTGGCTATTTCCTTTGAATAAAGGCAGCGATTCGCTGTACGACACAGAGAAATTATCTGTCGCGGATTTAATTGCCCTATCTGTCAATCGAATCGCAGCGGCAACCACTTGGTTTAAATCAACATTATCGGAAAGAGCTTGCGGTTCTTGCCTTGCAAAATCTCGCAAGTCGCTCACAATCCTACGAATATGGTTCGATCCCTCTAGCATCTCCCCAAGCATTAAAGGGATCTCTTTACTAATGCGAGTATAATTGAGGCCAGCAATCTCGAAATCACCATGATTTTCATAGTGCTCTTCAAGTATTTCCTCAATATCCTCAAACGACTCTTTCAAAACCGGAAGGTTAAGCAACAACAAACTGGTTGGATTATTAATTTCATGTGCAACACCGGAGACAAGTATACCGAGAGACGCCATCTTATCGGCTTGAATTAACTGTTGATGCTGCTGTTCCAGTTTTTTGGTTCGCCTGGCGACTTGCTTTGCCAAACTTCTGTTCCATACAATAACGACAATAAAAATAGAGGTAAATAACACAGACGCAATTACGATAAACAGACTGATTTTCTGCCAATTTAGTCCACTTTCTGTATACGAACCAAACCATTTATTGTAGATCTCCTGCTGCTTACCCGTATTCTTTAGTATCGCTAGACCTTCATTAAATTTGGCGAGTAGGTCGGCATTACCTTTTAAGACCGCATAACCATAGCGTTGAGAGCTCAATGGTTTGCCTACAGGTTCTACATTTGACAATGACAATTCTTTACCTAAATAAAGCCCGGGCAAATTGGCAACAAAAGCATAATCATACTTACCTGCAGAAAGCATCCGTAGCGCTGCTGCATGGGTATCCACATAAATAAGTCGGACATCAATTCCAGAGCTCTCCATTTTCTCTGCCATTATGCCGCCGCTTTGAACAATAACGGACTTTCCAGCAAGCTCAGATAATTGTGAGATAGACGGAGAACCCACACGTGCAAAAACAGATTGATGGATAAGGGAGTGAGGTGGAGAAAAATCGAGAAGTTCCGCCCTTTCCTCTGAATAAGAGATCCCTTGAAGTAGATCGATATTGCCACTTTCAAGATCCCACTTCATTTCATCCCAACTTGATAGTGCAACGTTAACATCTAACCCCATAACCTGCGCAATAGCATAGGTAAGCTCGGTGTTATATCCGTCAGGTTCACCATTATTATTGATAAATTCGTAGGGGGGATAATTATGGTCTCCACCGACAACAATAATCTTGTCATTCGCTAGGGCATTAGTCATGAATGCAATACAGCAAAAAAACAATGTTATAAGCAGATATTTCACTTCTTTCATAGTTGGTTTTCATTCCTTACTGTTAGCGTTTCATCCTTGCGAAAAGTATACATTAATCGCTATGATGTAAAACCTGAAAAGGGGTAATAAGAGCCACTCTAGCTCTAAATTTCAGCGGTTTTTACTCGGTTCATCAATCAGAAACGTTGACACGGATTAAAATCAAATAATATCGTTAAATTAGTCAGTTATATGGAAATACAGCCAACCTGTAACACGAAATTTTGGTAATGATGGTTAGTTTTGTACATAAAAATGTGCCTCTTCACAAATTATTGAAGTTATTCCAAAAAGTTAACGTAATATTCATTGACTTCCTACGTAGTTGATTTAAGCTTTGTCCCGGCTAGAAAGAAAAGCTTTTGTTTAAGATTTACAAGTCGTTGGTTAGTTCAAAACTTCCCGCCGTGTGTATCTAAATAGCAATCTATTTTTTCCACGCTATCTATATATGTCCCCAGTGGGACCTACACAATTTTTATAGGAATTAAGACTATGTCTAACACAGTGACTGGTACAGTTAAATGGTTTAACGAAACTAAAGGTTTCGGTTTCATTCAACAAGAAAATGGCCCAGACGTTTTTGCACATTTCAGTGCTATTCAATCTGACGGTTTCCGTACTCTTGGTGAAGGTCAAAAAGTTGAGTTCACTGTAACTCAAGGCCAAAAAGGCCCTCAAGCTGAGAACATCAAACCTGTTTAATATGGTTTGTTAAATCGCTAAAATTTCTGTAGCCAGTCTAACGACTGGCTATTTTTTTGTCTTTTTTCTAGATAAGGATAGAAAGCATGCGCACATTAGGAAATATAATCTGGTTCTTGTTCGGTGGTATCATCATGGGCCTAGCTTGGTGGCTTTTTGGTATACTCGCTTTCATCAGTATCATTGGCATTCCATGGGGCCGCGCTTGTTTTGTCATGGGTACTTTCTCATTTTTCCCATTTGGTAAAGAAGCGATTGATCGGGAAGAGTTAACAAATAATAGGGACATAGGCACTGGTACTTTTGGTATTATCGGCAACATCCTTTGGTTTTTCTTTGCTGGTATCTGGCTTGCGATAGGTCATATTACTTCTGCCATTGCTTGTTTCATTACCATCATCGGCATACCCTTTAGCATTCAGCATCTCAAACTTGCCGCTATTGCTCTATTTCCGATTGGTAAAACCGTTGTCGAAAAAGAGATAGCTTCCGCCGCTAGAGAGGCGAACGCACAAGACTATATCCGGAAAAACCGAAAATAGACCTTCTAAAACGAATCAAAGAGAAATTAAAAGTGGCTTTAAAACCGACAATATATAAATTCCGTGTGGCATTAACCGATATTAATAACGATTACTATGATTCGCTTAGTTTAACTATTGCGCAGCACCCTTCGGAAAGCTTACAAAGGATGATGGCACGTGTAGTCGCATTTTCTATGAATGCGCAGCCCGACCTCTCTTTTACTAAAGGGCTTTCAAACATAGAAGAGCCCGATATCTGGCATAAAACATTGGATGACCAAATTTCATTGTGGATAGACGTTGGTGAACCCGATCCTGAGCGTGTGAAAAAATCAACGCGATTAGCGCGTAAAGTTCGTGTGTATAGTTTTAATACAAAATCTGATGTTTGGTGGAAACAAAACGCAAATAAACTAAACTTGTTAAAGGCAGAGGTCTATAAGTTTGACGCTGAAGGGATCGAAACCCTAGCAACCTATGTAAAAAGAACGATGGATTTTTCTATCATGCTTTCTGGCAATACTGTTTTTGTTTCAACAGAAAATGGTGATTGCGAGATAGAGTGGCGAGAACTGAAGGCTTAACAATTTATGACAGACTCAATCATAAGCAAACTTAAACAACAGCTGGAAGTCGCTGGCATAGATACGCTTCATCTTTCGGATAAAGAAGCGTCGCTGTTTGCTCGTGCAGTGGAGGAAAAAGCCGCTGTCTACGAAAATATCTGCTCTAAAAGCCCAGGGAAAGACCCCAAACTTCTTCTTCTTGGGTTATTAACCAAACTGCAAATCGAAGCCACAGCAAGGTTAGAAACCCAAGCCGATAAAATAGGCATGATGCAGAATATTTTTTCGGATACTCTCGGTCAATCTCAGGCTGACAAATTTAGTGCCGATTCCGTTATAGAACTATCACTCGTCACTAAACTATGGCTCATGGTTCAAGGCTACCTGAATATGGATTTCAGTTTAGCCAATGATTACGCACATAATGCATCTGAGCTGCTAGCAAAGGCTCTTCACTCTCATAGCGTAGATGAAATTCGCACCGAGCTTCTCGCCAGCTATTACCATGGTAAAGAAAAACGAAAAGTCGACGTTCCCTCTATCCTCTGGTCAGATAAAATCGTCAAGTGGTTTACTCGCTCTAGCTAATTTATGTTTTGTAGAGCACCTTAACCACGTGCCATCCAAACTTGGTTTTGACGATAAATGGTGTCAGCACTTCATTTTTGAATACGGCTTTATCGAATTGTGGCACCATGGCGCCTTGACGAAATTCACCGAGGTCCCCACCTTTCTTTGCCGATGGACAGGTCGAATGCTTTTTCGCCAACACTTGAAATTTGGCTCCTTTCTTAAGTTCTGCTAGCAGTTCTTTAGCTAAAGATTCGTGTTTTACTAATATATGCAATGCTGCCGCGGTTCTAGCCATGATGAGCTCCAAAGAAAATAAAAGGCGATTTTAACTAAATCACTCAAGATGTACATGTTTAGGCCGCTATAATGTCATATTTATTAAAATATATACTGAGTAGTGGCTAAGAGTTAGTTACTATAGAGCCTGTCAATAAGTCGTATGTGTAGGATAAAAACATGAAAAGCAAAGCGAGCCAGTCCCAAGGGATGCTATTGTTTAAACTCTCTCTACTGCAACAGAGCTTTGCCATAGGTACATTAAAGGTACGCGAGATTGTTCCTTACTCACCAACGACACAGATCCCTTTCTCGCATCATCATGTTATTGGAACGGTAAATATCCGAGGTCTTACCGTCCCTGTCATCGACATGGCGGCCGCGATTGGTTTTAGACCGATAGCAAAAGAAGAATATAATGAGTGCTACCTCATTGTGACCGATTGCTTACGAACTATCGTTGCATTTATGGTTAGGACGATAGAAAAAATCATCGATTGTGACTGGCATGCCATCGAACCTTCACCAGAAACGGCAGGGTCTAACGTATTTGTTACTGGCATCACTCGCTACGAAGACAAGATAGTCCAGATGCTCGATGTAGAACTGCTTCTGTCTAAGATATATCCGCAGGATGCATCTGCGAGGATACCGATTTTAACCGACGTCGAACGCGAACGCCTAAAACCGCTTAATATATTATTGGTCGATGATTCACGCATTGCTCGCAAGCAGCTTTCTGACGCATTAGACAGCATTAACATTTCATATTTTGTCTGTAAAAACGGCATAGATGCGCTTGAATTAATGAAAAGCCATGCCAACGAAGGAAAGCCCATCGACCTTCTCGTCAGTGACATCGAAATGCCAGGCCTTGATGGCTACGAACTCGCATTTGAAGTGCAAAATAACCCCAACATTAGCAAAGCTTATCGTATTCTACACACGTCATTGTCTAGTGAAATGAGCGCCGATAGAGCCCACCAAGTTGGTGCGCACGAAGCCTTATGTAAGTTTGATGCCACTGAGTTAGTACAGGCCATGTTGCGTGGCGCAGAGCGAATAGAACGCTTGGCGATGAGTAGTTAAGGCTCCACAGCCATTGTTGAGCATAAATACATGAAAACCGCTAGCAACTTGTTGCTAGCGGTTTTTTATTAACTAAAGCCATTCAATACAGATTCGTCTCTGAATTTCATAGCATTACTCTTCAATATCAACGACCTTTGTATTTCCACCATGAATTTTTTCTCTTCGTCGTTGGATAACAGCATAAAAACCGGGTATCAAAAACGTACCCGCGAGTAATACGCAAAGTAACCCACCTACCAAAGAAACACCCAATGAGTTTTGGCTTATATGCCCCGCTCCAGAGGCAAATATCAAGGGTGTGATACCTAAAATAAACGACCACGATGTCATGTTTACCGCTCTAAAACGCAATTTACCGCCGTGTACTGCCGCATCGTCAATAGGTACTTCTTTTTCCTCCCGCTCTTGTTTAGCAAACTCCACAATAAGAATGGCATTTTTGGCCGCTAAAGCGATCAATAATACCAAGCCTATCTGAGCATAAAGATTGAGTGGTAATCCCGCCAAGTTTATCGCCAAGAAGGAACCCAATGTGGCGACAGGAACAACAAGAATAATGGCGATTGGTATACTCCAACTCTCATATTGCGCCACCATGAAGAGATAGATAAAGATAAGTGCCAACGCGAATGCGAAAATCGCTTGGTTTCCAGCTTTCACTTCTTGATAGGCCATCCCTGTCCATTCATGCTGATAACCATGTGGCAGCACTTCCGCGGCAACTCGTTCCATCGCAGCAATAGCATCACCACTTGAATACCCCTGTGCTGGCTGACCTTGGATTACCGCCGAACGATACATGTTGTAACGCCACGCCACGTCAGGTTCAAATACTTGTTCATAGGAAACCAATGTGCTCAACGGAATCATCTTGCCTTCAGAAGAACGAACATGGAATCGATTTAGGTTGTTCATGCTGCTTCTGTGTTCGCTATCCGCTTGCATGGTGACCCTGAAGTTTTTACCAAACATCGTAAAGTCATTCACATAAAGTGACCCTAGGTTTCCTTGTAATGTCTGGAATATGTCGCCTAAAAAAATGCCTAATTGTTTCGCCTTTTCCCGGTCAATATCAACATGGAAATGTGGCACATTCGCTCTAAACGTACTAAATGTATGTTGTATCTCTGGCTGTTGATTTGCCGCTTGAATAACCTCATTCATTACTTGTGCAAGATCGGTTCTATTTCGTCCTAACGTATCCTCTAGAACAAATTCGAAACCAGACGCAGACCCCATACCGGGAACCGCTGGCGGACCCAAAGAAAACACCACGGCTTCAGGTAGCAATTGAGCTGCGGCGATATTAAGTCGTTGTGCAATAGCAAATGAGGAATGGTCCCCCTCAAGGCTGTTTCGCACTTCCCAATCTTTAAGCTTGACGAATAAAGTCGCGCCATTAGAAGCCGCTGCACCCGTTAATAATGCATAACCATTCGCAACCGTAACGCCATCAATTCCCGGTTCTTGTTCAACAATCTCCATCAACTTCACCGTCGTATCTTCGGTTCTGGATAGTGACGCAGAATCTGGTAGTTGAACATTAACCAGTAAGATGCCTTTGTCTTCTTGAGGAACAAATGCTGTTGACGTTGTTTTAGTGAAAAAGGTGACGGCGGCGACCGCAATTAAGAAAAATGCGCCAAGTAATATTGTCTTTCTCACCAAAAAACCAGCGACATTACCATAGCCCCGCGTCACTTTTTCCAACCCCCTGTTGAATGCCTTGAACCAGTTCGAGGTGTTACCTCCGCCCTGCTTAAGCACCAATGAACAGAGTGCCGGCGATAAGGTCAATGCATTGATAGAGGAAATAACAACTGAAATACAGATTGTTAAAGCAAACTGCCGATACATGATGCCAGTAATACCCGGCAGCATAGCAACGGGTAAGAATACCGCCAATAACACAAGCGTCGACGTAACAATGGGACCTGTTACCTCTTTCATCGCTATCAATGTCGCCTTCGCCGGCGTTAAGCTAGGATCTTTTTTCATTGTCGTATCGACGTTTTCAATGACCAAAATTGCATCATCTACAACGATACCAATGGCGAGTATTAGGCCAAAAAGCGTCACCGTATTTATAGTGAAGCCCGTGATGAGCATCACCGCAAAGGTACCTATTAATGAAACCGGAATCGCAACCACTGGTATCAATGTGGCTCGTGCACTCCCCAAAAACATGTAGGTAACCGCAATGACCAACAGTATGGCTTCGATGAGTGTTTTAACGACGCCCTTAATCGACTCGGCAACAAAAACTGTCGTGTCATAGCTTGTTTCATACGCCATACCCTCAGGGAAATTAACACTCATGCTGTCCAGTAGTGACATCACCGCTTCGCCGCTTTCTAAAGCGTTAGCATCGGATTGTAGTGACAGCGTAATAATTGCGGCATCTTGCCCTCGAAACTTTCCGTTACCATCGTAGAATTTTTTACCCAGTTCTAGTCTGGCAACGTCTTGTAAATATATGGTTGAACCATCATTATTGGCTCTTAGCACAACATGTTCAAACTCTTCTACTGTCTCTAGTCTGCCCTTTGTGACAAGGTTAAATTGAACCTCTTGCGCATTATCATAAGGTGGTGCACCGACTTTACCTGCCGCTACTTGAACATTCTGTTCTGCGAGCGCCGCATATACATCAGTGGTGGTTAACCCGAGATTCGCCATCTTATCGGGGTCCAACCAGACACGCATTGAGAACTCTCCACCACCTATCACCCCGACTTCACTGATGCCCTTGACGCGCGCGAGTTGATCTTTAACGTTTAGATTTACGTAGTTCACCAGAAACTGATCATCGTATTTGCCATCTGGAGCGTAAAAGTTCAAAACCATTAGCAGGTCCGGTGACCTCTTTTTCACCGTCACACCAACCATGCGCACTTCTTGAGGAAGTTTTGACTCGATTTGAGTCACTCGATTCTGCACGTTAACTTGTGCCATATCAGGGTCAGTACCAACATCAAAGGTAACGTTCAGATTGTACGACCCATCGTTGGCACTTTTTGAAGACATGTAGATCATGTTCTCAACGCCATTAACCGAGGTTTCTATTGGATCCGCTATGGCTTGTTCCACTGTCTCTGCGCTTGCTCCGGTGTAATACGCCGTTACACTAACGGAAGGCGGGCTTATCTTTGGATATTCAGCCACTGGCAGTTGAGTTAAAGAAATAGCGCCTGCTAATGTCAGAATAATAGAAATAACCAACGCAAATTTAGGACGTTGAATAAAGAAACGACTCAGCATAGTTACGAACCCTCTCCGTGAACTTTCTCTGCGGTTAAGGTGTCCTCGACTCTCACCACAATACCGTTACGTACTCGTTGTAGTCCCTTGGTAATAATCGTATCGTCTTTGGATAATCCATTCATAATAATAACGCCGGATTCCACTTGTTTTCCCAAAGATACGTTATGTCGTTCAGCAATATTCCCCTCGCTAAGTACCATCACGAAATCACCTTCTAAGTCACTTTGAACGGCACGACGAGCAATAGTAATAACCTCAACAGGCTTCTTTTCTTGAATGTTTACTTTTATGTGTTGGCCTGGCAGCAATATTTGGTTTGGATTAGCAAAACTCGCACGCATCGCTAGGGTACCCGTTGTCACATCAATACGATTATCAATGAAATCGATATACCCGCTCTGGTTGTACATCTCTTCATTTTCTAAAACAACATGCACTTCAACCTTGTCGATCGCCCCTTTACCGTCGCCATCAACGCCTTCCATACCCATATTCAAACGTTCTCTTTCACTCACCGTAAAGCTTGCATGAATAGGGTCCAGACTTACAATGTTGGTTAATGTCCCCGAAGAAGGAGAAACAAGGTCACCAATACTGACGTTACTTTCACTAATACGACCCGATATTGGTGCTTCAATACTGGTATACGAGAGATTGACGTTAGCCACATTTAATTGAGCTTTCGCCGCTTCTCGTTGTGCTTCTGCCCCCAACTTAATACTGGTCAATGCATCATATTCCGAACGAGAGATATTTCCTTTAGGCAATAAGCCTTTGCCACGCTCAAAGTCTAACGTTGCTTTTTGTACATTCGCATCGGCTTGAGCAATGTCGGCTTTTGCACTGGCTACCTGAGCCTGATAAGAAGAAGATTCAATTTGGAATAAAAGCTGTCCCTTCTCGACTGTCTCTCCTTCAGTATAATGACGGGACTTTAAATAGCCTGAAATTTGAGCCGTGATGGCAACGTCTTCCACCGCATTTACTCGACCGACATAGTCTTGGTTTCGGTGGTAACTCATCACCTCAACTTTTTCTGTCGTTACAAGAGGTGCCGATGCTTGTGATAGAGAAGGTTCTTGACCGCAGCCGACTAGAATTACTGCACTAGCAACAGGAATAAGAAGTGTAATTTTACGCATTAATTGACCAATAATTGTGGGGATTGTAAGTAACCTGAGTTCACGGAAAATACGTTAATAAACATAAATTATGTCTACGTACTACCCATTTGAAGGTGAGGTTAATTGCTTATAGGCCAATAACATAGATTATACAAAACCGAGTAATGTCAGGGTTTTATCAGAATTAAAGTCGAATATGTGTGAAAATATTTCAGTGACTTATAAATAAAAAGCCGCTGTATATAAACGACTTTTCTTATTAATTTCAATGATGACTAGCTACGTTAAGAATTGGTTATGGCACACCGTGTCCTTTTGATGCCACCCAAACTCGATACCATTGTTCACGAGTTAACTCGATTCTTAGTGCGTCAATTGCCGCATGCACACGCTCTATTTTACCAGAGCCGATAATAGGTAATGGTTGCGAAGGTAAGCGACGAACCCATGCATAGATAACCTGATCGATACTCTCTGCCCCTACTTCTTGCCTGATAACTTCAAGCTCATTTCTAACTCTGATTTCCTTCTCTGAATTCCCAAAGAAAAGGCGGCCGCCAGCAAGACAAGACCAAGCCATTGGTCGAGTGCGTTTAATCTGCATCTGGTCGAGAGTCCCGTCATCAACGGCTTCGAAGTTCAATGGATTAATTTCAACTTGATTGGTCACTAAAGGGATGTTGAGTCTAGACTGCAACAGTTCGAACTGCAAAGGAGAGTGATTTGACACTCCAAAATGCGACACCTTACCGGCCTTTTTCAATTCCAACATTGTCTCAGCTACTTCATCAGCATTCATTAATGCATCTGGCCTATGGATAAGCAGGACATCAATGTTTTCTACCTTTAGATGTGACAATGAATTATTCACTGACGCCAAAATGTGTTGCTTACTTGTATCGTAGTGGTTGATTTTTCTTTCGGGTGTATGGTCTCCACACAGATGGATATCGCACTTGGTTACAACCTCTATCTGATCACGCATCGATTTGTCTAACGCCAACGCTTCACCAAAGAGCTTCTCACACTGATAGTTTCCATAAATATCTGCATGATCGACCGTCGTCACTCCTAGTTCAACGTGTTGCTTTAGAAAACTCAGCCTTTCTTGAGGAGTCATTCCCCACTCTGTCATGCGCCAATAGCCTTGAACCAATTCAGACAAATTTGGGCCTTGAGGCGCCATACCAACTTTAGCAACCATTAGGTTGTCTCCTTAATTAACTGGATATAAGCGAATCCTAGGCTTGTTTAAGAACTCACTCAATGGTAAAACACCGAATATTCGAACCAGAGTACGAAATCATGAGTTTTTCAGAGCGATTACAAGAATTAATAGGCGAAGAGAGTGTCAGTGGATTTGCTAGACGAGTCGAGTTAAACGAGGCCCTAATTAGAAAATACCTTAAAGGCAGTGAACCAAGTTTATCCAAAGCAAATCAGATTGCGATGAAAGCAAACTGTTCTTTAGAATGGCTAGCGACTGGATGTGGGTATTTGTACCGCCAGGCGGAAATTGTCGATATGGAGGCCTACAAAATTGCCTACGAATTTGTCACTGATCGCCAGTTAGTCGAGAGCAGTATCCATCGCCGTATTATTGCAGGCTATCAATATCTACGAGCCCACAAAAAAGCGGACGATTATCTCGACAAAACAGGTATGAAAGCCTTTTTAAATAGAGGAAGTTAAACTAGGGTCTGTTGATCATTTTGAAGGTCAATTTTATGCCTTGTTTATCACTAGAAAAAGTAGCCTCTCTACTAGGCTGTTCTGCATAATATTCTGAATTGGGGTACCAAGTCAGCTCTCTAGAAGATGAGATAGGACCATCATTAATAAACATGACCATCTCTCTATTTACCAATTTAATGGGTTTTGATTTCAGCGCCTTAATTGCATCATATTCACGGCCGTTGATGACGGCTTTGGCGAGCACATAACCGTCCTTTCTAAGGTTAAGTTGAAGCTCTGAATAGGCAATCGACGAATAAGGTGCCGTGATTTCTATATGCTGCACCACATTACTCTGTACCAATAGACGACTTTCTACATCAACATTATAGTATTTAATTACATCGGAACAGAACGCCTGATTCTCCCTTTCTAGCCCACAATCATAGAGTTCCATTGAGTCTTGCAACTGTTCTAACTGCCAAGGAGCGGTGTTTGGCTCAATCATTGGTTGCAACCATACCAGAGAAAAAGCACTGGCTTGATTGGTAAACAGCGCTAATGCCATTGACAAATAAAATCGTTTCTTCATGTCTTTCAACCCGTAACAAACAGCAGGTATTGTACAGGCATTAATAATAACGCTACTCAATAAAATCGAGAATAGATCTAAAAAAACCTGATTTACATCTCATTTTTATATAAAAAATCGCTAAATAACCCATCGTGCTACCTTTTATTTTTACCCTTCTAAAATATTTAACACTTTCAATATTAACCTTAATTTACAGATACTTAACTTACATAAAAGTAAGATAAATTACATTTATTATCGAATTTATTTCGTTTTACTAGCCTGAAAAACCTCATCGGCGTTAAATCGATGAGGTGAGTCAATGTATTGCGACATCTACATTTGAGCGCTAAATCTATCAATCTTCGTTGTATAGAAAATTAAGACGCGTTTGTTGCAGATATTCGTTTTTGACATCACCTCAATATAACTAAAACACGTATTACATAGGATTAGTAAAAATGAATAAGAAACTTATTGCTTTAGCAGTGGCCGCTGTTACTACTGGTGCAAACGCAGCGAGCATATATAGCGACGACCAAACGTCTCTCAACTTGAAAGGTGAAATTGACGTTTATCTAAGTACCTCTGAACTCAAGGGCACCGCTGCAGACGATTATAAAAGTGACCCAGATGTTGATGTATGGGCAAAGATTCAGATCGATGCTACCCATAAACTGAGTGACACGGTTGGCGTATTTGGTTCATTTGAAATACAAAACGGCGTAGGCTTTGGCCCTGGTAGCAATGATTCCAAAGAAGTTGAAACTGATGACGAATACTTCGGTGCAAAATTTGGCGAAAATTTCGCTTTCGCCGTTGGTGAAGTTGGTGATTTCGGAGACTCTTTGAACGCAATTATCATAGATAACACCAATGAAGGCGTAGGTTATGTTGATGACGTTGCAGACCGATTTGAGTCAAAAGGTCACGGCATTGCGCTAAGATACAATACAGAAACGTTGACGTTGATTGCAGACACCTATTTAGCCGAAGATTCAGATCAAGATTCGGTATACGGTCTTTCAGCTGCTTTTGATATCGCCGACTTTAATATCGGTGCGTCTTATCAAGATCGTGGCAACCGCGGCGCTTACGCCGTCACAAATAACGGCGACAATGACGTTTACGGCTTTAAACTAGGCTATGACAATGATGTTTTCTCTATCGCATCACACTACGTAGTTGAGCAAGTCAACAGCCAAGAGTACGAAGTCATCGGCCTTGCTGCGGACTATACAATTAACGCAGTACGAGTATATGCTTCAACATACATTGCTGAAGAGCAAGACGTCGCTAATAGTGATGAAGTAACAACCTATACATTTGGTGCTGATTACACATTCTCAAGCAACCTAACAGGTTTTGCTGAATACTCCGCTGCAGACAACTCAGGTTATGAAAAAGACGCTGACTTGTCTCTAATGGTGGCTGGTGTTTACTATACTTTCTAAGAATAGTAACGTTTAGATAATTTCAATGCCTACTTAATTGTAGGCTTTTTTCCTCAATAATTAACCTAATCATTATTCTCGAGTAAAACATATAAACGCTAACGCCCGGAAATAAATATATCTGAATAAATATATTTGAACAAATAAGGAGACAACATATATCCTTCACAATATTATTAATATTATACTTACTACCAAAAAAATTAATTACAAACCCTATCAATCAAGCACATCATCTTATGACTAAATTGATATTCACCCCTGATTCATACATTAAAAATCGTAGAAAATAATTGTTTAGCTGCATCTCTGTTCAGATGAAATCTCACCACGTAAAAACCTAAAAGTGTGATGCGCAAATATAAGCCAATTAAATCATTGACCTATTCATACTGCTTATTAAAAATCGGCATGAAAGCCCAAAAAACAATCCACACCAATTTAACTTGATCTAAAAATTAAAGGCCCTCTGCTAATAGCAAAAGGCCCTTAAAAACAAAATCCATTCGACGATTTATATATTAATTGGCCACCCACAACCTAGATGAGTTATCTATAGATGTCATCAGCATGGTTTTCTCATCGATCTGATTTACTTCAGTCACTCGTAGCATATTAATGATGAACATTTCTTTTATTTTTTCCAAACTTCCATCATCGATATGATTCATCCTAACAGAAGAAACGTCTCTAATTTCACCTGCTTCTAAGAAAATATACCCTTGCTCGTATTTCCACTGACCTACATTAGATAATTCAAGAGTGGATATTGTGTCGTCATTTCCATCAAAACAATTCACGATAGAGTTTTGAACATATGTATTGTCATTCATATATTTAATGTCACTTTTTATCGTGGCTGAATACATTTTGTCTATATCAAGCTTCCCTTCGTTCTCATTTTTCTTTGGAAGAAGAACCCTCATTTCGGAATGCCATGCTTTAGAGGTAAAGCTTGATTTTTCAATTGAAGTAGAATCATGAACAATCAAATACATCAGTGGCATAGACAATATAGTTAATGTAATCAATAAGTTTTTACTTATCACTATCAAACCTCATCTTACAAAAAGACATCATATCCATATGCTTTGGCATCAGATTATAACTCACGCTTTCAGTTAAATATTTATCTACTACGTTAATAATAAGCTCATTTCTGAACGTATAGGACACAATGATCTTATCGATATTTTCGGTGTTGGGGTGGTAGGCCAACAACTTATCCGTACAATACTTGATATCTACCGCATGGCTAGCGCCGTTAGTATCTTTATTTAACAAATAGATTCCTATGCCATCTACCCGGTCTACTTCTTTAAGCTCAGAATACTTAGGAGAAAATAGATTTAGTGGCCATATAAATTGGAACATTAATAAAGAAATTAACATCACCATAGAAAAAGAAATTAATTTCTTACCTAGCAGTTTGTTTATGGGAAAACGTCCACTTTCAATACCAGTTGCTTCTTTCTCATTGCTTTGTGGTTCATCGCTTATGCTTTGTTCTGCATTTTTTTCTGCATTTTCTTCTATCTTTTTGCTGCTACCAATAAACTGATAGCCATGCTTTGGGATAGTCTTAATAAATTTAGGCTCTTTTGCTGAATCTTTAAGTATTTTTCTAACGGTTGATATCGCTTGGATAACACTGGACTCATCCACATGAAACCCATTGCTCGTCCACACGAGTTCGTGTATTTCATCTCGACTCAAGACCTGATTCGGCCTTTCAATAAATGCCAATAAAATATTACTTTCATTACTACCTAACCAGATTATGTCTTCACTATTATCTGGATCAGCTAATGATTTTTTGTTGACATTGAAAATATACTTGTCGTTAAGAAAGTACTTATTCTCCACTATCATAAACACCTCCTTAGGTACACAAATATTCATTTAAAGCTACCATTTTTATAAAACTTTATCTGAATATATTACGATAGTATATCCTCATTCACCTTCATTTCAACCATTTATTGTACGCTCGTAAAGTAAATTTTTGTAAAGAACTTATCTCTTTGTTTAAATAGAAAAATTCATACAAAACCACATAAATATCAAGCCAAAATTCACAAAAAAGGCACCCTATGTGTGAAAAATTAATCGTATCTATAGGCCGTGAATAATTATTTTCTACTGCGACAAATATATAGATATTTACCCTTACATCTTTCTACTCCCTGCCATGATCTAGTTAACACTTTTGAGGCGTAGCCAACCGAATGATGTCTAAGCGTCGTTTTGCATTTATCATTTAGCTAGATGAATTTAATAAGAACTTTAATGGCCCTACAATGAAACTTAATACGATAGTATCTGCATTGATCTTGGCATCAACACCTCTGTCGGCTGCTAACCTAACGATATCGACGTCCACTAACAGCCGAAACTATTCTTTTACCGCGGATCATCCAGTGAATGTTCCGCTTAAAAAAGATAATTATTCAATCAAAGTGACCGATATTGGCGGAACATGTCTTGTTGATGTCGTTAAAAAACTCAAATTCAATACACCAACGCAACTAAGCTGCCAAGAACCAACCCTTTTCGAACTAAAGATTCGCCTTAGTGGCGACTACCTATTTACATTCGATAAAACCACGCCATCGATAACACTCACAAAGCAGAAAAATAAAACCGTAAAAAAGGAATTCAAAAGAGCCGTTCCCAACCTCACTTGCGATACCCATATTAGTGGAGAGGTTACGTTAAACGTTGCCGACACATTCGCAGATGGTACCAAACTGAAAGACAGATTCACGGGACAAGTTACTGAGGTAATTGACCATCACGTAACATTAACCCCATCCCTAAATAGCGGTGGTATGGTTTTACTAGAACCAGCATTGCAACCAAGTTCCCACCTTTCTCCCCCTCTCGACTGGTGCAACGCGAACATCTACTTTGTCATGGTTGATAGATTTAGCAATGGCGACCTGAATAATGATACGAGTTATGGCCGACAAAAAGATGGCAAGGATGAAGTGGGGACTTTCCATGGTGGTGATTTAAAAGGCATTATTAAAAAACTAGATTACATCCAGAGTTTAGGAACTGATGCGATATGGCTTTCCCCTATAGTAGAGCAGATACATGGCTTTGTTGGGGGAGGAGAAAAAGGGTCCTTCCCATTTTATGCTTATCACGGTTATTGGACCCGAGATTTTACCAAAATTGACGAAAATTTCGGTAAAGATGAGGATTTGACACGACTCGTCGCGGAAGCGCACAAACGGGGTATAAAAATCCTGTTAGACGCGGTCGTGAATCATTCAGGCTACGCTGCTCTATCCGATCTACAATTTGACGACATCAATGTCGTCTTACCTAAAAGAAGTTGGCCGGATAAATGGTCTGATTGGGTACCGGAAAAAAATGAAGACTGGCACAGTTACAATGACAGTATTGATTATACAAGTAACGAATGGAAGGATTGGTGGGGACCAGATTGGATCCGTGCTGGTTTTCCTGGTCATAAAAAACCAGGGAATAGTGACATTACGATGTCTTTGGCGGGACTTCCAGACTTTATCACCGAATCAGAAAAAGCCGTTACACCACCAAATTGGCTGCTCAATAACCCAGGCACTCGTGTAGAACATAAACAGAATTTTACTGTCTCCGATTATCTAATCGAATGGCAGTCCGATTGGGTTAAACGATTTGGAATTGATGGCTTTCGCGTCGATACCGTAAAGCACGTTGAAAGTGATGTTTGGAAACAACTAAAAAAACAATCAGGCGAGAACCTAGAGGCATGGCGTAAGAAAAACGGACAATCGGGCCAGCCATTCTGGATGATGGGCGAAGTATGGGGTCACTCAGCGTACAGAAGTCCATATTTTGATGACGGTTTTGATGCCTTGATAAACTTCGACATGCAGAAAAAAATGGACAAAGGTGCCGCTTGTTTCAGCTATATGGCCGATACCTATCAATCTTATGCCGACACGATCGCCTCCGAAAAAGATTTTAACCCGGTAAGCTACATGTCATCTCACGATACAGAATTGTTCTTTAGTCGCTATAAATCATTCGATATGCAAAGAGACGCCGCAAGTGCTCTGCTGCTTAGCCCTGGGGCTATTCAAGTCTATTACGGGGACGAAGTTGCTAGGGCGATTGGCCCATATGCGGATGACTTTCATCAAGGCACGCGCTCCGATATGGTCTGGCAATTAGATGACAACAGAAAAAAACTACTCGAACACTGGAAAACGATTGGCCAGTTTCGAAAATCACATCCTTCTATTGGTGCGGGGCAACACAAAGAGCTTAAACAAAAGCAAGGTTATGCTTTTTCTCGAGTTCTTGGGGATGACAAAGTGGTCGTCGCTTTTGTGGGTAAGTAAACCCTGACCTAACATTTTGTAGAGCAGATATTACCGTCTATATTGATCAAACGCTTCACAAAAGAAATAATGAGCCTATATAATCGCCTCTCATATAGGCTCATTAAAAAGGAAATAACCGTGATCTTAAAAAAAATTGTCGCCCTTGCTCTGGCTCTCATCGCTTTTTCAAGCTTTGCAGAAAACCGTGCTGAATTAGCATGGCAAAAAATAGAACAAGGCGCACTAATCGTTGACGTTAGAACACCACAAGAATTTGAAACCCAACATATCAAGTCTGCCGTAAATTTCCCGTTAGAGACGGTGAATGTCGCGTTTAATAACGTAGATAAAGATCAACAGATTGTTGTTTATTGCCGCAGTGGCAATCGTTCAGGGCAAGCTGAACGCTATTTAAAAAAGAATGGATTCACTAACGTTCACAATGGTGGCGGCCTTAACGAGATGCTTGCCTCTAAGTAGTCAGCTTATTCAGCCATAAGAGATCAACTCTACGTTTAGCGCGACTCTGGGTACTTTAGCGGTTTAACGACCGTATCTAACCCTTCAATTTTTAGCGCTAAGCAGAGTTGCATCAGATCACCTAATTCTCCCTCAGGAAAAGATTCCTTACGAGCAAACCAGAGCAAATATTCTTCCGGAAGATCGATCAAGATACGCCCCGCGTATTTACCAAACGGCATCTTGATTCTCGCTAATTTTATCAAATTCTCTTTCTCTAGCACTTATACATCTCAACTAACTTTAAATCCAAAATTGCCACTATACATTGTTAAACAGAAACTCTAAACGAAACGTAATCGTCGCTTCATCTATTTTATCTTCTTCTATTTTGTTGTCCCAATTGTACTCAGGCGTGATTTCATAGAATAACCAATCTCGATAGATATTGTGCCTGTAAGTTATAGATACATTTGTATTACTGATGTAAGCATCCGGTTTATCATACCCCGTTATGCTGGCGTTATAGCTTACGGCCTGTTTAGCAGAGACCGATTGATACAACGTTAACGCACTGGCTAATTCGAAGCTATTGATGTCATCCTCATACTTTGCATAATTGGTCCAACGAACTAAGAACTGCTCATTCAGCGTATGGTCTACATCGATTTGAGTTCTTTCACCCAAAACACTTTTGCGGCTATATACTCGTTGTGTAAAGTTAAGCAAGGTATCTTGCGACAAAGGATAGCTATAGCGATATCGAGCTTCGATACTTGGTCTCAGTGTCACCTTAATATTGAAACTGCTTTTTTCCCTTGCGTACCAGTCGTATCGAAGCCCTACCGAGTTTTCCAATTCGTCGCTGTTCGACGGAAATATATCTTGTAAATCATCGTCGGCATCCGATTCAATTACGATCTTAAGCTTTTTGGTCGCTCTTGGTAAATGCAGTTTCGCTTTCAATGAAGTTCTAAACTTAAAACCATCCGATTCAGACCAAGAAAAATCGTTATACCACCGCACCATCGTTCCTGCTCTAGCGTCGTCTGTAATCCGTTCGTCCACAAAGAAGCTATCAAACCAAATTGCTGGTTGGCAAAATTTTGTATTCAGATAATGATAGGTTTTATCGAGTGAACCAACTTCTCTATTGTCACTATAACAGTGCTCTTCAGCACTCTTGAAGGTCACAGCGTCATCACTCTGAACGATACTCTCTTCTTCTTGTGCCATAGCGAATGAAGACGGAACAAGCAGTAAGATTATCCATAATTTAAAATATTTCATATCAGGTATAACACACTATATTTTGGAAAACAGTACGTTCCGTACTGGCCCTATAACCATGAATTTGATCCGCGTGAAAGCGGCAACTTTCACCTGCATTGATTTTCTTCCACTTAGCATCGACATATAACTCTAACTCGCCGCTAAGAACGCATATATGCTCTACTACGCCTACCGCATGAGCGTCTGACATCTGTTGATGGTGATCAACGAGTTCTATTTCGAACACCTCTATTTTCGTGTCTGATTGGTAAGGAAACACGGTTTTAACATGCATGTTTTTATCATTTGGAAAGATGTTAACACTCAAGAGCATTTCTGGCTCCGTCGCAAAAAAAGCAGAAAAAGAGGTATCCAAACCACTCGCAATTTGCCACAGTTTAGAGATTGTCGGGCTCGACTCCTGTCTTTCTATCTGACCTAACATCGCTTTAGAAACCCCGGTCAATTTCGCCGTTGCATCCAAGCTCAACGCTCGATTTTTCCGCAACAATTTTAGGTGTTCTGCTATATGTGAACGAAATTGGTTCTCACTCATTAATAAAAATCCTATTGTGCGTTATTACGCACACTGCTATATTTATTCTTCCGTATGCGTTATCACGCACAAAGATTAGCACCCAAATGAGAGTATTACCATGCCTAGTTCGTTTCAACTTAGTCATCTAACCGCCGGGTTTACTGCTGTACTCGTTGGGTATACAAGCTCAGTAATATTGGTCATACAAGCAGCCACTTCCTCTGGCGCGACACCCGATCATATCGCCAGTTGGCTACTCACCCTTGGGGTTGTATTAGGCGTAACGACTATTGGCTATTCTTGGTATTACAAAGTACCTGTATTGACGGCATGGTCTACACCAGGTGCTGCTATGTTAATAACGGTTGCTCCCGATTACTCGTTACAGGAATGTATTGGCGCATTTATCCTGTCAGGCTTTTTTGTGTTATTAACAGGATTAGTCAAACCCATTAATCAACTAATTGACCGCATACCTACTCAGGTTGCCACGGCAATGCTTGCGGCAATTTTACTTCCTTTTTGCCTAAAAGCTTTCGCACCACTGGAACATTCACCAATCCTATTTTTTTCCATGTTTATCGCCTACCTAATAAGCAAAACTGTTGTACCTAGGTACACGATGCTCATATTGCTATTGGTAAGTATCGCCAATGCTTTGTATTTCTATAGCTTTAGCTTTCACACCATCAACTTTACTGTAACCAAGCCTACTTGGGTCACACCAACATTTAGTAACAGCAGTGCTGTCAATATCGCTCTGCCGCTTTATATTATTACGATGTTATCCCAAAACCTACCTGGTGTAGCAATGCTTAATAGCTACGGCTATAAGATTCAGACAAAATCACTTTTTCTTGGTACCGGATTAGCGAATATGATGTCAGCACCTTTCGGTGGATTCAGCATCAACCTCGCGGCAATATCCGCAGCAATATGCATGAATAAAGACGTAGATTTAGACGCAAACCAGCGATACCAGGCAACTATTTGGGCAGGTATTTTCTATTTATTGGCGGGATGTTGGGCAAGTGCTGTTGTGTCTCTTTTTCTGATTTTACCAACTGACATTGTGCAGATGTTGGCTGGTTTCGCACTACTCGGCACACTACTCATGTGTCTAAAAACGTCATTTAGTAAAGATAAAGCGACGGAGCCTGCCTTACTTACTTTCTTGATATCACTTTCGGGCGTCACGTTGTTTGGTATAAACGCACCTATTTTGGGGCTGTTGGTTGGTATTGCACTCTTCAAATACCAACAAAAGACGTAGCGCTATCCTCTGTATAAGCAGAAGCTCATAAGAAGATAGCGATCAACGTATTATTTCGAGTCAGCAACCGTTGAATCTTTCTTACTGAAATAACTTTTAGTAAGGGTAAAGACAACCGGACTTAATACCGCTAGTGCTATTAGGTTTGGTATCGCCATCATTGCGTTTAACGTGTCACCAAGTAGCCACACAAAGTCCAGCTCCATCATCGCCCCAACTGGTAGAGCAAGAATAAAGATGATACGGAATGGCAATACGGCCTTAGGACCAAACAGATATTCAGCACAACGCTCACCATACACAGACCATCCAACAATCGTCGTAAAGGCAAAAATCGCTAAGCTAACCGCAACCAAATAACTACCACCAGGAATAACCTGACCAAAGGCAGCAGATGTCAGAGCCGCACCAGAGATACCGCTCGTCCATGCACCAGAAATAATAATAACTAGACCAGTAATACTACAGATGACCAATGTATCTAAGAAGGTACCTAACATCGCTATCAATCCCTGACGAACGGGATCATCGGTCTGTGCGCTCGCATGCGCGATAGGAGCAGAACCTAAACCGGCTTCGTTAGAGAAAACACCACGGGCAACACCAAAGCGAATCGCCATCCAGACAGTCGCACCAGCAAAACCACCTTCTGCTGAAGCCGGTGTGAAGGCATGTTCAAAAACGAGAGCAAACGCAGGAATAACTTCCCCAAAGTTCATTAGAAGGATCACAACCCCACATAAAATATAGGCTGTAGCCATAACCGGCACCATTGCACCCGCGAACTTACCAACGCGCTTAAGGCCGCCTAATATCACACCACCCGCTAGAACCATAATAATGAGGCCTACAACGAGGCGCGAAAATGAGAAGTTAGATTCTAAGACTTGAGCAATGGAATTCGATTGAACGGCATTACCAATACCAAAACAAGCAACCGCGCCAAATAATGCAAACAGAGAACCAAGCCATGCCCACTTCTCACCCATACCATTTTTGATGTAGTACATCGGACCACCGACAAATGAGCCATTCTCATCTTTTTCACGGTATTTAACGGCAAGAACTGCCTCTGCATATTTGGTTGCCAAACCGACAAGTGCCGTCAACCACATCCAAAATAGAGCACCGGGACCACCAATGAATACGGCGGTTGCCACTCCTGCAATATTACCCGTACCCACCGTTGCAGACATCGCAGTCATCAACGCCTGAAATGGCGGTATTTCACCCTCTCCACTCGCCTCACGACTGCTCCACATTAACTTAAATGCACGCCCTACATTTAGGATAGGCATAAACTTTAACCCTACGGTCAAATATATACCAACCCCTAAGATGAGGACGAGCATGGGTACCCCCCACACTATCCCATTAAGTTGACCGATCAATCCGGAAATAAACTCCATTTTCTGACTCTCCAATATAGTGACTTTTTAAAAACTATCCTCTTATGCCCGTAGCAAATAGCAAACCAAGCATAAGAAATGATTAGAATTATTCCATTTAAAGAGGAATTTCAATGGCAGTGAAACAATTATGAGATAACGCTGCAAGTATAAATTTGCACGGCCTTCTGTCTATTTTTAGTTTTTAATATGGCTATTTACAACAATATTGAAGTAATAAACTGAATTCATACACAATAATATTTCACATTTTGGCAACAAATATTTAAAAATCAGTTTTTATTAACATCAATCATAATCAGTTTTAAACACTGAATATCTGATTTTATGGATATCCATTGCACCATTAATGATCATTAAAAGTGTGTGTTGTTCATATATGGTGCTAGGTAAAGACTATTATGCTGCTCATTCTTTTGTAAATTTAGCTATTTAACATCGAAGAAGCCGTAAATTGGCAAGGTGTTGTCTCCTTTTTCATACAGCATATAATTTCACAAAATTAGATATATATTGGAATTATATATTTCTAAATAATTATTGATTTTGAATAATTTGTCTAGGAAATCACCCTTATCAGAACATTCAACTAATATGACCATAAGTTATAGAATGACGCAAAATACCCATACCTTCGACATCTAGACAAAACCATCTCACTCACGCCTTTAAAAAGGTACATTTTATATAGTATCCGCATAAGAACATCTCATTAGTCGTCATTCCTGTCACGAATATTGCACTGCAGCTAATGTCGGTACATAGCTTAATCATCTGTATGGCGGCTAATTTCTTAAATGGAGAATACCAATGGAATTAAAAAAACCTTATCTACTTTTCCTTGGAGACGCGGCAGATCCACTCGCGGCAAAAGTTGCTCAAGGCATAAAAACTTGGCGTCCTGAATGTTGTGTCGGTCAGTATCGCTTACCAACATGCAATGCGGATTGCGGTGTGGTTGATCTTTCTATTGAAGAAGCGGTAGAAGCAGGGGCTAAGACTTTGATCATTGGGGTTGCTAACCGTGGAGGTATTATCTCAAAGGAATGGTGTAGCATATTAATAGACGCTTTAAACGCCGGACTTGATATTGCTTCAGGCTTACATAATAGGTTGACCGACATTCCGGAGTTAGTGGCTAGTGCAAAAAAAAATGGCCAGTCACTGTTTGATGTGCGATACCCAACTCAAAACTACCCGGTAGGAAATGGTAAAAAGCGCCAAGGCAAACGACTTTTAACGGTTGGCACAGATTGTTCGTGCGGCAAGATGTATACATCATTAGCGATAGAGAAAGCGCTGAAAGAGCAAGGTATCAACGCTGACTTTCGTGCAACAGGTCAAACGGGTATTTTGATTACTGGAAACGGAGTGAGTGTTGACTGCGTGGTAGCTGATTTCGTCGCAGGTGCCATCGAGACCATCTCACCAGAAAACGCTGTAGACCACTGGGACGTCATTGAAGGACAAGGATCTCTATTCCACCCATCCTTTGCTGGTGTGACTACTGGATTGACACATGGGGCGCAGGCCGATGCTCTCGTTCTGTGTCATGAACCAACAAGAACACACATGCGCGGGCTACCAAACTACCCCATACCCGACATAAAAGCGTGTATGGAAGCTAACATTGCAGCGGCCAGATTGACCAATCCTGGTGTACAATTTATTGGAATTTCTGTAAACACCTCTCAGCTTGATGAAAAAGTCGCGCTAGAATTTATGGATAAAGTAGAATCTGAATTTGGTCTACCTGTCGTAGACCCATTCCGTCAAGGTGTAAGCCGTATAGTAAACAAACTATCGGAGGTTTAATGCAAATAAGCTTTAAGGTTAAAAGTTGGCCAATTAGAGGAAGCTTCACCATCTCTAGAGGAAGCAAAACTCAGGCTGATGTTATACAGGTAAAAATAAGTAATAACGGCGTAATGGGTCGCGGTGAATGCGTCCCTTATGCACGTTACAACGAGACAATTGACAGTACCTTAACTGAACTAGAGAGCGTATTACCTGTACTAAAAAAGGGGGTCACTCGAGAAGCGTTACAAGACCTTTTACCACCGGGCGCAGCCAGAAACGCCGTAGACTGCGCACTATGGGATCTTGAGTGTAAGCAAAAACAGCAGCGAATTTGGGACACGCTAGCGACGTCCCATGACGCTTTGCTCACAGCATTTACTTTATCCCTAGACTCCCCAGAGAACATGAAAAAAGCAGCAATAGAGAACGCATTTCGTCCTTTGCTTAAATTGAAGCTTGGAGGTGGCGAAGACTTAGCAAGAGTTGCTGCCGTTCGCGAAGGATCACCTAATGCCAAGATTATCCTTGATGCAAATGAAGCGTGGACGCCCGAACTCTACAACGTTCTTATTCCAGAGCTAGTGAAACTGGGCGTAGCGATGATTGAACAACCTTTCCCTGTAGGGATGGACCATATTCTTGAGACACTACCGAGACCTATTCCAATCTGTGCGGATGAATCTTGTCATGATAGAGAAAGCTTAGGCGAAATAATTGGCCGTTACGATATGATCAATATTAAGACCGATAAAACCGGTGGCTTAACAGAAGCATTAGCCCTAAAGAATCAGGCAGAGCAAGCAGGGTTGCAGATCATGGTTGGTTGTATGCTTTCAAGCTCTTTAAGCATGGCACCGGCATTCGTTGTTGCTCAAGGTGTCGATATTGTTGATCTTGATGGCCCATTACTACTAAGTGAAGATATAGAGCACGGATTCGAGTTCGATAACAATCACATGATGCCCTTCTCTACAGAGCTATGGGGTTAAAGAGTGGTTTACTGCGATACCTAGAGAAATTGAATTAAATTAGGATGAAAAATATGCAACGTACCGTTTACTTAAATGGCGAGTATCTACCAGAATCTGAAGCAAAGGTTTCCATTTTTGATAGAGGTTTTTTATTCGCTGATGCCATCTATGAAGTGACTGCCGTTGTCGACGGCAAACTCTTAGATCTTGAAGGACACATCGCGAGACTTGCTCGTTCTTGTAATGAATTGGCAATGAAAAATCCTCTTACTACTGAAGACCTAGTAACCATTCAAAAAAAGCTCATCACACTTAATGATCTGAAGGAAGGCGGTATTTATCTACAAGTCACTAGGGGTTCATCTGGTGACCGTGACTTCCCTTATCCTGACAATACTGAGCCGACTGTTGTGTTATTTACTCAATCTCGCGCCGTGATCGACTCGCCGAAAGCAAAAAAAGGCATCAAGATCATCTCCACGCCAGATCTTCGTTGGAGACGTCGTGACGTTAAAACGACCTCACTATTGGCAGCCTGTATGGCAAAACAAGCAGCCATGAGTGTTGGCTGTGATGACGCATGGTTGATTGAAGACGGATACGTCACGGAAGGAGGCTCAAGTAACGCTTATATAATAACCCAAAATAATACTATTGTTACACGCCCACTCAGTAACGATATTCTCCATGGTATAACACGTGCTTCATTACTAAAAGTAGCGGAAAAACACAATCTGTCTATCGAAGAAAGGGTATTCACAATAGAAGAAGCTTACGCAGCGAAAGAAGCTTTTATTAGTTCAGCATCAACCTTCATATGGCCTGTCATCTCCATTGATGATCGATCAATTGGTGATGGTGTTCCTGGCCCAATTGCATCGCAGCTCCGTAAGATCTATATCGAATTTGCCAAGGCACTTTCCGTATGAACATTGAACATTGCTAACATCATGTTAATTCCACGTTAACATCTTTATTCGCTATATTGTCTTGCAGGAGCCCCCTTGGCTCCTGATTTTTATCCATTCTAGTTACCGTGCACAAACTTTTTCCCTGTTTTTCTTCGAATATTTTTTTAAAACCAGTACAATGCAAGGTCAATTGGCGCCTAATAGACTATAAATTAGCCAAATTGATCAATTCTCAGACAGAAAATGAATACTAGGAGAAAGAATGGATATGTTAGAAAGCTTTTTTGGGGTCATTGGTGACCTCACTTGGGGATGGTCGCTTATACCATTTCTTGTAATTTTTGGCCTATTTTTTACCATTGTTACTGACTTTGTTCAGTTCCGATTTTTCGGACGTATGTTCCGAGTACTATCAAGCAAAAACCAAACTGCGGGTAAAGACAAAATTTCCGGACGTGAAGCCCTTTTATTATCCGTTGGTGGTCGTGTAGGTGGTGGTAACATCGCTGGTGTTGCCGTTGCTATTACTCTTGGAGGTCCAGGTGCCGTATTCTGGATGTGGGCAATTGCATTGGTAGGTATGGCAACAAGCTTAGTGGAATGTTCACTTGCTCAGCTATACAAGCGTAAAGAAGGTAACGAGTTCCGTGGCGGCCCTGCGCGTACTATTATTCATGGCCTTGGTGAAGACTATCGCTGGTTAGCGTATGTACTCGCATTCTGCTTGATTGCTGCTTTCGCGTTTGGTTTTAACGCGTTCCAAGGCAATACCGTTGCTGGTGCAGTGCAAGATAGCTTGGGTATTGACCGTATGTATACGGGTTTATTCCTTGCGATTATTGTCGGTTTCATCATCTACGGTGGTATCCGACGTATCGCTAAGGTTGCAGATATTGTTGTGCCTATTATGGCTATCACTTATGTAGCAATGGCTCTTCTCGTTATTATCACTAACATCACAGAAATTCCTGGTGTAATTGTAAATATCGTATCTAACGCATTCGGCATTGAAGAAGCCGTTGGCGGTGGTATGGGTGCAGCATTAGCGCAAGGTTTGCGTCGCGGTCTGTTCTCTAACGAGGCTGGCCTAGGTTCAGCTCCTAACGTAGCAGCAACAGCAGACGTTACTCACCCAGTAAGTCAAGGCATCACTCAATCACTTTCAGTATTTATCGATACTATTATTGTTTGTAGCTGTACGGCCTTCGTTATTTTACTTGGTGATGTGTATGTACCTGGTGCAGAAGGTATCGATGGCATAGTACTTACTCAGCAGTCTTTGGTTTCTCACTTCGGTGCTTGGACTCAGTACTATCTGACGTTTGCTATCCTTCTGTTCTCATTCAGTTCCGTTATATACAACTACTATCTCGGAGAGAATGCACTAACCTTTATGACTAAGAACCCAATGGCAATTCACATATTGCGTATTCTTGTTATTGGCGTTGTGTTTGTTGGTGCTGTAGCACCTGGTGCAACAGCGGTCTTCTTCTTCTCTGATCCATTGATGGGGATTTTGGCCATTGTTAACTTGTTAGCACTCATTATGCTGTTCCCTACGGCAACAAGACTTATCAAGGATTACAGGAAACAACTTGATGCAGGTGTTGAACATCCTGTGTTTAACCCTGACGAATATAAAGATCTTGATATCGATACGACGGCTTGGGTTAAGAAAAGCTAATCTAGATAACGTTTAGCTTTATTAGAAATTGATGCCAGTCCGTTCATTCTGACTGGCATTTTTTATGCCCGCTCCTCCATCACTTTCTCGTCACTGATTCGATTAGTCTTGTTTTTGCAACAAACAAGTGAATTAAAAGTGATATATCAACCCTATTTGTTAGGGTAATATCAAACAACGAATGTAAGAACGCATACGCCATAAACACTTATATAAACTATTTATAAAGGTGATCTGCATGAAGACACCGATAACAAGAATATGCGAAAAACGTGACGTAAATGAATCTGGAGCATGAATGGAATCTATATATAAAGAGTTGATACAAGAACTCAGCGTTCATATCGACGAGAAGAGAATCATCACCGACCCAACCCTAACCTTAGCATACGGTACAGACGCTAGTTTCTATCGAATGGTGCCCAAACTTATACTGCAACTCGATTCGCTTGATGAAATCGTTCTCGCAATCAAAATCTGCAATGAAAAACAGATACCACTCACCTTTCGAGCCGCAGGCACAAGTTTATCAGGGCAGGCTATATCCGACTCTGTTCTCATCACCCTGACAACCAGTTGGCGCAACCACCAGATAATCAATAATGGTGAACAGATATGGCTACAACCAGGGGTTATCGGCGCAGATGCCAATAAGTATCTTGCGCCATTTGGGCGTATGATTGGCCCGGATCCCGCGTCAATCAATACCTGTAAAATTGGCGGTATTGCAGCCAACAATGCTTCTGGCATGTGTTGTGGCACCTCAAAAAATAGCTACAAAACGTTGGCTGGTATGACGGTCGTACTTGCCGATGGTACCGTGCTAGATACTCTCAACAAAGACAGTATTGAGTCATTTAAATTCAGCCATAAATCACTCATTTCAGACCTCAGCACATTGGCACAAGAATGCAATAGTAATGTTGATATGGCAGATAAAATACGCCATAAATATCGCCTTAAAAACACCACGGGATACAGCCTAAACTCACTTGTAGACTATAAAGACCCTATCGATATTCTTCAGCATCTATTAATTGGGTCTGAGGGTACGCTCGGTTTTATCGCTGACATTACTTATAACACGGTGATTGACCACGCTTTCAAGGCGTCAGGGCTATTTGTATTCTCAGATATAGAAACCACCTGTTTCGCAGTCAGTGAACTCAGTAAGACCAATGTCGCAGCGGTCGAATTAATGGACAGCCGCTCACTCGCATCCGTAGCCAATGAACCGGGAATGCCCGAATTTATTGCCGAGTTGGGAAAGAAAGGAAACACAGAAGCAGCCGCAATTCTTGTAGAGATTCACGCTGCAGATGAGCAAGATCTTGCTGCGCAGTCTCAAGCATTAGTCAATATAATTAATGGTTATTCACCCATTGAGGCCGTCGAGTTCAGCCGCAACGCGACCACATGCGCTCAACTATGGGCCATCCGAAAAGGACTTTTCCCTGCCGTCGGAGCAGTAAGAGAAACCGGTACAACCGTGATCATCGAAGATGTCGCGTTTCCACTCGACCAACTCGCACCTGCAGTACGTGAATTACAAAATCTGTTCATTAAATACGATTATCATGAGGCGATAATATTTGGGCATGCATTAGCAGGTAACCTTCACTTTGTATTTACCCAAGCCTTTGATAATGAAGCCGAAATAAAGCGTTATAGCGCTTTCATGGACGCCGTAGCGCAATTGGTTGCCGTGAAATATAAAGGGTCACTCAAAGCAGAGCATGGTACAGGCCGTAACATGGCTCCTTACGTTGAGCTCGAATGGGGCAAAGACGGCTACGAATTGATGCAGAAGATCAAAAAAATCTTCGATAAGACCGGAATTCTGAATCCAGGTGTCATTCTTAATAACGACCACGAGTCACATATAAAAAACCTTAAAGAGATGCCTGCAGCAGACGAACTGATCGATAAATGCATAGAGTGTGGATTCTGCGAACCAGTATGTCCTTCGCGGAACCTCTCTTTGACGCCACGACAACGTAACACTGTGTACCGGGAAATCCGCCGCCTTTACAAAACCAACGAAGACCCAGCAAAACTGGTCGAAATGGAAAAAGTATTCCGCTATCAAGGTATTGATACTTGCGCCGCCACCGGGCTTTGTGCTGACCGTTGTCCAGTTGGTATAAACACGGGTGACCTAATGCGGAAACTCCGCGAAGATCACTCCTCTCTTGCTAGAACAATCGCGAGTTGGACAGCCGATCATTTCGAAGCAGTTACCTCCGTTACCAAGCTAGGATTGGGTGCTGCCAATAGTATGCATGGCATCATTGGAACCAATAACATGAGAGCAGTTACCAAAGCCGCTCACCAGTTGTCCGGTAAACGCGTACCATTATGGACCCCCCACCTTCCAATACCAGCCAGAAATGTTTCCACGATTACGATACATTCCGTAGGAAAAGAAAAGGTCGTCTATTTCCCTAGTTGTGCATCCCGTAATATGGGACCAGAAAAAAATGCCATCGATAACAGGTCATTAACTGAAGTGACCATTTCCTTGCTCGAAAAAGCGGGCTACGATGTTGTACTACCAGATGATATTAACAGCCAATGCTGTGGTATGCCTTATAAGAGCAAAGGCTTTGTCGATACGGCAAACAGTAAGATGAACGCATTGCAAGATTCACTTTGGCAGGCATCGCAACAAGGGAAGTACCCCATTTTGATGGATACAAGCCCATGTGCAAGTCTGAGTAAGGACGCACTTCAAAAAGAATTATCAATATACGAACCGTTTAAATTTGTTGCGGAATACGTCTTGCCAAGGCTTACCATAACGCAACAAAAAGAGCCGGTGATGTTACACATTACCTGCACATCACGGAGAAATGGTTTAGCAGGCATAATTCAAGAAGTCACTGAAGCATGCGCTGAAAAAGTAATCATACCGGAGGATATACAGTGCTGTGGATTCGCTGGCGATAAAGGATTCACTAAACCGGAACTCAACGCCTCTGCGTTAGCCTCACTAAGATCAGAAGTACCAGAGGATTGCAGCGAGGGGTATTCCAATAGCAGAACCTGTGAAATTGGTCTATCAGAACATAGCGGGATTGAATATCGCTCAATCCTCTATTTGGTAGACAGAGTCAGTTAAGACAAAGGTGCCATTTCGATGTTGTATAGGGGTGGCAAAAAGTCAGAAACTTTCTACGCTTCGATTGTAGCAATCGTAGATGTGATCGATAAACAACTGAGTTTTAGTTGGTAAGTGCTTGGTATAAGGATAGACCGCAAATATACCTAAGCATTTACCAACCTGTTTATGAAGCACTTCTACAAGAGTGCCCTCTTTCAAATCTTCTGCCACCAAAACTTTCGGTACGTAAATAAGTCCTTGGCCAAGGAGCGCAGCTCGTCTTAATGCTGAAGCATTATTAGTGCAAAAGTTGCCCGCCACCTTTAAAGTAAATGGTTCGGTCTTCCCTTTAAAAAGCCACTCATCTGAGCCCGTTTCCTGAAACGAGTACCCAAGGCAGTTATGTTTACTCAGCTCTTGAGGATTCTGAGGGGTTTTGTTTTTTTCGAAATAGCTTGGAGCACCACAAATAACCCAATGAACATCTACTAAACGCCGCGCTATAAGGCTCGAATCTGGCAGTACTCCTGTCCGAATAGCGAGATCGTACCCTCCAGATAACAAGTCAACAAACTGATTATCCAAGTCCATATGTACCGTGATGTCAGGATATTTACGGCTAAACTCTGCAATAGCTTGAGGCAAGATAAGTTCGCCAGAAATGGTCGGAACTGTTATACGAATCGTTCCGGTAAACGACTCACTCAACCCTTTTAGCTCTTCCTGAGCATTTTTTACGCTAAAATAGACCTCGCGCGCGTGGCGAAAAAAAACCTCTCCTGCTTCAGTTAAGGTAAGTTTGCGAGTTGTACGAAAGATAAGCTGTACGCCTAGCTCCTGTTCCAAACGAGTAATACGCTTACTTATTACGGATTTAGTTAATCCAACCTGATCTGCGGCCTTACTAAAGGATCCCAATTCAATCAAATGATAGAAAATTAAAAAATCGTCTGTATTTCTCTTCATTATTAATCTTTGCCGCGTTAAAAATTTATCGATGCTAATAGACTAATAGAAAATAGAGATAATTACAGAGGAATTATTACGAATTTAAAAAATATAGCCCATCACAGGTACAATTAAACTCATCCAGAAGAAACCAAGAATCCTCAACTTTATCTAAAAGAAATAATTTTCCATCAGAGTACTTAAACTCAAACTTCCGCTCATTATTATCCATGTAAGAAAGTCTAATATCATTTGGATTGGCACTGGTTACGGATACATGACTCGGTTCGGCGTTCGTCACACCTATGAATTTATCGACGGCTTCTTTAATTTGATATCGCATAACGGCTCCAGAGGTTAGTCTTTAAAGTAATGTAGATCATATGCTTCCTTAAAAACGCGACCGTCATCTTCTTTGGCTGGATAGAAACGATTTAATTTAGTAACACGTCCTTACAAACGAATTCGCACAGGTTTCATCTGTTGGGTTTAACAAAAATCAAGTTGTACTTATTACAAATTAGTAACAAGATAGCCTCATTCAATATCTATCACCCTGCGATTGGTTTTTAAATGTCACTACGTAACACGCTTCAACTTTTTCTGCTTGCTGCCCTTTGGGGTGGCTCATTTCTGTTTATGCGGATCTCTGCAACAGCGCTTGGCCCTGCCGTACTGATTGAAGCTCGAGTCACATTAGCGGCACTGTTTTTACTGGTCGTATCCATTTTTATAAAAAGAAAACTACCACTTTTACAGTACAAAAAACATTTTTTTATTATCGGCTTATTTAATACTGCACTGCCATTTCTGTTTTTCGCCTATGCGGCACAAACACTAAATGCATCGACACTTTCCATCTTGAATTCTACTGCCGCGATATGGGGTGCGGTAATTGGTGTATTTTGGACACGAACGCCGTTAACAAAGCACGCCTTATTAGGCATGATTATCGGTATTGTTGGCGTGATTATTCTCGTTGGTTGGGACGCGGTTAGTTTGGGTACAGACGCTATCTTTCCGATCATCGCCGGAATTTTGGCTGCTGTTTGTTACGGTATTGCTAGTAATTACACCAGAACAGCCCCACAAATTTCTTCCTTTGATAACGCCCATGGCAACATGTGGGCCGCCGCCTTGATTGTTCTACCATTAGTGTTCTTTATTCCTATAAGAGAAATGCCGACGATA
Organism: Vibrio sp. VB16; assembly: GCF_015594925.2. Taxonomy (NCBI): domain Bacteria; kingdom Pseudomonadati; phylum Pseudomonadota; class Gammaproteobacteria; order Vibrionales; family Vibrionaceae; genus Vibrio; species Vibrio sp. VB16. The sequence goes on from NZ_CP087591.1 coordinate 530,641, forward strand.
GAAATCAGTTTATCGGTGTTGGCTTTAGGTATATTCAGTACTGGTGTCGCCTATTTACTCTATTTTAACTTAGTCGCCAGCGTTGGCGCCGCTTCTACCCTATCTGTGACCTTCCTTATCCCGGTATTTGGGATATTTTGGGGATACCTAATATTAGATGAACAAGTTGGCTGGAATACCGTTTTTGGTACTGTTTTGGTATTATCAGGCACCATGTTAGTGACGGGTATTTCCATTCGTTCACTGCTGACTTCAAAAAACAGACACCGAGAGTAATGGTATGTGAAATGGATTAAAGCGTGTCTTTAGGCCGCAGAACCACACAACTTGAAATGACTATCAAAAGGAAATTATGCGCAGATTCGTCATACTAATCGCCACCGTGGCACTCCTTATCTTCTCAACGATTTGGGTATCATCTTGTTCTCAGCTTGATGATTATGAAGGCAATAGTGGTGCTTTAGTAATCGGTGCTATCGAAGATACAAACCTCGCCGAATCAAGCGGGCTAGCTGTTTCAAAATTGAATACAAACACCTTATGGAGTCACAACGACAGTGATAATTCCCCCTCACTGATTGCGTTAAATCTGCAAGGGAAATTTCGAGCCAAAGTGAATATTCAAGGTGTAGAGAATATTGACTGGGAAGATATGGCGGCGTTTGAATACAACGAGAAAAGCTACCTTATTATCGCTGATACAGGAGACAATTTCGCCCTCAGGGATGAATACCTACTTCATATAATCCAAGAGCCCCTATTAACAAAAGGGCGTTATCTTAATCCCATTCAAGTTATCCCTGAATGGAGCATCTCATACACTTATGCTGATGGTCCTAGAGATTGTGAATCTATTGCCATAGATATAATAAATGAGAAAATAATCCTATTGTCTAAAAGAGATGAACAGCCAATCCTATTCGAATTAACACTTAATAGAGATACACCACAAGTTGCAACCAGCTTGGGCGCAGTGCCCTCTTTTCCAAAACCAAGCAAGCCAAAGTTTAGCTTTATTTATCTGCTTGGCTATTCATCACAACCTACTGCAATGGATATATCTTCTGATGGGCGATTTGCTGCGGTATTAACTTATGACAGTGCTTTTTTATATGAAAGCAAAGGCAGTACTGACTGGCACACCGTACTTTCATCTACACCAGTTCGATATGAACTCCCTTCACTGAAACAGGCAGAGTCACTCGCCTTTAGCTCTGACAACCGCAGTATCTATGTGACAACGGAACATTTACCCGCTCCAATCATAACGTTTCCTGTCGATGTGGCGTTATCACCTTGAGCTCGCTATACCTCCATTAGACAACGTAGAACCGACAGACTTATGTGGCTGTTTATTTGAATTAAATATAGTATGAGTCAAGTTTCTAAACCATTACTGCTATTTAATTAATAATGAATATTGAACACCTTAGACTGTTTGTAAGACTCGCCGCCACCAACAATATTAGCCAAGCAGGCCAAGAGCTCGGTCTGTCTCCTGCGGTGGCCAGTTCTCATGTAAATAAACTTGAGGAAGGGCTTGGTGTTCGCCTTGTCCACAGAACCACAAGGAAGGTTTCGCTCACTGAAGAGGGAATCGATTTTCTTCCTCATGCAGAGGAAGTCCTTGCGACTATTGAGGCCGCAAGAGCGTCAATAGGTGTCGGTAACATATTACCACAAGGCACTTTGCGAATTACCGCACCCGCATCCTTTGGTCGAATGCACCTGCTACCCGCACTTAAGGAGTTTCTCGCTCTCCATCCTCGCCTTTCTATCGACTTGCGGTTAACGGATTCCATTGTCGACCTTGTTGAAGGCGGGTTCGATATTGCGATTCGAAATGCAGAATTAAAAGACTCTAGTTTGATCGCACGTAAACTGGCCTCTGATAAACGTATTATCTGCGCCTCTCCAGAATATCTAGCAAGTTATGGGCAACCTGAATCCCCAGAGGATCTTAATAACCATCAATGCATTAAGTTGATGGGGCTTGAAAACTGGTTATTCGACACCCCAGAGGGTGAACTGAACATTAAAACCAAAGGCAATTTGAGAACTGACCATGGAGAAGCGGTTAGAGACGCTTGTGTTCATGGGTTAGGAATAGCATTAACCGCTACATGGTGTGTAAATAAGCAGCTTGAAAGCGGTGAATTGATTCAGATACTTAAAGATTATCCATTGGCATCGGATTCTGCTATTTGGGCAGTGTACCCGAGTTCACGCCTGCTAGCTCCAAAGGTTAGAGCCTTTATTGACTACTTTGCAGATTACTATGGAAACCCACCATATTGGGACAGAACCAAATAGAAATCCAATGCGTTAATCCCTGTGCTGATTCTACAAAACCGTACCAATTCAAACAGATTAAATACGGTCTACAACATACTATTGCTCATTGATAAACTGTATCGCACTTAAAGCATCGACTAATCCAAAATATTCACCAGAATCATCGATTGCTATCCAAGGGAATTTGTTTTTATTCTTAATTTTTTCATGAATTTCACCAAGCCCAACTGTTTTATGAACCTCGACAAATTTTGCATCCATCATAGCGCTAACGGGCTTTGATAATGAGCGATAGTCTTGCATCGTTTCAGTTGCCGTCCCTAAAGACGTAGAGGCATGCAAATTGAAAATTTCACGGGTTAGATACCCGACACATTTATCATCAACAATAACGGGAAGCGTGGTGAAATTAGTATTACTAAATATTTCCCTGACTTCACCGAGGTTACACCCTGGTGATAGGGTTGGTGGAAACGCAATTAATTCTATAGCCTCACTCTTTACTTCTTTTAAATCATTGAGTTTTCTTACATAATTTATGTTTGGTTGTAACTTATCAAATGGCAACGGTTTCTCGAAATAATACCCTTGCAGGTAATCTACTTTTAAATCGCCTAACAGCACAACTTCCGATAGGTTCTCTACGCCTTCGGCGACAACCTGTACGTTTAGGGTATGCGCTAGCGATGTAATCATCTTAACGATGTGATAATTAGACGATCCGTAGACCAAATCCTTTACAAATTCTCTGTCTATTTTTAAGATATCAAAGTTATTGTTTTTGAGGTAAGAAAACGAAGAGTAACCCGTTCCAAAATCATCAATCGCAACTCTAAAACCAATATCTCTCAATTTTGATAACTGTTCCGCGTCTTCATTTTCGCTATTAAAATAGGCCGTTTCTGTTAATTCAATGATTGTATAGGGTATATGTTGACTGTATCCACGACACATATTTATTAAATCATTCAATATCGCCTTAATCGATTTTTTAGAATTGAGTGAAATATTGATTGATAACTCAACATCTGTACCGAACTTTTGCACCAGTAGATCTCTGGTTTTAAGTGCGATCTCTGCAACCACAAGATCGAGTTGCGAAACCAAGTCCAAATCTTCCGCGATCCTAACCATCTCCTCAGTATTGAGAATGTTATTTTCTCCGTCTCTAAATCGACAGAGAGCCTCTAATTTCGTCACCTTCCAATTATCGGTACAAATGATCGGCTGAAAATAGACCTCAATTTTGTTATGTTTGATTGAGTCCACCACAATAGTTTCTAAGTTATCACGCCTCTTAACCTTCTCATGCAACGTTCTATTATAGAAACAGATATGATTGCTTCCCGATGAGTGCTTCTCATACATCGCTTTTAAAGAGTGTGAGATTAATCGACTTGGGGAGGTAGCATCCATACTAAGAACCGAAACCCCAATGGATAGTTGAGAAATGTGTTTATAAATAATGGCATCAATGTGTACCTTGATATCATTAAAACAGCTTCGAATTGCTTCGTAAATGGACAGTGAATGAGGCTTATCGGGGCTACGTTCGTACAAAATTGCAATGGAAAAAACACTGGCTTTTAGAAAGCCTGCAATTATGTTTTTATTCTCTCGATCAAACGCGTTGGCCAGCTGTTTCTTGTATTCAAATTCAACATCGCTCTCAAAATTGGGTACAAAAGAGATCACCATCAGACCTTGAGTCTCTTCTTTAGAAGTAAACGTAGATTTCACCCTTAGGTAATAATCATTGTCACTTGGGAGTTGTGTTAATAGCTCAATACCACCGTGTTCAATACCGGCAATTCTATAAGGTGTATCTGATAAATCAACGGTCATTCCCAAGTAATAAATATTGCCACGTATAGAAGTAATACGTTGAATCAATAACTCTTCCGGTACAACAATACCTGATTTTCGCTTACTTAAAATCAAACCGCTCCAGAATCCATTCTGTTCTATTTTGGACCACATTTCCTCAAAATATGTCGGGCCATGCTTACCAGCATTAAAGATCGAGGTTTGTTTCCCAACGAGTTCATCAATACGATAACCCGATGTCTTTTCAAATAAACTGTTGCAAGCGACTATTCGGGTTTTTCCATCTGTAATCAACATACCATGGTGTTCATTTTCGAATAACTGATGAAAAAAAGTTGAGAGGTCCTCCTGAGTTGGCGACAAAAAGAGCGGCATTATGGAACCCGCTATTAAGCCTTCAGATACTTTTATCGCCGTAACTACGCTTAAACTAACACTCGCATCTTCTGTCGCAATGCAAGCCTTTACCGGTTTCGTTTTTTCATCGCCATAGACACTTTTTAACAAGGAAACAATCCGTTTTTGATCTTCACTACTAAAAAGTGCGAGAAAATCTTCAATCGTTGTAATTTCTTTATTGATCATTAAATACTGACGGATTAACACAGAGTCAATAGTGAACACTTCCGTTTCAGTATTCCATGTCCAAGAAATCTCTCGTTTAGAATGAAACCCAATCAATTCTTCTTGAACAAGTTTGAGCGTTGACATGTAACGTCCCCTCATTAAGCGACAATTCACTACCATCATTGCCTATAATAGTAATACAGTTTTATTCTTTTATTTCAATTGGTTAACTTAAGTGTGACCACTCTATAATTTTAGCGTGATTTGATCGGCGGATGTGTTCCATTTTTCTAGAAATTCTGCTATTTCTATTGGTTTTCCGTAAAAATAACCTTGAATACGATGACAACCTTAGTTTCTCAAGTCGTCGTCTTTCCACTATGTGTCTACCCCTTCAGCGATCACTTCAATGCCTAGACTGGTTGCCATCAAAATGACTGATTTTTGCGGAAGCTAAGTTTGAATAACTCTGTAAAATTAAATTACAACATCGAGGACAACATACCATCTTCTAGTAGGTATATTTATATTAGAAGCTCATCGATGATTATGCCTCTATATGCATTTCAAAGGGTGAGCAACATAACACTTTGTCTACATTTAAGGATAAAGCATGCTGATTGATATCTACTTCACTTCATCCCTATTTATGATCCATCAATTCTCCAGTTTATTTTTAATCCTTAACAAGATGAAGCCCGTGTGGTAACGCATCACCAAAGGCCTGTTTTGACTCGGATGCATTCATTTCTTTGACTTGTTGCACTAGTTCAATCCATGCTGATGCGGCTTTACTGCGTTGTAGTTTTTCAATGACTTGCTGCCGAAATTCGTCAGAAACATCGAATAATCGGTCACCTGTTTTACGACACATCATCACAGTTGCAAAACCGATGATGGGCTCTTTAATCCAGTTCTGCTCTAACAATGTCGGCAGCCATTGCTCAACCTGCTCACGTGGCAATACAGAGTGTTGGCTACCATACATGAGTTGACGTGCTGCAATCCTGCCCAATGCCCACCAATGAGCCTGCGAATGCTGTGCTTCATTAACGGCCTTATTCAGGAACCATTTTGCCATTAAGACCTTATCGTCGGTATGCAAAAGCTCTAAAGACGCGCCAAGTCGAACCATCGCTTCATAGCCTTTTTCCTGCGCTTCTTTAGCTACCTTAGGGTTGCGCAGTGAACCAGGGTGCAAATACTTAACTATATCGGTCGCAATTGTTTCTTGTTGATCCGCACTTAGCCCTCCCGAAACTCGTCGCCAAAATACCCACCAGTCACTCCAACCTTGATGATTCTGATATTGAATGCCTTGTTGGTAGAGCGCCCACACCTGCTCGATGCGCCATTCATCGGTGGGGTCACCGTATCCGGGTCTGAGTGCATAACCTGAAAGTCGAAGCCAGTTCTTTTCATGTTGCTCTGAGCGACGGCGACGTTTTCTTCCTTTAGAAAATGCATCAAAAATCTGCCTTGATGTTGAAAAGTCCCAATCAGCCCTTTTGCCAAGTTTCTGTTCGAGTTCTTTCATCAGCGTTTTGATTACCTTAGGGTCAGCGTTCTTCTTATTTCCACTATATGCCGTGGTGATAAGATCGAGTGATGTTTGAAGCTTAGGCCGTATTATTTTCGATTCTTGAGTAACATCCGCTTGTTTTCTTATCTCAAATTCAACCGCCCAACGATTGGCTTCATCTTCCACACTTACACACTCCAATTGCAGTGTGCCCACCTCTGTCAGTTTACAAGTCAACTGAACTTCAACCCGTTGTTTCTGATTAGCCTGACGTTCTTCTGTACCTTCCATGCGCTCTAAGCTAGTAATGTAAGGTGGCAACGGAGTGAAAATGTCCGTATTGACCTTATACATTGCACCATTATTGGCAGGTTTATTGTCGCTTAACGTATCGTGGATAGAGGTCAACAAGTTAAATCGAACAGGTTCGCCTAGGGTCAGTGCAAACTTACGTCCTGATAGTCGAATCTCTTGCCCCTCTTCAATGCCTTTGGCCAATAGACAAATAGCATTGCCAAAGCCTTTTTTCTCAGGTAAATGTAAGAAATACGAACGAGCTGATCCGCCTCCAATTTTTAACTGGGCACCACGACGCGCTTTACCAAAAGCAACCGCACCTAACGCGACGGCAAGATCTGGGTGCGGATTATCTAGCACAATAACTGGGCTTCCCCGCCAGTTACTCAGGATAGTTGTGACCTGCTCGGTAACCAGTTCACTGTTAAAGACACCACCATTAAGCAGAATGCCTACAGGGACAACGGTCTCTTCGGTTTTTTCATCGCTCATGGCAGCCAATCCAAGTGCATGCCTAGCAGCAGACTGATGTTGAGAGATGAATTCTGCAATATGTTTAGTGATTGCCGGGTCAGCAACATAAGGCAGACCAAATTCAATAACCGCTTTGCGCCTTTTATCAGGTAAATCGGTTATCTCCACCTTTGGAAAGAACCCATCTAGCGCCAATTGATGTACTTCATGTTTCGATAAATCCACGCTTTTGGTTCCGCCAATAAGCCTAGAACCACTGCCCAACATTGTAATCTTAATTTGCTCTTGTTCGGTTTTACTCAGCAACTGTTCCTTTGCCTTACGCGTTTGCTGAATTAACTTAGAAAGACTCGACGCGTTAAGTTTTTTGTCCTTGTTAAATCGTTGCTCTGCAAGGTGCGCTAATGCAAGGTCAAGGTTATCCCCCCCTAACATGAGGTGATCACCAACTCCAATACGGTTCAACTCCAGTTCATCATTTTTATGATTCGCTTCAATTAGGCTGAGATCTGTGGTCCCTCCTCCCACATCACATACCAAGATTAGAGGCACATCTATTAGCTTTGATTTAGCTGAGTCACTATGACGCGCATACCAGTCGTAACATACCGCTTGCGGTTCTTCCAACAACACGACTTTGCTTAAACCCGCCTTTTTTGCGGCTTGGAGGGTCAACTTTCGAGCACTTTCATCAAATGAAGCCGGTACCGTAATCACCACATCTTGATTTTCTAGGATATTGATAGGGTTATGGTAGTTCCAAGCTTGCCGTACATGGTTAAGATAGCTCGCGGTGGCGGTAACGGGAGAGACTTTATCGACATCGTTGCCCGCAACCCAAGGTAGAATATCGGACTCTCTATCCACAGCTTGATGTGACAACCAACTTTTGGCACTAGAGATCTGCCGCCCCTCAACCTTTGCGCCTAATTCTCTGGCCCATTCACCAATAATGGCGAGATTAAAATCGCCTTCGACAGGTACGTTTTCCCAAGGTAAAACCATATCATTTTCAGAAACTTGCCCTTTAGCAGGGTGAAAACGGAAAGAAGGCAACAGAGGTTTTCGACTTACTTCACCGGGAGCGACGAGTTGATCGATCTTAAAAATCGATATTGGTGAATCTTTTAGTGATTCGGTAATCTCACTGTATGCAACGACAATGTTCGTCGTGCCTAAATCGATACCAACCAAATAACGAGCAGAGGCCATGGAGTTTCCTTTAGGTAAAAGTCCTTGCGGACGAATAATGTCGGTCAGTCAACAGAGGATTTAGCTTTATATAAATTTACCGTCATTCCCGTAAAAACGAGAATCTTGGTGATATTAGATCCCCATTTTCATGGGGATGACGTCGGTTTTCGCGAAAACAGGTCAGTTTTCGTCAGGATGACGGAATTTATTTGGCGTATTACTAAGACATTTCGTTACTAATAGTACTTATTCCGGATTTGAAACGTCACGCACGTCAAACTCTACATGCCATTTTTGACCATTATCACTCGCCATCGCTTCCAAATAAAGCGTACCAAGTTCTGTCACCCGTGCCGCCAACGTAACGGGAACAATCTCGCCGACATTACGCCCTTCTGACGCTTTAAGCGTAACCTGAATCTCTGGTAGCTCCTCAAGTTCTTCTGGTTTCCAGTAGTCCAAATGTGTGCCAGCTTGGTCGTCACGACGAGTTGTAGAACCATAAAACTGAAACTGAACCGGTTGACCTATAACCAACCCAAATTCTTTACTCTCAACCTGACAATATGACCCTTCTTCCATACCAAATGGAGCGACACAAATCGCCTCCATTGGTGGTGCTATTCCTGGTATTGCAGGCATAGAACTTTCTATGCCTACGTAATAGCTACTGGCAATACCACCACGAATGCGTACACCTTTACCCTGCCTTACTGCTCCGTAATATGCCGCACCGTTAGCGACGGCAAGATCGAGATCTAAACCGCTCAGTTTCTTAGCCGCTTGGCATTTTGATTGCTCAAGCCATGCATTAATCGTTGAGGTAAGGCGCGCTTCTAGTAGGCGTGATTTCAACACACCACCATTAAACAAAATGGCGGTTGGCTTAATAAAATCAACGGCTGGTTGCTCACCATAAAATCCGCCGAACACCTCTTGAGTTGCATTACTTTGCTTACATAAAAAGGCGGCTATATGGCGAGTAATACCTGCGTCTTGAGCGTATGGAAGTCCCATATGAGTCAACGCACTACGTGCTTTTTGTACCGGGTGTTCGTGCACTTGAACCATGGGGAAAAAGCCATCGACTAATGTCTGTTGAACCTCTTCTTTTGTCAGCTCAGTTTTCAGCGTAGAACCTAACAATTTTGAACCTCGGCTCGGAATAACGATAGGTACAGACTGTACTTCCATATCGTTGAGTAAGGTCTCTTTTGCGTCGCGACACGCTTGCGTTATCGCTTGAACTTGCCATGGTTGTAGGTCCTTTCCCCCTTGGGACATTTTCATTTTAATGCGATAGGCAAGGGCGAGATCCATGTTATCTCCACCTAACAATATATGTTCACCAACCGCGACACGAGTTAAGCTTAGATTGCCTTCTTCTTCCGTTACCGCAACCAAAGATAGATCAGTAGTACCTCCGCCAATATCCACGACCAAAACTACGTCGCCGACATCAACCTCACTTCTCCATTGATCTTCGCTGTTGTTTATCCAGCTATATAACGCAGCTTGCGGTTCTTCAAGCAGAGTTAAATGGTTGAAGCCAACGTTCCGCGCCGCCTCTGCAGTAAGCTCTCTAGCCGCAGGATCAAAAGACGCAGGAACGGTGATGGTAAGATCTTGAGCTTCAAGTTTATGTTCGGAGTTTTGATGATTCCAAGCTTCTTTTAGATGCTCTAGATACAACTCGGTTGCTCTTAATGGTGATATCTTTGCAACTTCTTCGGGGCTCCCTTGAGGAAGAAACGCCTCTCGTCGGTTCACTCCACTATGGCACAACCATGATTTTGCACTAGCAACTAGGCGTATTGGTGTTTTCGCTCCAAGATTTCGTGCTACGGCACCCACCAAGGCACTCGGTGTCGTGGTCCACGGAAGCACGCGGGAACCTTCCCCCATTTCATATTCAGAAGGTTGATAAACAAATGACCCTAGTTGAGTTCTTTCTTCAACCTGACCCGGTGCGATAAGCTGAGGGACATTCAGTACTTGCACCGTCGCGTCTTCATTGTTGAGTTCAACAAAGGACAAAACGCAATGAGTTGTCCCTAAGTCGATCCCAACGCTGTACTTAGGGATATCATTTTCCATTAAAGCTCTACCTCTGCAGGTGCAATAATGGCAGCATCATAGTTTTTAGCGAGCTTAGGCAAATTTACCTTATCCGCTTTCCAACCTTTGTGGATAAGCGTGCCACTAAATGGTGCGCTACCAGTCACATTACCAACCAAGCGAACCGCCTGAGAATTAAAACCTTCTTCGATGGTAATTCGAGTCTCTTCATCTTCATTCTTTATATGAGAAAGCTCTACATATTCAGTCAATACTTTCTGGCCACCTGAATGAATAACGCGAGCAGCTGCGCCTACTTCATCATCAGAAAAACCGGTTAAATCTTCTTTAAGGAAATCTATCAATCTCGCTTCCTGCTGCATAATAGAAAGTAGTTGCATAGCGGAATCGGTGCTTGCGGTCTTCAATTTAGATTCAACTTCAATCACTCTTTCAACGACCTTTTCAACCTCAACAATTTTTTCTACTTCGATTATCTTTTCTACTTGTTTTTCCACTTCAACGATCTTTTCGATGGGCTTCTCCACCGTTTTTTCAATCACTTTAGATTGGCGAGAAATCGCGAGTATTAGTAACATAAGAGAAGAGGCAGCAAGGCCACCATGTAACATATCAAAGGTGGTAGGGATAAGATTTAAATCAAAAGTCATTTTTCACTCTCTGTAAATAACAATTCTGGGTGTAACTGACAGGCGACTCTGTCGTCGGCTGCCCACAATAACCATATAATTGGGATCATTGTCTCATATTTAAAGTGGTTATGGGCGACAAAATTTCGCGATAAATGCCAATCTATAAATGAAATATCTCGCTGATATTGCTATGGTAATAATTAAATGAAACACAATGGGGTTAAATTGACGAAGTCAAACTCACAAGCCATCGAGTTTAAAGGTGTTGATAAATGGTTTGGCAACTTTCAAGCATTGGCCAAAATCGACCTTACCGTAGCTGAAGGTGAGATAGTTGTTGTCTGTGGCCCATCAGGCTCAGGCAAATCAACGTTAATTCGCTGCATCAACGGGCTAGAACAGGTCGATTCCGGTTGTATCAACGTCTTAGGAAATACAGACCTTTCTAAACAAAAGGGGTTGGTTGGTATGGTGTTTCAACATTTTAATTTGTTTCCTCATTTGACCGTATTAGACAACCTTACTCTGGCCCCAATCCGAACACTAAAGCTTTCAAAAAAAGAAGCCGAACAACGTGCACTGCATTTCCTAAATCGTGTACACATTGCCGAACAAGCCGATAAATTCCCGATCCAACTATCTGGAGGGCAGCAACAACGTGTCGCGATTGCTCGTTCTCTCTGTATGATGCCTTCAATCATGTTATTTGATGAACCCACCTCTGCACTTGACCCAGAGATGATCAACGAGGTATTAGATGTGATGATTGAACTTGCAAGAGAAGGCATGACTATGGTGTGCGTCACCCACGAAATGGGGTTTGCTAAAAAAGTCGCGGATCGTGTCATTTTTATGGATGAAGGCGAAATCATCGAAACAGCACCACCTGAGCAATTGTTTAGCTCACCAAAACAGCCACGCACACGTGCATTCTTAAACCAGATATTAAGCCATTAATATGGTTAAAATCCTCAAACCCGTTTTCTCAGCACTGCTTCAAATTGCGGTTTTAATCGTCGGAATTGTCTGGCTTTTAGACAGTGGTGCCGAGTCTATGGGTTACCGTTGGCAATGGGAGCGAATTCCCGATTACCTATTTTTTTATGAGGATGGTGAATGGTGGTCAGCCGAGCTGGTTGATGGTCTTCTCGTCACCATACGTATTTCTCTGCTCAGTTTAGTAGCAACCCTTGTTCTAGGACTCACCACGGCTCTACTTAGGTTGTCAGACTCTATCGTTGGTAGAGCCATTGCCCGTGGGTATATTGAGCTTATACGTAATACACCATTGCTGGTTCAATTATATCTGCTCTACTTTATTTTTGGTCCAGTGATTGGACTCGATCGATTCTCAACCGCAATACTTGCTTTAGCGTTATTCCAAGGAGCCTATACAGCGGAAATATTCAGAGCAGGATTAAACAGCATTCCTCGGGGCCAATTCGAAGCCGCTCGTTCACTTGGTCTTTCGCCACTCGATAGTTATCGAGACATTATATTGCCACAGGTAATACAGAGAACGCTGCCACCACTAACAAATGAGGTCGTATCGCTGATTAAGAATTCATCTATTGTTAGCGTCATGGCAATCTTTGACCTTACAACAGAAGGGAGAAATATCGTTTCAGAGACGGCAATGCCATTTGAAATATGGTTTACTATTGCGGCTATTTATCTAGCCCTTACCCTTTCACTATCCGCATTCGCAGCAAGGCTAGAACATAAACTAGGTGCCCAATGGCGAACACTATAATGGACAAACGAAAAAAACACGGAGTAGCAATATGAGATTATTAAAAAGTGCAATGATTGCAATGTTGGGGGCGTTACTATCTCTGCCTTCGGTTGCCGATAACGTGAACATCGAAAAAATAGAGCAACGTGGCACGTTACGCGTTGGTATGTCTACCTTTGTTCCGTGGGCGATGCGTAATAAACAGGGCGAATTGATCGGATTTGAAATCGACGTTGCCAACCGTCTAGCGAAAGATTCTGGCTGGAAAGTTGAGTTCGTCCCTACGGCATGGGACGGTATTATCCCCGCGCTCTTGGCGAAGAAATTTGATGTTATTATTGGTGGTATGTCTATCACACCTGCACGAGCCGAAAGCGTTCTGTTTAGCGCTGCCTATTCACACTCAGGCGTTCAGGTCGCCGCGAATAAAACACTCGCCGCTGGCTTTGATCAAATGAGCGATTTTAATTCTCGCAAAGTAAAAATTGCAGCGCGTCGTGGAGCATTCACTGTACAAGTGGCGCGTGAAACCTTCCCTAAAGCTAAGATTCTTCAATTTGATGACGATGCGCAAGCATTCCAAGAAGTATTGAACGGCAATGCCCACGCGGTTATTGCCTCTAGCCCAAAACCCGAGCATGAGGCTCTAAAACACGAAGATGTCCTTTTCCTTCCTTTCAATGAACGGCTGTCAAAAGGTAACGAGGCATTTGCAGTGCGACTCGGTGAAGACGATAAAAAGGCCTTCTTTGATCATTGGATTAAAGAGCGGACTGAAGACGGTTGGTTGGCTGAACGATACGAATATTGGTTCTCTACATTAGATTGGCAAAGCCAAGTGGCTCAAGGGCAGTAATCTACAATGGAAACCATAAGCTCAATAAGACCAACGAAGGCCCAGAGTTCGAAAAGATTAAATCGATTAGATTATTTTCTGCTTGGATTGATTGCGTTTGCCGCCATCTGGTTTTACTACCGATCTTCTATTGGTGTGAACTATCATTGGAACTGGTCTGGTGCTATTGAGCTTGTTTTCACTCCAAGAGCAAATGGAGACATACCGTATTTTTTCCAGGGTGTGGTTTCAACACTCCGATTGAGTGTCTGGGGCGTTGTTTTTTCGTTATTGCTTGGCATCCTATTAGGCATTGCCAGGCACTCGGCATTATCGATATTTCGCGCACCTGCTATCGCCTATATTCAGCTTATTCGGAATATACCACCGCTGGTTTTTGTATTTATTTTTTACTTTTTCATCTCCAATCAACTTATTCCATTACTTGGACTAGATGCCCTGCTTAGAGAGCATTCAGGTGAGACGAATGTTGTTCAGGAGATACTATTTGGAAAAGCAAACCTTTGGGAAAACTTACTCTCAGGGGTGCTATGCGTCGGATTACTGTCGGCCGCTTACATCGCAGAAGTTGTGAGGGCTGGATTAGAGAACATTGAGAAAGGCCAATGGGAAGCCGCGGATGTATTGGGCTTATCTACGTGGTCAAAATATCGTTATGTCATTGCCCCGCAAGTAATAAGTACCATTGCGCCTCCGTTGGCAGGGCAAGCTATCTCACTTGTAAAAGACTCTTCTATTGTTTCATTGATTTCTATTCAGGAACTGACTTTCGTCGGTACAGAAATGGCAAATTCATCCGGATTGATTTTTGAGATATGGTTGTTAGTCGGTTTGTCGTATCTCGTCCTCTGCTTCGGGCTCTCTCTGCTGTTTTCCAAACTTGAAGCAAACAGCCGAAAGCACTTACAGAAGTAACAAAGTGCTTAGATCAGTATTGCTTATTTCAACGGTTTAACACTATTTCGAACCACTAGCGTTGGCTCCAGCTGTACCTGTTGTATCTGCTCGGCTCGCTTTTCAATACGTTTAAGCAAAGTATCAACGGCCGTTTTACCCAGTCGAAATTTGGGTTGGTGGATAGTTGTCAGCGCCGGAACCATAAATTTAGCGATATAGATATCATCATAACCAATAACTGAAAGGTCTTCAGGTACTCTAACCCCTTTTTCATTCGCAGCATTGATTAAACCCATGGCCATCATATCGTTACAAGCAAAGATAGCACTTGGCAACTCACCACGTTCATATAGGAGATTAAATGCATCGTATCCGCCATCACACTCGAAGTTAGAAGGAACGACCCACTTGTTTTCCAGTGATATTCCTTCGTCATCCAGTGCTTGCTGAAAACCTGCAAAACGAATCTGAGCTTGATGGCGATCTAATGGGCCCGTAATACAGCCAATTTCACGATGTCCATTATCAATTAGGTGCTTAGCCGCCATGTAACCGCCAAGCCTTGAATTGTCTTTAATTTTATCACTTGGGAAATGGGTTTCTCCCCAATCCATAACCACGGTAGGGATATCCTGATATCGATCGAATACGTCTAAGTATTTCCCCTCTAGGCTAGAACAAAGCAAAAGCAACCCATCGACTCTTTTTTCCAAAAGCGTGTTAATCGACGCCTTCATTCGAGCGTCATCTCCTTCGGTATTACAAAGAATTAGGTTGTAGTCTTGTTCATAGCAGTGCCTTTCTACTCCTTTTACAACTTCACCAAAAAAGGGGTTGGTTGAGGTTGTTACCAGTAAACCGATAGTACGAGTGCGATTCATTTTTAGGCTGCGAGCAAGAGCAGAAGGCGAGTAATTCAGCTCTTTAGCGGCTTGTTTTACTCGAGTGGTAATCTCTTCGCTTACGTACCGAGTCTGATTAACAACATGGCTTACCGTAGACGTAGAAACATCCGCTAGTTTGGCAATATCTTTCATTGAAGCCATGTGACAACCTTAATTTGTTGAGGGTGATTTTAAATATCGTGTTGAGTACTGAATGCATCCACTTCCTTCCGACATGGAATAGAAGTTTGAGCACCAAATCGGGTCACCGAAATAGCCGCGGCAGCATGAGCTAGAACGACAGATTGTTTTAAGTTCATACCGTCCATCAATCCTGTCACTAAACCGCCATTAAAGGTATCTCCTGCCGCTGTCGTATCAGTTGCATCAACTTTAAAACCAGAGATTATTTCGCCTTTACCACGTTCTTCACTAAGCCATACGCCCTGCGCGCCTAACGTAATCAACACGGTTTCGATGCCTTTGGCATGCAGAATATCTGAAGCCACTTGCGCAGACTGCTCATCAAACACGGTTACACCTGTGAGTATTTCTGCCTCGGTTTCGTTCGGCGTGATGATATCTACACAGCTTAATAAGTTATCACTAAGTTTTGTCGCCGGAGCAGGGTTAAGTACCACTTTGGTTCCCGATAACTTAGCCGTTTTTGCCGCCAATTCAACCCCATCCATCGGCGTCTCTAATTGCATAAGCAGAAAATCTGCCTGTTCAATTGACGAAAGATAAGGGGCAATTCGTGCCGCATTCAACCGACCATTCGCTTCAGCAGAGATACAAATGCTGTTTTCGCCTGTATCCGCAACCTGAATCATTGCAATTCCTGTTGGCGTATTATCTTCAATCAAAACGGCGTCGGTATTCATGCCTTCTTCTTTGAAACTCTTTTTGATCGCTACGCCAAACGCATCATCACCTACACTCGCAATAAATCCAATATCTGCGCCTAAGCGAACTGCCGCGATTGCTTGATTGGCCCCTTTACCACCAGGAATCACCTGATATCCACCACCGTGAAGTGTTTCACCTGGTCTAGGAAAAGATGGAACCTTTAGAACATGATCAGCATTAACGCTGCCGAGGACAATGAGTTTACTCATACATTCAACCTATTGAGTAGAGGATATAAAACCGAATAATTTAGTTACTTTACTGAAATAAGTAAATTATTTAATTTTCGGGAAAGTTTGGCGATGGGTTTCCCCAGCGGTAGGTAATGCCAATAGACTCAACCAAACGAATCCAATCTATCAACATTACCTATTTTTAGTTTTACTTAAGAACAAGTTTTAGAGGTACTGGAATGTACGTTTCAACTGTCTCACCTTTAAGGATTTTATCTGCTGTTTCAACACCAAGTGCACCGATCAATTCAGGTTGTTGAGCAACCGTTGCTGCTAGGTCGCCACGTTTAACCGCTGCAATACCATCATCTGTTCCATCAAAACCGATGATCATAACGTCTTTACTTGATGCTTGAACCGCGCGAAGTGCGCCCAATGCCATTTCGTCATTTTGAGCAAATACTGCTTGAACATCTGGGTTAGCAGCAAGTAGGTTTTCCATTACGTTCAAACCTTTAGTACGGTCAAAATCGGCTGGTTGAGTAGCAAGCAGTTCCATTTTGCTGCCTTTAACAGCATTCATGAAGCCTTCACCACGCTCACGCGCCGCAGAAGTACCGGCGATACCTTCAAGCTGAATAACTTTCGCATTATCACCAATAGCTTCAACAATAAAGTTACCCGCGAGTTCGCCACCAACTACGTTGTCTGATGCAATGTGGCTTGCAACTTTACCACGGCTTGCGCCACGGTCTAGAGTAAGCACAGGAATATTTGTTCCGTTAATCATACGGATTGCATTAGAAACCGCATCAGAATCCGTTGGGTTAATCAGAATTGCCTTCACACCACGAACCGTTAGATCCTCAACATTAGAAAGTTCTTTACTTGGATCATTCTGTGAATCTAGAACGATAAGCTTATAGCCTAATTCTTTTGCTTTTTTCTCAGCGCCATCTTTCATCGAAACGAAAAATGGGTTGTTTAGAGTAGATACTACTACTGCTATTGTATCTTCAGCGAACGCCGTAGTGCTCATTGATGCAGATAAAACAGCGGCTGAGATAAGAGTTGCGATCTTTTTCATTATTGTAGTCCTTTGTTTCATAGTGAGAGCTAAGGTTCACCTTAGCCCTATATTGGTAGAGTTATTTATTTTTATTATCAACTAAAACTGCCAGAAGAATGACGACAGCTTTGGCAATCATCTGATAGTAAGAAGATACATCTAGAAGGTTTAACGCGTTATTAAGAAAACCAATAATCAATGCGCCAATTAAGGTCCCCATAATACGTCCACGTCCACCAGCTAGGCTGGTACCACCGAGTACTACGGCAGCAATAGCATCAAGTTCATAGGCCATCCCGGCTGTCGGCTGAGCCGACGACAAACGGGACGTCACTATAAGACCGGCTAAAGCCGCGAGTAGACCACAGATGGCGTATACACCTATCTTTACACGATCAACATTAATACCAGATAGGCGTGTTGCTGATTCATTGCCACCTAAGGCGTATACATAACGGCCAAATCGCGTGTGGTTTAGCACATACCATGCGGCCGAAAATACAATAACCATAATCCATACCGGAACAGGGATACCTAGAGCATATCCAGTACCAAACCACGCAAACGTATCCGCAGTATCAGTAAATCCAGTCGAAATTGGTCGTCCGTCGGTGTACACCATCGTCACACCACGTAATAAAGTCATCGTAACCAGTGTAGCAATAAAGGCTTGAACCTTACCTTTGGCGATAATCACCCCACTAATTGCGCCTAAAGCCGCACCCGCTAGAAGCGCCGTTGGAACGGCGATGAACACCGAGACTTCCATTGCAATTAAACTCGCGGCAAAGGCTCCGCATAGTGCCATTACGGACCCTACACTCAAATCTATACCCGCGGTGAGAATAACAAGGGTCATCCCTACGGCAATAATTGCATTGACGGATGTTTGTCTCAAAATATTGAGGATGTTATCCATCGTAAAAAAATAAGGGTTAAGAAACGAAACCACTGCAATCAAAAAAAGCAATGCGATGAGTGATTTCTGCTCGATTAGCCACTCTTTAGTAAATAGTTTTCTATCTTGCATGGGTTCTATCTTTTTGGTTGTTGTATCGTTGTTCATGCTGCTACCTCACTTACTTTTTTACCAACAGCACAAGCCATAAGTTTCTCTTGATCCGCTTCTTTCGCATCAAATTCACCACTGATGTGGCCTTCGTGCATAACAATAATTCGGTCACTCATTCCAAGTACTTCCGGCATTTCCGAAGAGACTAATATAATGCTCATTCCTTCCGCCTTGAACTTGTTGATGAGTTGGTATATCTCTTTTTTGGCGCCAACATCTACGCCGCGGGTTGGTTCATCTAAGATCAACACCTTTGGCCTTGTCATTAACCCCTTCGCGATAGCCACTTTTTGCTGGTTACCACCAGAAAGATTACCAATAATCTGGTTGCGGCTCGGCGTTTTAATATTAAAGAGGTTGATAAAATCTTCTACCGCCATCACTTCGTCTTTGTGTTGAATTTGGATTCCTTTCGATAGCTGTTCTAGACAACTAAGTGACATATTTTCTTTAACCGACAAGCTCAATACCAATCCATCACCTTTACGATCTTCAGAGATATAGGCAATGCCCTGTGCTAACCCTTCTTGTGGGTTTTGCGGTTCGATAGCTTTCCCGTCCAACATCACCTTGCCGGACTCTTTTGGTAACGCCCCATATATCGCTTTCATTAGCTCTGTACGACCTGCCCCCATCAAACCAGATATACCGAGGATCTCACCTCTATCTAATGTAAAGCTAACGTCATTAACACCCGAACCAGTTAGATTTTTCACTTCCAAACAGGTGGTTCCATGAACCGCATTGATTCGAGGATATTGTTCTTCAAGTTTACGACCTACCATCATCTCAATGAGCAGATCCTCATTGGTTTCCGCTACCGTACATTGATTGATAAACTTGCCGTCACGCAATACCGTAATGTCATCGCACATCTGGAAGATCTCTTTCAAACGATGTGAAATATAGACAATGCCACATCCCTCTTGGCGCAATTCCTCAATCACCGCAAACAGTGACTCACTCTCTGTATCGGTTAATGCGTCGGTAGGCTCATCCATAATGATGACCTTCGAATCAAATGAGAGCGCTTTGGCAATCTCAACCATTTGTTGTTCACCAAGACTCAGCGAACCAAGTTGGTCTTTAGAGCTATGTTTGACATTAAGGCGAGCAAGCAGTGCATCCGCCTCTTTATACATTTCAGACCATCGAATACGGCCTAATGGTGATACTCTTTCACGGCCTAAAAATATATTTTCAGCGATAGTTAATTCAGGAATAAGATTTAGTTCCTGATGAATAATACTGATGCCCGCTTCCTGAGAATGCTTCGGCCCTTGAAATGCAGCGTTAACGCCTTGGTATCGGATGTCTCCTGCATCTAAAGAATAGATGCCCGTTAACACTTTCATCAACGTAGACTTACCTGCACCATTTTCGCCAAGCAGCGCCATAACACGACCTGGATATACATTGAGACAAGCATTATCTAGCGCTTTCACACCGGGAAAGGCTTTGTCTATACCCGTTAGCTCTAAAATTGGTTGAGTCATTACTCTTCCTCGAAATGTCTGCGTTTAAAAAGTGACACCAGTTTGAAAAATCACATTGGCATAAGGTGTACATTCACCCGTTCTTACTATCGCTTTACTATCAAAAGAGTGAACTTTAAATTCTTCATGAGAAACATAAGTTATGTTCGTTTCTTTACCTGTACTCTGGCTGTCTTTTTTAATCACTTCAAGCAATTGAGAATGTAGCTCAGGACTCACTTGTTTCGTTTCTTCCGCAATGATGACGCCTTCAATTTGAGACTCACTAAGTAATACTTCAACCGTCTGAATAAAACCAGGAACACCATGAGTTAAAGCTAAGTCAATTCGTTCTACGCCTTCAGGAATGGGCAATCCCGCGTCACCAATCGTAATTTCATCTGTGTGCCCGAGTGTCGCAACAAGATAAGAAAGTTCAGAATTTAATAAGCGTGTTTTTTTCATATTGGTGACCTAATTGTGTAACCCTTAAAACGAGAATCTCTCATTTAGAAAAAACCTGACAAGATTTTCACTAACCATCGAAACGTTTCGATGGTGCTAAATAAAACGCCATCGAAACGTTTCGATAGAATATAGCTGCTCAATTATTTTTTACCTCATAGGAAAAATAAATGTGTGATGGAGGTCTAATGAAAATTAAAAATTTGAAAGGAAAAACAGAGATCGGTCACTAATTAAGTGATGTATTAATAAGAAAAAAAGCACACCCTAAAAAGGCTAATGCTGTTCGGTTAAGGTTATTTAAACCTGTCATCCCAACGAAAACTGACCTGTTTTCACGGGAATGACGAAGTATTTAGCACTAACCAAACAGCATTACGTTTTCACTGGAATGACGATGAATATTTTTTCTTAAATAATCGGTATTACAATTTTAAGGCGTGCTTTTACCGATTAGAAGATGAATTGGTATAGGAAACCAGCACCGATTGCCATGCTTACGATAACGAATAGGAACGCGGCAACCATCTGATTTTTGAAGATAGATTTAAGCAAAATCACTTCCGTTAGACTTGCACCTGCACTGCCAATGATTAACGCCATTACAGCCCCAAGCCCCATCCCTTTAGCGGCCAACGCTGCACTTAGGGGAATCACAGCTTCCGCACGGATATACAATGGAATACCAATTATCGCGGCGACCGGAATAGCGAATGGATTGTCTTCACTTGCAATACTCGCAACAAACTCTGTTGGCATAAAGCCATAAATCATCGAGCCAAGCGCTATACCACCCACTAGATAAGGAAGCACCTTTTTAAAGTCTGTCCATGTGCTGTTCCAAATCTTTCTCCATTTGCTTACAGCCTTTACTTTTCCACCACATGAGGAAGTACACCCTTTGGTTTCAGGGGTAATATACGCTTCTGGCTTTACGTATTTTTCAAAGCCAAGTTTTTCAAGTGTGTAGCCTGCTACAACGGATACGCCCATCGCGATAGCAAAATAGAACGCGGTGACTTTTAGTCCAAACGTTACAGCAAACAGCCCGATGATTATTGGATTTAACAGTGGGCTCGCAAATAGGAAAACCATCATAGTTCCGAAGCCCGCTTTCGCCCGCAACAAGCCCTTCAAGAAAGGAATGGTTGAGCATGAGCAGAACGGTGTAATCGCGCCGAGGAAACCCGCTACGAGATACCCTTTACCGTTCTTACCACTCAGAATACTCTGTATTTTTTCTGGTGGGATGTATTCCTGTAATACACCAACAAGGTAGCTAATCAATAGAAAAAGAATGGTGAGTTCTACCGCTAAAAAGGCAAACATGTCCAAGGTATCCATGACCATGTTTTGTGTAATATTCATAATATTTTATCTCTGTATTTCTAGAATAACCGAAATATACTATCGCAAATTGATGTCGTCAATACATTTCCATGATTATCGAAATATAAATATAGAGAGGACCTACTTTGATCCACTAAACCTGTAGTTAAGTCATTGAAAGTTAGGATAGGTATTTCAGTGATTGAAACATGCAATGTTCTTGTATTTAGACTCAACCTTGCGACAGAGCCGTAAAGTGGGTTGAATATCTCCCCCATTTCGAATATTATCGAACTATCAATTAGGAGTAATGAATGAATCTAGAAAGCGTTGCAAAAGCACTGAAAGAACTTGGTCACCCTACCCGTTTATGCATATATAAAACGGTGGTTAAGGCAGGCTTTCAAGGTATTGCTGTTGGGAAAATTCAAGAGATATTGAAAATCCCAAATTCTACTTTGTCTCATCATATTTCTAGCCTCGCTTCCGCCGATCTGATTAAACAACGACGAGAAGGCCGCACACTATACTGTGTAGCAGAGTATGAGAACTTAGAAGGCGTGATCAGTTATTTGCGGGAAGAGTGTTGTGCAGACGAGGCAGCCCAAGAAATTGAACACCTTTTACCCAGTTAAGTAACCTTAACCTGCTATAGATTAGGGTAGAAACTAAAACGAGGTACATTCGTAACCGAAGGTACCTCGAGACAATTTAAAAGCGTTTATGCTTGCAAGCGACTATCGAAGAATTCGAGCTCTAAACTTGCGACCTTTAAGTTTGCCATTCTCTAGTTTTTTAAGTGCTTCTTTAACAACATTCTTATGTACTGCTACATAAGAACGCATGTCAAAAAGATTAATTTTGCCAACTTTTTTACCATCGATACCGTCTTGACCTGTCAATGCTCCAAGAATGTCACCTGCACGTACTTTCTGCTTTTTACCGCCAGAGATCTCTATCGTCACCATTTCAGCTTGGTATGTTGGCTCACTCAATACCTCTTCATTCGGCAGCGCAATAGGATCGATAGGAAGATCCATATACTCATCTATCTGTGCTACTCGATGCATTTCGTTACTGCTAAACAAGCTACACGCCATACCTTTACTACCCGCACGGCCAGTACGACCTATACGGTGTACATGAACCTCCGGATCGCGAGATAATTGATAATTGATAACCATATCTAGGTTATCTACATCAAGTCCACGAGCCGCAACATCAGTCGCAATTAAGATAGAGATGCTTTTATTTGAAAACTGAACCAGAGCTTGATTTCGGTCTCTTTGTTCTAAATCACCATGAAGATCAATAACGTCAAACCCTTCTTGGTACAGCTCTTCAGCCACCTCTTGAACTTCGCGTTTTGTATTACAGAAGATCACAGAAGATTCAGGTCGATGTGACAATAGCAGCTTTTTGACCGCATTTAATCTGTCCGTATCATTGCCTACTTTGAAGAAGAATTGCGAAATACTTGAATTATCATGGGTTGCCTCAACCTTAACCAGCTCAGGCTTCTTCATTATTTTGTTAGCCACTGTTTGAATCTGTTCTGGGAAGGTCGCACTAAATAGGAGTGTTTGTCTTTCTGTTGGTGCTTCACCGATTATCGCATCTAGTGCGTCTTGAAAACCCATATCCAACATTCTATCGGCTTCATCCAAAACCAACGTGTTGAGTTCAGAAAGGTCAATACGTCCTCTCTCAAGGTGATCCAAAATACGGCCAGGTGTGCCGACCAAAATATGGGCACCGTGTTCAAGTGAACCAATCTGTGGACCCATTGGCATACCGCCACAAAGTGTCAATACCTTAATATTGTGAATAGAACGCGCTAACGATCGGATCTCTTTTGCTACCTGATCAGCGAGTTCCCTTGTTGGACACAATACTAAGCATTGAACTCTAAAGCGTTTTACATTGAGGTTAGTCAATAAGCTAAGTCCAAACGCAGCCGTCTTACCTGAGCCGGTTTTTCCTTGCCCAATAACGTCAACGCCTTTAAGCATAAGGGGTAATGCTTTTGCTTGAATTGGTGTCATTGAGGTGTAGCCCAATGTCTCCAAGTTTTGCAATAAAGCAGGCGACAAAGAAAGAGTAGAAAATGGAATCTGGCTCAAGGGAATGTCCTATCGGTTAGGGAGTGACGAAATTGGAAGCGCACGATAACTGTATCGATGCGCTATTACAACTGTTAGTTACTCTAATAATTATTGTTCGCCTAAACTCGGATATTAAAGTTATCGCTACTTTAGGCTGTATAAAATCACAAATACAAAAATATCGCATTTAGGTATTATCGATCTTCTTAATAACCCTGCACGGATTACCTGCTGCAACCACACTTTCAGGTACATCTTTGGTGACTACGGCACCAGCACCAATCACTGAGTTGGCACCAATTGTCACGCCCGGACAGATGATTGCGCCGCCACCTATCCACACATTATCACCGATTGTGATCGGCAGGCCGAATTCAACGCCCTCTTCAACTCTGCTTTTCACATCCGTTGGGTGACCCGCGGTATAGATTTGAACATTGGGTGCAAGGAGTACGTTATCACCAATATTAACTCGATTCACATCTAATATAATGCAGTTAAAATTAGCATAAAAGTTCTTACCTACACGGATATTGCTGCCGTAATCACATCGAAAAGGTGGTTCGATATAGGTATCATCCGTCGCATTTGAAATCAGTTGCTTGATCGATGCCTTCCATTCGTCACTATTTGGTAAGCTATTATTTAGTATTTGTAATGTTTTACGGCAAGCGACACGTTCTGAATACAGTTCTTTGTCCCAAGCAAGATAGGGTTCGCCAGCCAGCATTTTTTGTTTTTCACTTCTCATTAACTGTTCCAATTTCTAATTTTTTTATCCAAAGTACAGCGTACGCTCCGAGAGTGATCTCTTGGTTAAGTGAGATATCATTCCCTGTTAGCAAGTCAAACACCTGATTCGCCTGTAGCAGATCACAAATAGAACTTGGTATTGATTGCGGATGTTCACTGAAATTGCAAATAGCGAGCAGCTTCTCTCCGTTTTTATGTTCACGGGAATAAGCAAATAAGTGAGAACGGTAGGTTTCCAGTATCTGTGTACTCGCTTCACCAAACACAGATTCAGATTGACGGATAGCAATCATCTGCTTTAGTTGGCGATTAACGATACCTTGTGGGGACGTCGCATGCTTCGCTAAGTTGACGATCTCTTCTGTAATCGCGGGTCGATTGACCCAGCGAGAATCATCTCTTTTAAATTCATTATCTAGATAAGTATGATCATTCAACACACCAATCTCATCACCTTGATAAATTAGTGGGATACCCCCAATACTTAAGCTTATGCTGTTAAGAAGTAATATCCGTTTGATGGCGTGATCCAACGTCTGCGTATCACCTGATATTATCGCTTTTTCTAGCCCTGCCAACGAGGCTAATGAGCCGCAGACTCGACAATCGCCCGTTGTCGGATTCTCTTGAAATGGTACTCCTTTCGCAAAAGAGCCGTCAAAACGACCCGTGTAAAATTGATTCAGAAAACGACGATGATCGAAGCCATTTATCCCCAACTGACTCGCCACTTCATCATCAAATGTCCATCCAATATCATCATGACATCGGATATAATTCACCCATGCACAATCAGGAGCAATGTCGAAGCTCTTCTTAAGTGAAGCCGTCAATAGCTTGGTTTCTCTGGTTGCCAAGCTTTCCCACATAAGTGCCATCATGAGTGGGTTATATGAGAGCTGGCATTCATTTTTATCGATATATTTTGCGACTTCATCTGGGTGAACAATCGCTTCTGACTTAAACTGAACAGCGGGGGCAACAATCTGCAAACAGAGATTAAATGCTTGAATTAGCGTATGTGCTTTGGTTAAATTTTCGCACTGTGTCCACTTTTCCTTCCAGATAAACGCAAGTGCATCTAGTCGCAATCCTTCACACCCTATATTTGCTAAAAAAAGCATTTCATCCGCAATCGCATTAAACACCGCGGGGTTAGAATAATTAAGGTCCCATTGGAAGCTATTAAATGTGGTCCAAACCCATTTATTTGATTGCTCTAAATAGGTAAAACTTCCTCGTCTTACCGTAGGAAAAATTTCACGACATGTTTGATTATATTCATCCACCTCTTTCTTATCATTGAAGAAATGATAAAAATTCGCAAACTCTGGGTTGCCAGCTAATGCTTTTTTTGCCCATTCATGCTCATTTGAGGTGTGGTTAAACACAAAATCAAGAACCAAGCTAATACCCGCTTCACTAAAAGCATCAGCGAGATCCTCTAGGTCCTTTTCACTTCCTAATGTTGAATCAACTTTACGATAGTCTGATACCGCATAACCACCGTCACTATCGCCTTTAGGTGACTGGTACAGCGGCATTAAGTGGATGTAATTAACTCCGAGACTCTGAAAATAGGGCAGCTTTAATTTAAGGTTTTTTAAATCACCTGCAAACAAATCAACGTAAAGCGCCATGCCCAACATCTTTTCACTTCGATACCAAGTGGGATTGAGAAGGCGCTGCTCGTCTCTAATTTTTAACTCAGGTTTACGACGGGAAAATGCTGTTGCCAAGCCATTGATTAGGCTTTGAAGATGAAAGAAAAAATCATAGTGGTCGGAATAGAGTAGATGGAGCTTTGAAACCAGTTCTGGAAAATGAAAATCTAAACGGTCTAGAAATACCTTTTCCTCTTTATTGGTCAACGTTGGCAGGGTGACAGAACTCAATACTTGTTTTAATGCTTTCTCGCTCAACGAATGTGACAGCATTGCGAACTCCCTTGTACGTGTACTTTATTGACAGTTAAATAGCATGATATTTAACTTAATCGTTTAAGTAACCGTTAAGGAAGTGATTAAGTCTTATTTTGTGATGCTAATCGCCATAGAGAGTCAAACAGATAACTGCCACCGAATACCTTCTCTATTTCAGTGGCTATTCGCTAACGAAAATTCGGTCAAAAGAACGAATGCGTTATTTTAGATTAGAAAAACTGAATCGATTTTCTACCGCTATTTTTTTTTGCAGGCTCTTCAGGTTCGGACTCAGGTTCCTCACTTTCTAGTTCTGTTTCTTCCAGAGAGGCCTCTTCGTATTCATTTTGAATAGACTCAGCTTGCATTTCATGATCGACAGACTCAATATCCGAGTCTCTCACCTGGTACTCTTGCGCGACCAGATCTTCTTCAAAAACTTCTGGTAATTCACCTTCCGGAAGATCACACAAAACCACATAATATTCTTGATTAAACTCAACCAAATCGCCGTCAAACATTTTACGACGTTTTCTGGTCTCTATTTCACCATTAACGGCCACATATCCTTCTGAGATAATGTGTTTAGCCTCACCGCCACCATTGACCAAGTTAGCTATTTTAAATAATTTATAGAGTTCTATTGGTTGGCTGCTGATCTCGATACCGATCGCCTCAACTTCTACTTCATCAGTGGAGAGATCGTCTGGTTGCTCTTCGTTCATGGGAATGACCTATAGGGATATTTGAGCGTAGTGTAACAAAATTCAGTGGCAAGTGGATAAAGTGAGGGATATAAGCGGGTTTAAATAACATCGTATCGATAACAAGGGCAAAACTACCCATGCTTCATGTGAAAAGCATGGGCCGATATCCGTTTATGCAAATATCGTAGGATCTGTGGTTAAACAGCCTCAAAAGATCAACAGACCCTACTATGACTCATCAAATGAGCAGCGTGTCGACTCACAGAATACTAGACAAAAACGTTTTCAATCGTGGATGAGACGGATTTTCGAAAAAGTTTTCAGGTATGTCATCAACAAGCAGCTGGCCATCTTCCATAAACAGTACCCTGTCCGCTACTTCACTAGCAAAACCCATTTCGTGCGTGACGACAACCATGGTCATACCTTCCTCCGCAAGCGACTTCATCACTTCTAAAACCTCTCCGACCATCTCTGGATCGAGTGCAGATGTTGGCTCATCAAATAACATGAGATCGGGATTCATTGCTAACGCACGTGCAATAGCAACACGCTGTTGCTGCCCGCCAGATAGTTGACTTGGAAAGACATCTATTTTTTCAGCTAGTCCTACTCTAGTTAGCAGTTGTACTGCCTTCTTTTCTACTTCCTCTTTAGCTAGCTTCGATACTTTCAATGGTGCTAGCATCAC
This sequence comes from Vibrio sp. VB16, assembly GCF_015594925.2. Taxonomy (NCBI): domain Bacteria; kingdom Pseudomonadati; phylum Pseudomonadota; class Gammaproteobacteria; order Vibrionales; family Vibrionaceae; genus Vibrio; species Vibrio sp. VB16. The sequence continues at coordinate 558,570 of NZ_CP087591.1, forward strand.
ATTTTTTTTGACTGAAAGATGGGGAAATAGATTGAAGGACTGAAATACCATGCCGACGTTTTCACGTAGTACATTGATGTCAGTAGATGAGTCGTACATGTTGATACCATCTATAATAATATCGCCGTCCGTCACCACCTCTAATTGGTTTAATGTCCGCAAGAAGGTTGATTTACCCGAACCGGACGGCCCTATAATCACCACGACTTCTCCACGTTTTACTGTAACGGACACCTTTTTTAGTGCGTGACAGCCGTTATCGTAAATCTTATCTACGCTTGCGGCGACAACCATCTCTTCGCCTTTATAATCCGCTCTAGTCACTGTTTGATAGCCTCTTTTCAATGCGCTGTACGCCGAAAGATAGTGTGGAAGTTAGTACAAGATAAAGCGCCGCAACAGCGAACCATACTTCGAATGTAGCAAAGCTACCTGCAACCACTTCTCTGCCAGCCTTAGTCAGATCCGTAATGGAAATGACCGACACTAAGGAAGAGTCTTTTATTAGGTTAATCAATTGTCCAGCCATAGGTGGTAGCGTGCGTTTAAATGCTTGGGGTAAGATAACGTAAGTCATTGCCTTGGGATAACTCATACCCAAAGAGCGTGCTGCTTCCATTTGCCCCTGTGGGATCGATTGGATACCCGAACGAATGATTTCCGCAATATACGCCCCGGTAAAGACAGACAGCGCAGTAATACCTGCGGTAAATCTGTCCAGATCGAAAATCGTGCCTAAGAAAAAATACACGATAAAGATCTGCACAAGAAGTGGTGTACCGCGAATAATCTCAACATACAAAAAAGCGAAGTTTCGACTCAATGGGTTTGTGGATATACGCATTAACGCGGCAACTAAACCAATGATGATGGCAAAAGACAATGAAATAATTGAGAGTTGAATCGTCGTAATCAATCCGATTAAAAGTACACCCATACTCTGCTGATTTAGGCTAGAAATTCTGTCACCAGCAAAAACTAAATCACCCTCGACTACAAATACATCATCTGCCTTTTCAATCCGTTGAGCAGCGTCTCCATTGTCAAATTCAATAACGATGTTGCCCTTCTCGACCGTAATAACCGTACCATCACTATCGGCTAACGTTTCAGTCGGTGATGAATCAATTATGTAGGGGACAATTCGATTCCATTGCCATGTATAATTTATTTTTTGTGAAGCGGAATAAACAGAGAAACCAATGCCGATAAGAGCGAGTATGAATAGAAAGTGCCAAGCCCAATTATTCTTTTTATGTAGCATATCAATACCAAAATGAGAGTAATGAGAGCCAGAAACAGAACGTTTCTGGCTGATTCCACTTATTTAATTTGTTTTAACCAAGCATCACTCTTGAACCACTTAGCGTAGATACGATCGTAAGTGCCATCCCCTTTGATTTGACGAAGGTAATTGTTCAAAAAGTTGACCATATCAGGGTCACCTTGTTTAACGGCCCAACCAAGCGGCTCATAGGTGAATGGTTCAAGAATTGCGTTTATTTTTTCACTATTTTGAGCAGCATAGATAGAGATAAACGGCATGTCGTAGATCATCGCGTCAGCCTTACCATTTATCACTTCCAAAGCGGCATCAGTTTCAGTTTCAAACGCGTTATACTCCGCCTTACTTAGCATTCTTTTTACCACCGTTTCACCGGTCGTACCGAGCTTACTTGCTACTACATATTTAGGATCATTAAGGTCTTTGTAGCTGTTAATCTCACCCTTCAACTTAGGATTTAGGAGTATAGATTGGCCAACGACGATATATGGGTCAGCAAAATTCACCTTCATATTACGAGGAGCCGTTATCGTCATACCCGCCATAATGATGTCGCACTTACCGGTAATAAGCGCTGGAATAATGCCATCCCATGCTGTGTTTACAGGCACATATTTCACACCCATCTGCTTCGCCATCACTTTACCTAAATCGATATCAAAACCGATATAGCTATTGTTAGTAGACTTCATTTCAAATGGCATATAGCCCGCATCAAAACACGCGCGTAATTCACCAGACTCTGCAATACCGTCTAATATTGGTCCTGCGGCCGCTCCCGCAGAGCAGAGGATTATCGCGCTATATGCAGCCAACTTACCTATTTTATGCTTCATTATGTTAATTCCCTGTTATAATTGTTAATAAATTAGTCCATTAATGGTTTTTTATTCACTATTACTAGATATTATTGCATTATATATCGTTTGTACAGCATAAATACTCAAGTGCTCTTTTAGAGTATCTATTCTCAATCACCAATATTGTGCATCTACCGTTAGTTGTAGCAATAGTTGTGCCGATAACATCACACTTGATAAATGTCAATTTACTAGATGTTTAACCCAAAAAATTAGAATATGTAAGCGTATTAATCTGACATGTTCTTTTTCTATGTATTTCGCTCATAATGAGCGCACCTTAATGGTGCGAAAATAAAGAAAAAAGATAATATTGGTGCAGATGTTAATTGTTCGATATTTAGCCACTTATATAGAATAAACAGCTAAATTTGAGGGAACGACGTTGGAGTAAGTCTTTGAGTATCTCAGTCGTTATCGGCGTATTAATTTTCTCGGTATTAACTCAATACCAAACTGCTGACGTTTGGCTGAAGCATTGAGTGCTAACGCAAGCGCGCTATCAGAGATTAATTCAAATTGCTGAGGCAGCGAGTTTACTTTCATTGGCAGGAAATCGAGCAACCTGTTATCGCCAAAAGTGCCCAATTTTATTTTTGACATCAGCTCGGTGTGTTCCAAAAGCACATCCAGCACGCCTTCCAAAAGGGTATAAGATGTGACCACGATGGCGTCAGGTACTTTTTTCTCTCGCACCCATTGAGACAATACAGCTTTGCCTTCTTCTCTATTAAAATGCTTGCCATAACCAACGATAGATTCTTTCTTATGGATACGCGCCGCCGCATAAAAACCTAATTGACGATCTTTAGAGATACTTAATTCAGGCAGAGCACCGATTAATCCAACCGTCTTTACACTCTGCGACAAAACTGAATTGGTCAAATCATAGGCGGAGGTGTAGTCTTCACTGATAACACACCCAAAACACTCATCATCTAAAGGACGGTCTATTGCCACAACAGGCGTACCAGATTTTTGGATTTTTAAGTAATATTCGTTTGCATTGGGTAGGCAAGTAGCCACAAACAGTGCGTCAATTCTTCGGCTCAACAGTGCGGTAGCCAAACTCTCTTCAATTTCAGCTTCGTCATCACTGCAACCAATCAAGATTTGATAACCCGCTTTTCGCGAGTTTTGTTCGAGTAATTTGGCAAGTTTGGTGTAGCTCGAGTTCTCCAGATCAGGAATAATAAGGCCAAATGAACGGCTATTCCCGGCCCGCAGGGATGAAGCTGCATGGTCAGGTTGGTAATTATGCTCGTTAACAACAGCCATCACTTTATGTTGAGTCTTCTCACTTATACGGTATTTTTTTGCTTTACCGTTGATGACATAACTTGCCGTAGTCTTTGAGACACCTGCCAACTTTGCTATTTCGACTAATGTCATTTCATTACCTTTATGTGCAGTTGATCAAAATTTTACAGATTATTTGTTATTCTAACTTGAATTATACGCTGAATCGATTCAGTATTAAAGCTGAAAGGATTCAGCAAAACTTGAAACATGACTTAAATCACCTATTTTACACCGTGGGTGAGTGAGATAAGCGAAACAACAAGTATCAGCAACATATGTAGATGTTTGCTGAATTTTTTTGCAGCATTGCTGAACCGATTCAGCTCTAAGTTTACATCAACGATGAATCGAAGATTAAAAGCAATTTGACCCGATGATTGAAGCTCTCATGAAAGAGCTCTAAGAGGCGCACCATGTTAAAACTGACAACATTAGATATTGAGCTTCAACAAACCGCTATAGACAAAAGCACGGCCATTCGCGTATTAGCGAGCGACCTTGCAAAGAAAGGATTAGTAGAAGTTGACTACGTAGAAGGTATGCTTAATCGGGAAGCACAAAACACCACCTTCCTTGGAAACGGCATTGCAATACCTCATGGTACAACCGATACCCGTCATCTTGTGAAAAGCACCGGGGTCGCTGTCCATCACTTTCCCCAGGGCGTAGATTGGGAAGACGGTAACACGATTTATATCGCAATTGGCATCGCCGCTAAATCTGACGAGCATTTAGGCATATTAAAGCAGCTGACTAAGGTTCTTTCTGCTGATGGTGTTGAAGATAAACTGAGAGATGCTTCTACAAAACAAGAAATCCTCGCCCTATTAAATGGTGACGTTCAATTCACTGCGGACTTTGATGAATCTCTGATCCTACAAAACTTCCCTGCAAGCGACATGATTCAACTTTCTGCCGTTGCGGGTGGCCTATTAAAAAACACCCATTCAGTTGAGGCTAGCTTCATCGCTGACCTTGTTAGTAAAAAGCCAACCTATCTAGGTAAAGGCCTATGGTTGATCAGCAGTGTTACCTCGGTTTCACGCACTGCAATGTCTGTCGTTACTGTCGACCCCGCATTTTCATTTGAAGACAAACCCGTCAACGGGCTCATTGCTTTCTCCGTTTGCAATGCCGCTCACCAAACCATGCTCGATACGATCAGTGAATTAGTCTTCCAACAGAAGCAAACCACCATTCTTCAAGCCACCAAGCAAGAGTTGGTCTCTCTATTCACACAAGATGATGGCGAAACATCTGCTCCCACAACGTCCGATAATAATGCCGTCTTCAAGATAAAAAATGCCCACGGTTTACACGCTCGTCCAGGCGCAATGCTGGTGGCAGAAGCGAAGAAATTCGAGTCAATTATCAGTGTGAAGAACCTTGATGGAGACGGAAAAACCGTCAACGCTAAGAGCTTAATGAAGGTGATCGGATTAGGCGTTATGCATGGACATTCTTTGGCGTTCTCCGCGGAGGGCATCGACGCTGGCGAAGCAATAAAAGCGATAGGCATCGCCATTGAGTCTGGCCTAGGTGAAGGGTAAGGATCGTATTATGACAACCAAAAAAGTCGTTACTGTCACGCTAAATCCTGCCTTGGATCTCACCGGTAGTATGGGAACGCTAAATGTCGGTCGTGTGAGCCTCGTGAATCAAGGCTCATTACACGCTGCAGGTAAAGGTGTGAATGTAGCGAAAGTACTTTCTGATTTAGGTGCGGAGGTTACCGTTACGGGATTTCTGGGCCGTGATAATCAGGAGATGTTCTGCCAATTATTTGAAGAGATCGATGCTACAGACAAATTTGTGCGAGTAGATGGCGCAACGCGCATCAACGTAAAATTAGTCGAGCAATCTGGAGAAGTGAGCGATATTAATTTTCCGGGTGTTGAGGTCAGCGAAGACGACATCACGCAATTTGAGCAGACTCTTTTTGAGCTGGCGAAGAACCACGATTATTTTGTTATCGCAGGTAGCTTGCCTAAAGGTGTATCACCCGACTTATGCGCCAGTTGGATACAACATCTGCATAACCTTGGTAAAAAAGTGCTATTTGACAGCAGTCGTGAAGCGCTTACTGCTGGTATTCATTCAAATCCATGGCTTATTAAGCCTAACGACGAAGAGTTGTCCGGGTTTGTTGGTCGTTCTTTGGATACACCAGCTGAATGTCAACAAGCGGCACAAGAACTTGCCGACAAAGGTATCGACAACATCGTAGTCTCTATGGGGTCCAAAGGAGTGTTGTGGCTTAACCAAAATGAATGGCTACGCTCTCAGCCACCAAAAATGACGGTAGTAAGTACGGTTGGTGCTGGCGATACATTAGTTTCCGGCCTTTGTTGGGGCCATATGCAAAACATGCAGAAACCAGAACTATTGACGTTCTCTACCGCCCTCTCTGCGTTAGCCGTCGCGCAAGTAGGCGTTGGTGTTCCATGTCTAGAAGCACTCGAATCCTTACAGAAACAGATACAAATTACCCAGTTGAGCTAAAACAATAAACCATTATTAGTCAATGAATTAACAAGGTCGATTATTATGAATATAGCTATTATTACAGCTTGTCCAAGTGGTGTTGCAAATAGCATCATTGCGGCAGGGCTGCTTGGAAAAGCAGTGAAATCACTAGATTGGAATGCAAAAATTGAATGCCAATCTTCTGTGGTGCAGGGAATTACACTTACTGCCAACGATATTGCGCAATCTGACGTAGTGGTTATCGCCGCTAACACGCCAATTGATACGACACGCTTCATCGGAAAAAAAGTGTATCAAGCAGAGATATCTAAAATCACTGAAGATACAAAAGCATGGTTAGAAAAAGCCGTTTTAGAGGCAACTGAATTAACCTCTACCGATGCAACCACACTTTCAGTACCCGTATCAAGTCCTAGTGCTTCTAAGAAAATTGTCGCCGTTACCGCATGCCCAACAGGTGTTGCACACACTTTCATGGCAGCTGAAGCTTTAGAAAACGAAGGAAAGCGCCTTGGCCATCAAATTAAGGTAGAAACTCGCGGTAGTGTAGGTGCAAAGAACCAGCTTACTGAACAGGAAATCGAAGAGGCTGACTTAGTTATTATCGCAGCAGATATCGATGTTCCTTTAGATCGCTTTAACGGTAAAAAACTCTATAAAACGAAAACAGGACCAGCCCTTAAAAAAACCAAGCAAGAAGTGGAAAAAGCATTCGCTGAAGCAACGGTTTATACCCAATCTAATGGCACTGTTACCGCGAAAGAAGAAGAAAGCAAAGGCGTATACCAGCACCTGATGACCGGGGTTTCACATATGCTACCCGTTGTTGTGGCTGGTGGTTTGATTATCGCACTCTCATTTGTGTTTGGTATAGAAGCGTTTAAAGAAGAAGGTACCCTTGCGGCGGCACTAATGACAATAGGAGGCGGGTCGGCATTCGCACTTATGATTCCTGTGCTTGCAGGCTACATCGCTTTCTCTATCGCGGATCGTCCAGGCCTTGCACCCGGTCTTGTTGGCGGTATGTTAGCAAGCTCAATTGGCGCGGGTTTCTTGGGGGGTATCTTAGCGGGCTTTATCGCAGGCTACTCGGCTAAGTTTATCGCTGATAAACTGCAGCTTCCTCGATCAATGGATGCGTTAAAACCAATTCTTATTATTCCACTTGTTGCGACCTTATTCACTGGTCTGATAATGATCTATGTCGTTGGTGGCCCGGTTGCTAGCGTCATGGCAGCGATGACTGAATTCCTTAATAACATGGGCAATGCCAATGCCATCATGCTTGGTATCGTTCTCGGTTGTATGATGTGTTTCGACCTTGGGGGTCCAGTCAACAAAGCCGCCTACACATTCGGTGTTGGTTTATTGGCTTCGCAAACCTATGCACCTATGGCCGCTGTCATGGCTGCTGGTATGGTTCCTGCTCTCGGTATGGGTTTAGCGACCTTCCTTGCTAAGAAGAAATTCAATCAGAGTGAGCGCGAAGCTGGTAAAGCCTCATTTGTATTAGGCTTATGCTTTATTTCTGAAGGTGCTATTCCATTTGCCGCCCGTGATCCTATGCGCGTTATCCCTTGTACAATGGCTGGTGGAGCCGTTGCGGGTGCACTTTCAATGCTTGCTGGTTGCGAGTTAATGGCACCACATGGCGGTCTCTTCGTGCTGTTTATTCCAAATGCTATCTCTTCCGTACTGATGTACATCATTGCCATAACAGCAGGTACCGCAGTTACTGGGTTTGGTTATGCATTTTTGAAAAGCCGCGCTGAGCAAACAGAGCAAGTTATTGCTTAATTTCACTATCTAACCTGCATTTAGGTGATTCGATCAACAGAGCCTTCGTAACGAAGGCTCTGTTTTTTTGATAGAACAATTAATAATAAATAGTCTGTGAATAATTGTATCTTGCGTCAAGAATTGCAGTATCCTTGCCCGCCTAACCATTTGGGATATCAATACATTAAGAGCAGTTTCTATGGGCGAGCTGAAAAAAGAAATTACGTTATGGTCTGGTGTCGGCCAATTATCTACCACCCTTTTGGGTACCGGCCTCTTTATGATACCCGCTATCGCAGCAGGTATCGCGGGGGAAGCATCATTATGGGCATGGCTGATTCTGTTTATCGCCATCATCCCTATCGCCTTGACCTTTGCAGCCCTTGGAAAACGTTTTCCGAGTTCCGGTGGCACCGCTTATTTTGTTCGCAAAGCCTTTGGTCCACGAATGGAGCGCAGCGTTGGATGGTTATTTTTGAGTGTTACGCCGGTTGGTATCCCTGCGGGTATTGCCTTAGCCGGTAGTTTTGGAAAACCGTTACTTCCTGCCCCTTTTGATCACACCCTCGTCGCTGAACTTATCACCATCGGCTTATTGATTGCAGTCAACCTGATTGGTAGCAAATCTTCAGCACGGATTCAAACGGTCGTTGCTTTGGCTATCTGTGCCCTTGTGTCTCTGTTCTGGATCTATGGTGGCGTCAGCACCGCAGATATTAAAATGCCGGTTTTAACCACCGATTCTATTTTTCCGATTGCATCTGCATTAGGCGTGATGTTCTGGTGTTTTGTCGGCATTGAAGCATTTGCGCATATGGGAGAAGAATTTAAAAAACCCGAAACTGATTTCCCTATCGCGATTATCTTAGGCTCTCTATTCGCTGGTGTGATCTATTGGAGTTGCTCTGTTGTCATTCTTAAGTTCCAAGCCTACGGTACAGAAGCGCTTTCTTCTGGATCTATTCCTTGGATAAGCGAACAAATATTTGGTAGCAAAGGGGCGACACTTATTAGCCTTGTGGGATATTTTGCCTGTTTCGCTAGCCTTAATTTATATGTGCAAAGCTTATCTAGAATGGCATACGCCATCGCTAAGAATAGCCACCCTCAAACCAAAATGGCGGTCATCTCTAAACGTGGCGTTCCTACCGTTGCCACTCTCACTATCACTGGAACTCTGGTTATTTGTGCATTCATCGGAGAAGTCTTGAGTGTCGATCTAGAAGCTCTGGTTAAATTAGCCAACGGGGTATTTGTCCTTGTTTATTTGCTTGCCATGCTATCGGCGTACAAACTATTGACTGGCACGAATAAATTACTCTCTCTCATTGCTCTGGTTATCACTATTTTGGTATTTGCATGTCTCGGTTGGGCTTCTCTCTATGCTATTGCTGTTTTTGCTTTGGTTCATTTTGCGAGAAGAGATATTGAAAATTTCAAATCACAATCGGTAGATAAAAAATAACTCAACACCTCAAAGACAGGGTGTCTTCCTTCGACAGCCATTAGACATCACCCGTATCATAGATCATTGAGTTGATATAAAAATTACTGCTTATATTCGTCTCAGAAACGAGCTGCAATAATGTACATACATCCCAAAAAGTGTGAACTACTTATCTTCATTGAGAAAGCGGGATTAAATCGAGCTTTTGGCTAAAGATTGTCGTAACTAGGCCGCTATACTTGTAGGTGTTAGTTAGGCTTTATATAAAAAACAATAATTATATTTACTTGAGCGTACGGGATGGGTTTCTATTCTGTGTAATAAGCTTATTGACGAAAGTCCAAAATACCTTTTTTTAAAGGATTTATTATGAAATTTAGTCACAAAATTGTCGCCGCTTCAACATTATTGATGCTTGTAACTGTTGCGATAGTTACTACGAAGCAAGTTTTTACTACTCAAAACCTCCTTACTGATACCATCATGCATGGGTTAAACAATGCCATGGATAGTGTAAAAAGTAACGTTGCTGAAAAGATCTCCGGACAAAAAGCGCTCGCTATTTATACAACAGAAATGGCTAACGATGATCTAAGCCCCGACGCCATTAAGAAAGTAATTAATAAACCCAGTCTAAAAAAACCTTTCATACTTGTTGGTGCTGGTTTAGAAACAAACGGTAAAGCAATTAGTGGCGACGTTAATTGGGATCCCGGTTCTGCTTGGGATGCCCGCGTTCGTCCTTGGTATAAGGATGCCAAGTCAAATAATGCGCTTATCATCACCGCCCCCTATGCCGATTCTGTTACCAAAGAGATCGTAATCTCAATTGCAACACCATTGAAAAAAAGTGGGCAATTTGTTGGTGCATTGTTCTTTGACGTAAGTCTCGCAAGTTTGGCCGAAACAATAAACCAAGTGAATCTTTTTGATGCGGGGTTCCTATTCATTGTCTCCTCAGATGGAACGATCATTGCTCATCCAAATACCGAATTAAACGGTAAACCATTTTCTGAAATGCATGCTCAAGTAAATATTACTGAAAAGATGCAGATTGTGAACTCAGATGGAAATGAATTAGCTTATGACTTTCGAAAAATACCAGGTATTGACTGGTATGTCGGTTCAGTAATCGACAATGGTATTGCCTTCCAACCTGTTAGTGACATGCGTACAAGCTCTATCATAGTTACCACCATCTCGTTGATAATCAGTATCGGCTTACTGCTTGTGTTGATTGGTAAATTAATGAAACCATTAGGCTCTCTTAATGATGCAATACAAGATGTTGCTACTGGTGACGGTAATTTGACACAACGTTTAGCCACCACCACAGACACCGAATTTGCAGAGCTCGCGAAAGGTTTCAACCTGTTTACAGAGAGTCTACAAGACAAGATAAAGCAACTTAAAGGGATAAGTCACGAGATACTAAAAGGTGCCGAATCAAGTTCTGAAGGCGCGTCTGCGGCGGCGGCGGCGATGACCGAACAGATGCGTGAAATTGAACAGTTAGCTACGGCAATGCATGAAATGGCCACGACTTCTACCGACATGGCTGGTAATGCACAAGGTGCTGCGTCTGCGGCTCAAGAAGCCGATAACGCCACACAAGAAGGCAGTGCTATCGTTAGCCATACGACAGAATCTATTGGCGCGTTATCCGCCAGCATCGACGATGCCGTCATACAAGTAAAATCATTGGAAGATGCTACCGATAGAATTGAAACCGTACTTCAGGTTATTAACGATATCGCAGATCAAACTAATCTGCTTGCGCTCAATGCGGCAATTGAAGCCGCGCGCGCGGGAGACTATGGTCGCGGGTTTGCCGTTGTTGCAGATGAAGTGAGAACATTGGCACAACGAACCCAAGAGTCCACTACCGAAATCCGAACCATGATTGAACAACTACAAGCCGGTGCAGGTGCGGTAGCTAAAGCAATGGGCACAAGTAAAGAGACCGCAGTAACAACCGTAACCCAAGCACAAGAGGCAAATAGCGCACTAGAGCGGATTAGGGACGCCATTCAGCGTATCACCGATATGAATATGCAGATCGCTTCCGCGGCGGAAGAGCAGAGCTTAGTGGCTGAAGAAATAAACTCTAATACTGTGAAGATCAAAGATTTATCAGATCTCGTTGCCAATGCCGCAGGTGAATCTAGTACCGCAATGCAGATTCAAGGCGACAATGTGCGAGAGCAGAATGGTATCTTAGACAAATTTATAGTGTAAGGTTGTTCGCTTCAATAAAAGGGTGAGTAGATATCTACTCACCCTTTTATTTGTAGGAAATACATCCCCAGTTGGGGCCTGTTAAACACTTAAAATATGGCATACATTTTGTTATCTCATTTGACGTTTTCGCTTTGTCATCATGAATGTCTTATTTATGCTAAACACTTCTTTTCAATCTTCTTCTATACTTTCCCCATTCCAGTGCAGTTTGCCTCAAATGAGTAAGACGACTTGAATAATTGTTATTAAAAACAATACAACCCTTTGATTTAAAATAGAGAAAATATGGACCATACTTTGCAAGTATCCGCTTTATTTCAATGGGTTAATATTATAATAAGGGAAACTATGTATAACAAAACATTAACGTCAGTTGGCTTATTTTTTCTTTCCGTTAACGCCAATGCCACCTCGCAAGTGGCGGACTCTGTCGCCCCAGAATTAACCAGCAAAGTAACGGTTAAACAGGCTGTCGTTGCCAATGACTATATGGTCGCGGCAGCAAACCCACTGGCCGCTCAAGCGGGTTATGATGTATTAAAAAATGGAGGTAATGCTGCCGACGCTTTAGTCGCCATACAAACCGTATTAGGTTTAGTTGAGCCACAATCTTCTGGTTTGGGTGGTGGTGCATTTTTAGTTTACTACGATGCAAAATCTAAAAAAATAACCACGTTTGATGGCAGAGAAACGGCCCCTATAGCGGCTCGTCCCGAACTTTTTCAAGACGAAAATGGTAAGCCTTTAAAATTTTATGACGCCGTAGTCGGTGGCCGCTCTGTTGGTACGCCCGGCACGGTAAAGTTACTCGCGACAATGCATGAAAAGTATGGACAAAAGAGTTGGTCCGAATTATTTGTGCCTGCAACAATAATGGCGACAGACGGGTTTACCGTGTCAGAACGATTGGCCTCTTCTATTGCAAAAGATAAGGCGCGCTTGAGCCGCTATCCAGACACCAAAGCCTATTTCTTCACATCCGATGGGCAACCTCTTGCACAAGGCAGCACACTAAAAAATCCGGCCTATGCGAAAACGCTCGCGACTTTAGCAAAAGAAGGGGAAAGTGCCTTTTATCAAGGTCAAATTGCCAAAGATATTGTAGCGAAAGTAACCGGCGTTACAGATAACCCTGGTTATCTATCTCAAGCCGACTTTACTAACTACGCCGTGGTAGAAAGAGAAACCACCTGTGCTCCGTATCGGCAATATGACATCTGCGGCATGGGGCCACCAAGTTCTGGCGCCCTTACTGTCGGCCAAATTATGGGCATCTCAAGCCATTTTGACTTGAGCGCAATGGGACCTGAAGATCCCGTTTCATGGCAGATAATAGGGGATGCTTCTCGATTGGCCTTTGCGGACCGAGGTCGTTATATGGCGGACTCAGATTTTGTACCCGTTCCTGAAGGGTTAGTGGATCCGGATTACCTTGCTAGCCGGTCTTCGTTGATCAAAAAAGGCAGCGCATTAGCAACGGCTGCGGCCGGAAACCCGCCATGGGCGAATAAAATAGCCCTTGCCGATGATCAGTCCATCGAGTTACCAAGCACAACGCATCTAGTGATTGCCGACAAAGAAGGGAACATCGTTTCAATGACCAGTACCGTCGAAAATGGGTTTGGTTCTAGAGTGATGAGCAACGGTTTTATTCTCAACAATGAATTAACGGACTTTTCTTTTGCCACTTATAAAAATGGCTATCCCATTGCGAACCGACTCGAACCGGGAAAGCGCCCTCGTTCTTCTATGGCGCCGACGATCGTGATGAAACAAGGGCAACCTTACATGGCCGTTGGTTCTCCGGGAGGCTCTCGCATTATTGGCTACGTCGCACAGACATTGATCGCACACCTAGATTGGGGAATGGATATACAACAAGCTATAGATATGCCCCATATGGTGAATCGATTTGGCACCTATGACCTTGAACAAGGAACCTCCGCAGAAAGCTTTAAAAAACCATTAGAGAAAATGGGATTCAAGGTTAATATCCGCGACCTAAACTCCGGTCTTCATGCCATTTTATTTAAAGACGGCAAATTGATAGGGGGTGCAGACCCTCGTCGTGAAGGCGTGGCTTTAGGTGATTAACTTCGCCATTAATTGACCATTACTTGATTAAGTGCCGTGAAGTCAGGTTAAGTGACAGGGATAAAAATGGGGCCATTTTCAATAAATTGAACTGGCCCCTATAAAATACCAATCTGGAAAATAACTGGTCAACAAATCGGAGACACTGGAGCCGCCATCCATGGGCATTCTATTGGGCATTTTTAGATAGACTATTCCGCTTAGAATCAAGGTATTCCGTGTGTTTATACTGCGTGGTAATCAATCTTATCAAGCCATTGCTTCGCTGCAATAGCGTCTTCTGTTAGGCTCAATATACATCGCAAAGAATTACTGTGATTGATGCCATTTCTTTCTATCTGAAAAGTATGCACTCCAACTTTTTCGACATGATTATTGACCAAGTCCACCTCTTTACTAACCACTCCAGTTGTCGTTTGCTTAACCAAACTTTTTACTAATCGGATAAACTGTGCCTCCGATTCTTTTACATATTTACTATCTTCGATTGAAGTCGTAATGAGTAACGCTTTCACCTCTTCTTTTTGGCGACAGATATAATAAGCGTAACCGTTTGAATTCATCATGTTATTAGGATCAACTTTAAGCAATTCACTCAGAAAAATACTGCCTTCTTCTACGCTTATTCTACTGCGCACTGGCCTAAGACCAAATTCTGATAAATAACGTGTTGTGCCTTGAATTGTCCAGCCCATGTTTAACCTCCAGTTCCTAATAAAAACGTGATCTAACCATGTAAACTGAGTTGAATATAGTGCGAAATTCACATACTGACATCTCATATATGGAAACAGACGAGTTAACTATTTGTCTTACTGAGGCCACTCTATTGACCAGCATTTGATTTTGGCCTGTCAAGCAAGGTTAATCAATTTGAAACCAATACGTAACATAAAGCACATAAATTAGTCCGGTTAATTTCATTGACTCATTATTATTCAGGGACAATTTATGCAATTCAAAAACCGATTCATATTGGCTTTATCAATGACATTGTTGGCTGCATGTACTTCAACAAATAGCAATAATCCGAAGAGTTCGTCTAAGTTAGGTGTTCAGTGCAAGCCACATTCAATAGTCGAAAATACCGAGATGCCGATTAAAGGCTTAACTTTAGTTGGAACCCATATATCCAACGCACGCTTTGACAAATCAGCCGCAGAAATAGTGAGCTACGATAGCTGTACTGATTCGCTATATGTGGTTAACGCACAAGCTGCGCAAGTGGATGTCTTATTGCTCAACCAAGATGCAAAGCCTATAAATAATGGTGTGATTGATTTACAAAGTGCAGCACTCCATTCAGGTTTAGACATCGGCGCGGCTAACAGCGTAACGACGCACGGTGGTTTAGTGGCCATCGCCGTTGAGAATAAAATCAAGCAACAGAGCGGTATCATTGCCCTATACCGGTCTGACACTTTAGAACTGATCAACACCTACACGGCGGGTGCATTACCCGATATGGTGAGCTTTTCAAAAGACGGTCGTTATCTCGCTTCCGCGAATGAAGGCGAACCAAACTCTGATTACAGCGTTGATCCAGAGGGCAGCGTCACACTTGTCGATTTAAGTGATGGACCAATGAACGCCAGTGTGACTCAAATTAATTTCCAAGCATTTAATTCAGAAAACTCACGTTTTAACGAATTGTCGGAAACGGTTCGAATTTCAGCGCCAAATGCCTCTGTTGCTCAAGACTTAGAACCCGAATTCTTAACGTTTGCCGACAACGGTAAGTTATATGTCGCGCTTCAAGAGAACAATGCGATCGCGGTAATTGATGTGGCAAATGCGGAAATCGATAAAATTTTTGGCCTTGGCGGGAAATCATGGTCCAACGCTCAATTGGATGCCTCTAATAAAGATAAGAAAGCGGGGAACTTGAAAAGCTATCCGATGTTAGAAGGACTATACATGCCTGATAGCATCACCAGTTACACTGTCAACGGCAAAACCTATATTTTGACCGCTAATGAAGGTGATGGTCGAGAGTATGGATTTGATACCACCCAAAAAAACTGCGATATGAAAAGTTATCAATGGGATGAAGATGATTTTTCAAACACAGATAAATACAATTCGGCAGAAGGATTTTGTATTGCTTATGTCGACGAGGTCAGGGGCAAGAACTTAAACATCGACGAGAACCACCCCCTTTCTGTGGCACTTAAAGACAAGACACAACTGGGGCGTTTAAAGATCCTCAACGACAAGAATATCTCGCAAGGCAAAGCTATTTCCATTGATGAAACAGTATATACGTACGGTGCTAGGTCATTCTCTATATTTAGTGAATCGGGCCGTCTTGTATACGACAGTGGTGATGAATTTGCTCACATCGCACTACGTGAAAATGGCGAACATTTTAATAGCACAAACGATAGTAATCAGAGTGGTGACGATCGTAGTGATGATAAAGGCTCAGAACCAGAAGCGATCGAAACCGCAAATATAAACAGTCGCCAGTATGCCTTTATAGGTTTAGAACGTCAGGGGGGCATTATGATTTACGACGTAAGTAACCCAGAGAAGCCAACGTTTAATCACTATGTCAATAATCGACATTACAATGAAGGAGTATGTACAGCAATAGACGACGGCAATTGTGACAACGGAAAATACAACATGAAAGCAGGTGACTTGGGACCAGAATCGATTAAATATTTCCAACGAAATGGGCAACATTACTTGGCCGTTGGTAATGAAGTGAGTGGTACAACTTCTGTTTATAGAATGGAATTTTAGCGATTTCTAACAACCTACCCCATCTTCAAATAAAAGCCCTTTTACCAGTAATGCTGTTAACTTAAGACATCAAATTCCGTCATCCTCACGAAAGTGGGGATCTAAACCCACCCAGATTCCCGTTTTCACGGGAATGACGACGAATACTTTTTCTTAAGTGAACGGCATTACCCTTTTACCAGGGCTTTTTTGCTTTCGTCATTCCGACAAAATGATAAGCTACTGCCTACATTTTTATAACGGCTGACCTCAATCAAAATGAACAAAAACTCTATTTTTACCTTATTTCTTTGCACGACTCTATTTGCATGCTCCGCTACTCAAAAAGAGCAGATAAAAAAAGACGCCAATGAAGTAGGAAAGGCAACCAAAGAAGCCACAACAGCTATTGGCCACGCTACGCGAGACGCAACTCGTGAAACCGGCCATTTCTTCCGAGATTTGTCCAAAGAGATCACAGAATAAGACGTGACTTCGCATTCAATTTCAACAGCATTAAACAAAGTATTCTATCAATTGATATTTCATGCTAACTATGTGATTTTGATATCATATCTATATGTGATCTTCAGAGAAAATACGGGTTCTTTCGAATATCGACCGTATTTTGACCTTTTTGTGTTAAAGGTTTTATTTTTTTAGTTGAAGGGCACCATTTATGAAATTGAAAACCATCGCTTTAGCCACAATCACCGCATTGGCAAGCTCTAACTACGTTATGGCCGCACCAGATTTTGCACAAGCTCAAGCAGAAACGATTAGACCCAAAAACGTCATTATTTTTATAGGTGATGGCATGGGTTTAGGACAAATTGAAATCGCTCGTCATATGGAATATGGCAAAGACGGTTCTCATTTCATTGAATCATTACCCAATGTTGCTTTAGTTAAAACATACTCAGCAAATAATCAAGTCACTGATTCCGCCGCCGCTGGTACTGCCATTGCAACAAGCGTGAAAACAAACAACAGTGCTATTGGGGTTGATCCTCAAGGCGTCGAAGTTGATAGTATTTTAGATGACTTCCAAAAAGCAGGCCGCAAGGTGGGCGTTATTTCAACTAATACCGTAACGGATGCGACGCCAGCAGCATTTACAGCAAGTGTTGCTGACCGTTATCAAGGCCAACCGGCTGCGGCACGTCAAATGCTAGAGCATGAGTATGATGTTTTATTAGGTGGCGGTTCAAAGTATTTTGGTCCTAAAAAACAAGATGGTGTCGATTTATTGCCAAAATTTGAAGAAACGGGCTATACCATCGTAAAAGATAAAGACCAGCTCGCGGCGGTTAAAGGCGTGGACAAACTTTTGGGTCTATTCAATCCAACTTATATGAACTATAAATTGGATCGTGATGACTTAAATAGTAACGAACCAAGCTTAGAATTGATGACCGAAAAAGCGATAGATGTCCTTAACAAAGATAAAGATGGATTCTTCCTTATGGTTGAAGGCGCTCGAATTGATCACGCCGCACATGCCGCCGATATTACCGGTGTCTGGCAAGAATTTATGGAGTTTGACCGCACTATCAAACAAACCGTAAATTGGGCTAAAGATCGCAATGACACACTAATTGTTGTATTGGCCGACCATGAAACCATGGGCTTATCTGTTACCGAACCAATGGACATTGCAGGTTTAAAAAACATCACTGTTTCACCTGAATTTATGGCAGGAAAACTCGTTAAAGCGGCCGATGGCAAAAGTTTTGAACCCGATTCAATTAAAGCCGTATTCAAAGAATACGCAGGCTTTGAAGTGACCGATGAACAAGTTGTTGAATTAAATTCTCACGTAATGGGTAAGAAAGGGAAGTTGAAGTATCAATACAAACTCGGTTGGGAAATTGGTTCAATGGTCGCCGCTCACTACCAAGCTGGTGCTATCGATCGTGCGGTTAGAGAAGCCTCTAGCACTGGTGGTCACTCAGCGAACATGATTCCATTATTCGCAACAGGTCCTGGTTCTCAATACTTCGAAGGTGTCTTAAACAATACAGATGTACCAAAGCTCATTCGTAGTCTTACTCAGAAATAATTTGTAAGAAAACAAAAGCCTCAACAGGATAGTTTTCCAGTTGAGGCTTTTTTCGGTCAATTAGCCGCTACTTATTAAGATATTCCGCGTGAAAACGCAGATGGTTTTCAATAAAGCTCGCGATAAAATAGTAGCTATGATCATAGCCATCACGGTAATTAACTTTTAACGGGTACCCTTTTTCCGTAGCAACAGATTCTAAATACTCCGTTTTTAGCTGTTCATTTAGGAACTCATCCGCTACGCCTTGATCAACCAAAGCAGGAACAAAGTCGACCGCCTCGCCAAGTAAAATACTCGCATCATACTCACGCCATTCCACTGTATCTCGCCCAAGATAGGCAGAAAAAGCCTTTTTACCCCAAGGTACTATAGACGGATGACAGATCGGACTAAAAGCCGAAACCGATTGATAGGCACCTGCATTTCGTAATGCAATAACAAGTGCACCGTGTCCGCCCATAGAGTGCCCTGCGATTGAACGCTTATCTGTCACTGGAAACGTCGATTCAATCAATTGTGGTAGCTCTTCAAGTACATAGTCATACATATGATAATGTCTACTCCACGGTTCTTGGGTAGCATTAAGATAGAAACCAGCACCTTTGCCAAGATCGTAGCTGTCTGCATCTGCCACATCTTCACCACGCGGGCTCGTATCTGGCGCAACAATCGCAATCCCAAGCTCAGACGCCAGAGATTGCACTCCCGATTTCTGCATGAAATTTTCATCGGTACAGGTCAGTCCCGACAACCAATACAAAACTGGAACTTTCTCACCATTTGACGCCTGTGGTGGCAAATAGATAGCAAATTGCATCTGACAATTTAGTACTTTCGAATGGTGGCTATAGCGTTTATGCCAGCCACCAAAACTCTTATTCACGCTGATATTTTCAATCGCCACTTTTCTAATACCATATTAAGTTAGTTTGTGATCAATATCGAAGTAACTCCGCAGACCGCTCAAGACCTCCCTGTACGCTTAGCAATAGGCTTCCTTGCCCATTGATGTCTGCTCCATTACATCCATATTCCTGAACAGTTAATTTTTCCGATTGGTATAACTTCTGAGCTAGCTTTAATTTATGATTAAAAATGAATAACAGTTCGAATACTCTTGCCTTCATGCATAAGGTCAAACGCTTCATTCACCTTATCTAGGCTCATCGTATGAGTAATAAAGTCATTAAGCTTAAACTCGCCTGCCATATAGCGTTCTACATAGTCAGGTAGTTCCGTGCGACCTTTAACGCCACCAAACGCAGACCCTCTCCATACACGACCTGTTACGAGTTGGAATGGACGGGTAGAAATCTCCTGACCTGCCCCTGCAACACCAATCACGACAGACTCTCCCCATCCTTTATGACAACACTCGAGCGCAGATCGCATTACGTTGACGTTACCAATACACTCAAAAGAGTAGTCAACACCACCATCGGTTAACTCCACAATGACATCCTGAATAGGTTGATCATAATCTTTCGGGTTGATGCAATCAGTCGCACCTAATTTCCGAGCAAGCTCAAACTTACTTTCGTTAATATCGATAACAATGATTCGTGAAGCTTTAGCCATCGTTGCACCGATTACCGCTGACAATCCAATACCACCCATACCAAAAATCGCGACGGTTGCACCCTCTTCAACTTTCGCCGTATTCATTACTGCACCCATCCCAGTGGTCACACCACAACCAAGCAAACAAACCTCTTCAAGGGGCGCTTCAGGGTTTACTTTCGCAAGAGAGATCTCAGGTAAAACGGTATATTCAGAGAACGTCGAGGTTCCCATATAGTGGAAAATCTTAACTCCGTCTTTTGAAAAACGTGTCGTACCATCCGGCATAAGACCCTTACCCTGAGTCTCACGGATTTTTTGACAAAGGTTGGTCTTACCAGATTTACAGAATTTACATTCGCCACATTCTGGTGTGTAAAGCGGAATAACATGGTCACCAATTTGAACGCTAGTAACACCTTCGCCAATTGACTCAACGATACCGCCGCCTTCATGGCCCAGAATACATGGGAAAATACCCTCAGGGTCTTCACCTGAAAGGGTAAAGGCATCGGTATGACATACACCCGTCGCAATCATCTTTATTCGAACTTCACCTTTTTGAGGTGGCATAACATCGACTATTTCCATCGATAGAGGTTCACCTACAGCCCATGCAACGGCGGCTTTGGATTTTATTGTTTGTGCTGTCATATTGATATCCTTAATTTGATCGCTGAAAGCGTCTGGTCGTATTGCGTTCTCTAAAAGTATAGACACATTATAGTCTTCATTTTTGAGAGTGATAATCCCACGTCCATGAAAATCACTTTTACTATATGGTAATAATAAACATGACCAATACCAAACTTTCAAATTGCACATTATTATAATATTATTATTTATCAATGCTTTAATATATTTCACCTATTTTCACATCATCTCTTGTTGATTACAGTTATGATAAGCTAGACCATAGTCACTAGTCAGCGCCAAAATAATTACTGAGGGGTAATAATGTTTAACTGGGAAGGGGTAAACGAATTTGTCGCCGTAACAGAGGCGGAAAGCTTCACCAAAGCCGCAAAACGCCTTGGTATATCAACGGCCCAAGTTAGCCGACAAATCAGCGCGCTAGAAACGAGGTTGGCGACCAAACTCTTCCACCGTACAACGCGTAAAGTGTCGGTAACCGAAGTTGGGATGATCTATTATCAACACTGTCGTCAGGTGCTTGACGGGTTGGAAGATGCTGAGCGCGCCATCACCCATTTGCAGAGTGCACCCAGAGGTTTGTTGAAGATTACCGCACCTATCACCTACGGTGAAAAAACAATCGCGCCTTTGATTAATGATTTCATGAGCAAATATCCCGAACTAAAGGTAAACATAAACCTGACTAATCAAAAACTTGATTTAGTCGATGAAGGGTATGATCTAGCGATTCGATTGGGCCCACTAGAAGATTCAAGCATGATGGCGAAAAGACTCGGGGCACGAACCCAATATGTCTGCGCGTCCACAGGTTACTTGTCTACCTTTGGTATTCCCCACTCTTTATCAGAATTGGATCAACATAACTGCTTAGTAGGGACGCTGGAATACTGGCGATTTCAAGACTCTGGAAAACCCAAAAATATCAAGATTAAAGGCAATTTGGTTTGTAATAGCGGTCACGCGCTCGTTGATGCTGCCATTAAAGGGTTAGGCATCATCCAGTTACCTGATTACTACGTTTTACCTCATATAGAAGAGGGAAGACTAACCCAGATATTAGAACAAAATCGCTCCCCTGATGAAGCCATTTCAGCGCTCTATCCTAATAATCGACATCTGTCCCCAAAGGTAAGGGTGTTGTTAGATTACTTGGAGAAAGCGTTAGAATAGAACAATACGGGAGCTGATCAATAAAAACTGACGACGTTCTTTGTAAAGCAGCGTCTTCAAACACACAAAAACGAAAAAGGGACCAAAAAGGTCCCTTAGTAATTTACTGAATTCCTGCTATTCCCAATCTAGAATAACTTTCCCAGACTGCCCACTACGCATGGTGTCGAAGCCTTTTTGGAAGTCATTAATCTTGTAGTGATGTGTGATAATTGGGGTAAGATCTAAGCCGGACTGTATCAAACTGGCCATTTTGTACCAGGTTTCAAACATCTCACGACCATAGATTCCTTTTATAACCATCCCTTTAAAAATAACCTGATTCCAATCTATTCCCATATCTTTAGGTGGAATGCCAAGTAGTGCAATTCGTCCACCGTGGTTCATTGCATGCAACATGCTGTTGAATGCAGAAGGGTTGCCCGACATCTCTAAGCCAACATCAAATCCTTCCGTCATTTCTAACTCAGCCATCACCTCTTCAAGGTTTTGATTGGCAACATTGACGGCTCGAGTTACGCCCATCTTCTGCGCTAATTCCAAGCGGTATTCATTGACATCAGTAATAACAACATGACGAGCACCAACATGTTTGGCTACGGCAGCCGCCATAATACCAATAGGCCCAGCCCCCGTGATAAGAACATCTTCTCCGACAAGATCAAACGATAAAGCCGTATGAATAGCGTTACCAAATGGGTCAAATATCGATGCCAAATCATCCGAAATGCTATCTGGAATTTTAAATGCGTTGAACGCGGGTATCACGAGGAACTCAGAGAATGCACCCGTACGGTTAACGCCGACACCCACCGTATTTCTGCATAGATGAGTTCGTCCACCACGACAGTTACGACAATGCCCACACGTAATATGTCCTTCACCAGAAACACGGTCGCCAAGTGAAAAACCACGTACCTCTTGGCCAACGCCAACCACTTCACCGACGTACTCATGTCCAACAACCATAGGGACAGGGATCGTACTTTGCGACCAATCATCCCAGTTGTAGATGTGTACATCCGTTCCGCATATTGCCGTTTTCTTAATTCGTATCAACAGATCATTATGACCCATCTCTGGCTTATCTACTTCGGTAAGCCAAATACCTTCTTCAGGTTTTAGTTTTGCCAGTGCTTTAATTTTCATACTTAAATCTCTCAAGATACGTTGGGCTATTGCCACCGACTTAGATAATCGCCATCTCTTTACCGACCAGAATAAAGGCATCAATCGCTTTATCTAACTCTTCACGATTATGTGCTGCAGACATCTGAGTACGGATACGAGCCTGCCCTTTTGGTACGACAGGGAATGAGAAACCAACCACATAAATACCTTTTTCTAGGGATCGCTCAGCAAACTCGGCTGCGACCTTCGCATCACCAAGCATGATTGGAATAATCGCGTGGTCAGCGCCTCCCATAGTAAAGCCAGCGCCTTCCATACGAGTTCGGAAATGGGCCGCGTTTTCCCATAAATTGTCACGCAACTCTCCGCTTTCGGCTAAAAGGGCCAGCACGCGAATAGACGCTGAAACGATTGCTGGTGCAACGGAATTGGAAAACAGATATGGACGTGAACGTTGACGTAACCAATCCACGACTTCTTTTTTCCCGGAAGTATAACCACCAGATGCCCCACCCATCGCTTTACCTAATGTGCCGGTAATTATGTCAATTCGGTCAATCACATCATGATGTTCATGGGTTCCACGACCGTTTGCACCCATAAAACCAACTGCGTGAGAATCATCAACCATCACGAGGGCATTGTATTTATCGGCTAAGTCACAAATTGCAGGAAGATTAGCGACAACACCATCCATAGAGAAAACCCCGTCAGTTACGATCATTTTATGACGAGCACCCGCCTTATCGGCATCGATAAGTTGTTGCTCTAGTTCTTGCATATTGTTGTTGGCATAACGAAAACGCATCGCTTTACATAGGCGAACACCATCGATGATAGAAGCATGGTTTAGTGCGTCGGATATTATCGCGTCTTCTTTACCTAAAATGGTCTCAAAAAGGCCCGTGTTCGCATCAAAACATGAGGTGTATAGGATCGTATCTTCTTTGCCTAAGAATTCTGACAGCTTCTGTTCCAGTACTTTATGTGAGTCTTGGGTACCACAGATAAAACGAACAGATGCCATACCGAAACCGTGTTCATCCATGCCATCTTTTGCGGCCTGTATAAGATCGGGGTGATTCGCCAATCCAAGATAATTGTTCGCACAAAAATTCAGCACTTCTTCTCCAGTAGAGATAGAAACAGCGGCCTTTTGAGCAGAAGTAATGATACGTTCAGACTTATACAGTCCTTCTTCTTTTACTTCTTCAATCTGTTGATTTATCTGATCATAAAATGCTGAAGACATGTTTGTATTCCTTGCTGAAAATGATGTATTTGTAGTGTAAAACTATTCTAACTGAAAGCGATAAAGACTATTATCCCTCTACATGGAAAAACATTAATGAACCACAGGCACAAATAACGATGATTTCTAATAAGTTGATCACACTTCTTCCTGATCTTGCTGTCTTTATTCTAGTCGAGCAGGAGAAAAGTTTTACTGCTGCAGCAAAGAAACTCAATGTAACGCCTTCTGCACTGAGTAAAACGATAACCCGCTTAGAAAAAGCGCTATCGGTAAAACTGTTTGAAAGAACTACACGAAAATTGCTCATCACCGAGGCGGGTAAAAAAATCTATGAAGAGTGCATCACCATGGTGAACTCCGCACAACAAGCGATTGAACTATCGACAGAAGACCATAACCACCCTAGTGGACCCATTACCGTCGCCGCACCTGAAGCATTTCTCAATTCGGTTTTGCAACCTTTTGTTATTCCTTTTTTGAAAAAATACCCTGATATACAATTAAAACTTCGCGCAGCAGATGGCGACATTGATATCTTTAAAAACGGTATAGATATTGTTTTTCGGCTCACGGATAAACCCGATGAAAATTTAGTATTAAAAGAGATGGGTAAAACAAATCTGGTCTTGTGTGCCAGTCGTGACTATCTGACCAACAAAGGTTACCCAACTCATCCCAATCAACTGGTTGAACATGATTGCCTTTATCTTGGTGAAACTGACAACGACCATATCTGGAGTTTTGTTAAGGACGATGAGTTACACCGGATCCCGGTTTCAGGCCGTTACGCGGTAAACCATTCACAAATGCGGCTCAATGGGGTTAAGAATAGTTTAGGTATTGGTATATTCCATGATTTTGTTATTCAAGAAGCAATACGGTCTGGTGAGGTAGAGGAAGTACTCAGTGACTGGACGATAAAAGGCAATTATCATGGCATGATTGCTCTTCAGTTCGCTCAAACCAAATATATGCCCGCTCGATTTCGTGTATTCATCGATTATGCGATGGAACATTTTCTCATCGCCAACTAGGAGAACAACTGTGCTTAAACGAATTCATCACACTGCTATTATCTGTTCAGATTATGAGGTATCAAAACGGTTTTATACTCACGTTCTGGGTCTAGAAGTGATCGCAGAAAACTACCGTGCTCACCGAGATTCCTACAAACTGGACCTTGCGCTACCAGATGGTGGACAGATCGAGTTATTCTCATTCCCTAATGCCCCTAAACGCCCCGATACACCAGAAGCTCAAGGGTTAAGGCATCTGGCGTTTGTGGTCGATTCCGTAGAAAAAATCAAATGCGAGCTAGAGGCGAAAGGTATCGAAGTCGAATCGATTCGTATTGACGAGTATACAGGCAAAGCATTTACCTTTTTTAAAGATCCGGACGGGTTACCATTAGAGCTTTATCAAGCATAGCGAATATTAGTCCACCACCCCTTTCCAATGGTATTGATTCGCCAGTCGATTAAGGGTCTGCACCTCTTTATCTGTTTCAATTTTTAGCCATTCAATCAGTTCCTCAACGATGGGTGATTTAGTACGATAGTGACAAAAATACTGCCAAGGACTGTATTGAACTGGCGCACCTTCTGGGCATATTAAATACCCGTACTCCAGTTCAGGTAGAACCAACAAAAGATCGGTCACTGTAACACCCTGACCAGATAAGCAGGCACTGAGTGCCATATCCAAGGTTAAGAATGTGGTATCTCTTGTCTTTGAAGAGTGAACATAGTGGGTATTTCTCAGCCATGTGATCCAGTCATAATGGTCCATCGTTGGATGAAGCCTAGGCATCTGAATAATTGCCTCTATGTCGGCTTGGTCCGACACCAATTGTTGCGCACAAACTGGAGCCATAAACTCTTCTCGCAAGTACAATACATCGAGGTTATCCGTATAAAGCGAACCACGACGAGTATTGAATATCAGTAAATCGTATTCACTCGCGTTAACACTTTCGTCTTCATCCATGCTAGGGATCACGACGATCTCGTAGCCGGGAAACTTCTCGTGTAGCTGCTGTACCTTGGGAATAAGCGAACGTGTTGCGTAACTCAGCGCGGCCTTTATAACGATTTTTTTCTGATTACTTTGTTTCCAAGAAGCAATTAAAGCTTCTAGAGCTAGATAATTCTTTTCCAACACGGAATAAAGCGCCTGTCCTTTTAATGTCAGTTCAATTGAGCGATTTCTTCTAATGATTAGAGATTCATTAAGATCATCCTCAAGCTGTTTGACCTGTCGACTGACAGCACTTTGAGTAACGTGTAGCTCTTTTGCTGCTAAGGTAAAGCTCATAAGCCTCGCTACAGATTCAAAAACCTGTAGACCTTTATGAGAATAGGGAATTTGGGGATAAGGTGACATAGTTATTCGCATGAGTTCATGTAATGTCAGCATGGCACAAATGTCAATTGAACGCTAGCCTTGAAAACGTTACTTTGTGTTACATAACACAGAGGCTACTATGCAAAAATTATTTTCTCTCGCTCTCCCACTCATTGTCTCCCAACTCATCTCTATGGCATTGGTATTAACCGATATCTGGATGATGTCACGCATCAGTGTACAAGCTCTTGCCGCTGGTGGATTAGGTGCGTCCGTTTACTCGTTTGTGTTTCTAATTGCAGCAAGCACCGTTGGTTGCAGCGCGAACTTAATCGCTATTGCCTATGGACAGAGCTTGTCACGTCCTGAGTTTGGTAAACAACAAATACGCAATGCTATTAAAGGGGCGGTGATGCTAGCGGTAATATGTACTTTCCTACTTACGACAAGCTTGATTTTCGCGCCAGAACTACTACGTAGTGCGAATCAATCAGATGAAGTCATTTTTATCGGAATGGATTATCTCAACGCCTTAAAATGGGCGATGTTGCCCACTCTCTTACTATTAGTGTTAAGGGGCCTAACAAGCACCTTTGGCGACGCTCGCTCTGTCATGGTGATGTCCGTGATCACCGTGTTGCTCAACGTTCCTATCAGCTACTTGCTTGGCTTTCAATTAGGATTTGGAATAGCGGGTCTCGGTGCTGGGACCTCAATTTCAGCCATTATCTCGTTGCTCGGTTATGGCTACTGGATTTTTGGGCGTGACAAATACTATCGTTTCGCCCCTTGGTTACGACTTGATGAATACTCAATTAAACTCATTACCCCTTTATTGACAATGGGGGTACCTATTGCACTGGCGAGTATTTTGGAACATGGATTAATCTACGGTGGAACACTGATGGCAGGTATGATCAGTGTCGCATCGTTGGCAATGCACCAGATATTATTACAGTGTTTAAGTTTTACGTGGAACATCAATTTCGGCTTCTCTCAAGCAGCCGCTATTTTGGTCGGCAAAGACTTTGGCGCAGGAAATCAGGCAGGCATCAAGCGAACCTCTCACCAAAGCTTTATACTCGTGACCATACTGAGCATAATACTGGCTGCCGTGTTCATCCTCTGGCCGGAGTCTATCGCTCAACTATTTCAACTTGAAGAAGCTAATCCGTCTAGTAATCACGAATTAACCCGCCTACTGACCTCATCTATTTGGGTCGTTGCACTCTGTTTTGTGGTTGATGCTTGGCAGTTATTGGCTCTGAATTTACTCAGAGGAATGAAAATTGTGCTCTCTCCAACGATCGTGACGGCAATAGGTTATTGGGCGTTTGGGTTACCTGTAGCGTGGTGGTTAATGCCAAAATATGGCTTAGCTGGAATTTGGGGCGGCATTGGAGTAGGTTTGGGCGTAACGGGAATATTACTAGTTATTCAGTTGCTCAGTGTGCTGAATACTCGGACCACACACAATGCTATTAAGGGTAAACTCAAAAGGGCAACCTAGCGACGTTTCTGCTATTCAGTTTATTTATAAATAGAGGAGGCTAATTTTTTACCGTATACATTAACGGTCAGTTTTCACTGACCGTTAAATTGATGTCTTCTTTCGCTATTTTTTTCGTTCACTCACTATCCACCATAATCTCAGAATTACGATAAAAAGAACGATTTATAGATTTTCAAACTCGACAATAGTTTGCCTGTTTCGAAGCCCAAGGAAATCTAAAAACTGACGGGCAGTATGAGTGATCACTTGAGTTGCAGGAATATCCGCTCTATCAAGCAGGTCACTGGCTTTTTCTAATATACCAATATCCACGCAAAAATGAGCATCTGACCCCGTGGTAATGTAAGTGCCTACTTCTTTCGCAACTAACGCTATTTCGTAACAGCGATCGACACTGCCGACTCTGCTGTGCCCCCTAAGCGAGCTGTTATTAATTTCAATCGCCACGTTATGTTCTTTGGCGCACGTTAATACTTTATGAAAATCGAAATCAAAGTTTGGGTTACCTAAATGACCCAATGCATCCACCCGACCACTCTTTATCACGTTAATTAACGTCTCAGTGTGAATGGCTTTGTCTTGAGGTGGGTATACCGGTTCATGGAAGCTCGCGATAACCCAATCTAGCTTTTCATCGAGTGTTGGATTTATATCTACTTCACCAGATACATTCAGAATATTCGATTCAATCCCTCGAACGACACCAACATCAGATAAAAAGCGAGGTAGAATTCGTTGATTAGCAAAAAACCAATAGTGAGGGGCTCCGGGCATCGTTTCTGCGTGATCAGTCGTACAAAAAATTTTCAATCCATTCTCATTTGCCACCTTCGCATTCTCAATTAAGGTGCTATATGCATGTCCACTTGCATAGGTATGAGTATGTGTATCAACTTCAAACTTCATATCGCCTCACTCGCTTGTCTTATACGGGTTATTTCCAACAAGTGTAACAATAATTGTGGACATAGATCACTCTTTCTTCATCTTCTAATATGAAAAATTAATGACAGGAAACGAAGTCTATGATGAAAACCTACTAAATAATGGACAGATCAGAAAAACAGAAGGAATCACTCGTATAAAAAAGCGAACACCTTTATAGAGAATACTACTTATGCGTCAGATGCCTTTTTCAGCTTAGGCTTATACCAAACACCCTTCATTTTTGGCCATAAAACTTGCAAGACACTCGCCATTATAATAAGTGAAACACCGGCCAGTTTTTCTTGTGTTAGTGTCTCGTTAAAAAACGTCACTTGCCAAACTAAAGTGAAGATCAAATTTGTGAATATCAATGGGGCCAACCGAGAGCTACTATCCACCAATTTATACGCCTTAGAGCGGAAAACTTGATTGCTAATTATCACAAATGTAAGCACCACGATGGCTAACCAAATAGCCCAATGGTTTACAGGTTCAGACAATACTTGGATATCTAAATCGGATACGCCATACCACAAGGTTATCGGCAAAATCACAATTGAGCTAAATAGAAAACTCCACGCATTAACCGCGATAGCAGGCATATCCCCCTTAGTTGAGCGATATAGACTTAATTGAGATCCCGCATTAAATATCGCTGCACATAATCCAACCAACAACTCAGGCTTCAAAGCGATACTGCTTACATCCCCTGCTAGCATTAGCACCCCAGAAAACGTGGCAACTAATCCTATCTTGGTCACGGCTTGAACCTTTACACCAAAAAGTATTTTCTCAAATATAGGGATAAACAAAGGCCC
Organism: Vibrio sp. VB16; assembly: GCF_015594925.2. Taxonomy (NCBI): domain Bacteria; kingdom Pseudomonadati; phylum Pseudomonadota; class Gammaproteobacteria; order Vibrionales; family Vibrionaceae; genus Vibrio; species Vibrio sp. VB16. Next base: position 588,231 of record NZ_CP087591.1, read on the forward strand.
AGCCGCAAATAACACCACACTCTCTACCAATGTCAGAGTGTTTAGTGAATACAAAAAACACATCTGACAGCCAGCAACGCACAAGGCGCGCATAATGAACGATTTTGTTAAGTTTTTCTGAGGAAACATAAATCGTGTTGTTGCCATCATAAATAGCATAAAAATGGCGGGAATAAATAGACGCAAAAAGACTAAAACAACTAAACTAAACTGACCCGTTAGGTATTTTGCAATAACTCCGGATAATGAAAGGCTTAGCGTAGATACAAGCATAAAAATGGTGGGTTTATATTCACTAGACATTCTACTCTCCTTTGATACGGGCATCTTAGAGAAGTGACGGCGAATAGAAAAGCGAGTATTATTAACCAAACCTGTTAAAAAAACTTACATATGCGTTCACTAATTCCATTGAAATCTATCTATGCATTTGTTGCTGTAGCTGAAACCGGCAGCATGACTAATGCCTCTGAGGTGCTTAACGTCAGCCACTCTGCTGTGAGTCAGGCAATAAAAAGCTTGGAGAACCAGCTGGGTCAACCACTTTTTAAACGTATAGGTAGGCGTGTTGAACTCAACAGCCAAGGCAAACGCTATTACAGAAAAGTCGCACCAGCATTAGAACAGATAGTCGATGCTTCTGAAGCGCTGCAAAAGCCAATACATTCAAACCGAGTGACACTAAACATGAACAATTCACTCGCGGTTCATTGGTGGATACCTCGTATGCTTAGCTTTCAACAAACCGCACCAAATCTCGATGTAAGGGTTTCCAATCTCGTTGGTCCATTTAATTTAGATAATGAGGGAGTAGATGTTGCTCTTATTCACGACCTTAAAGATGAATGGCAGGACTATTATTGTGAAAAACTAGGGGATGATGAAATAATAATGGTTTGCAATCCAGATTTAGTTAGCAGCAAAGCAACTGTTGAGTCGTTGCTTAACTCTTATCCAGCAATTTATGCCTCTAATCTCCGGCGTAAAAATGACTGGAACTACTGGTGCCAAGCTCACCAATTACCCATTCCCAAACAAAGGAATAACTTAAGCTTTGTTGTTTCTGTACATGCTGTGCAAGCAGCCATTAGCAAGCTCGGTATATTTGTCACACATAGACAGTTTGTTAAAGATGATATTAGACTCGGCCTACTCGTAGAGGTAGGGGAACCGGTAAAACACCCTTCACAAAGTTTTTATTTTGTCTGCCAGTCTGAAAAACTTAGGCTTGAAAGCGTGTTAACTTTACGAAGTTGGCTTCGAAAAGAATTTGCGTAGAAAAGCAGAAAAACCACCTAAACACGTCGACGGCAATATATACTAATTATTTATTATTTATTATTTACCCATCATTAATAGATATTATTTATTTGTATAACAAATTAACATATTTATTTCTAATAGGAAAATGAGACAATCGACATATTATTCTCTGACATTATAAAATGTTAATATCACTTAACTTATATCGTTCACCATTATTATTTTAGAACATACCTCCACAAAAAATACAAAATAGGGTCTATGAGTGATAATGCAAGCTATTCTGTTATATTTATTCATTCATCGTCTAGGTCGTTCTATTTATATTGATTTATGGTATTTTTTTGGTTTATCCTACAAACATTACTAAGACTATGGTTATTATTTTTTCATGATCCGAGTTATTCGAGATGTGCAGTTAGTCAATATTAGACGTGAACTGCTCTTTCGCCTAGATGGTGAAGAGGCGCAGACAATCAAGTTCACGTCGCCAGAATTCCGCGTTTTGGAGTATCTTATAAATCATGCAGGGGAAACAATAACCAAGCAACAACTGATAATGGCTGGATGGGAAGGTCAACCCACAGGCGACAATTCTCTAACAGTGGTTATCTCAAATTTGCGTAAGAAAATAAAACATTCTACCGATTGGGATATTATCAATATTCCAAAAGTGGGTTACTGGCTCGATTGCTCAAATATAGAACAGACTAAAGAGAACAAAGTTGCCAAGGTTACTCTGCCGACCAAAATAGAAATAAGGCCTGGCATGCTGTATTTATTAATATGTTTTCTTATCACGTCTAGCATTTTCCCAATTTTTTACATCACCAACAATTGGCTTTCAATAACGTGTAATTCAACTACTGAGATCAATTTTTGCTCGCTAGATAAAAACCTACTGAGTGATGTTACAGAGGAAATTCAGCTTACTAGAGATGTGGAATCTAATTTTATATCTAAACATAATTTGGTTAATTTCAAATGATTGCTATTAAGAAACGAACGATCTGTCTATCCGTTGCACTACTTGTCTGGTCAGCATTGCTTCTATTTATTTCCCTAAGCTTTCTGAATGCTCTCGGATGCAAATACAAATTCACAAGTAAAAATAGTAACGGCACGAATATATATATCACCTGCAACAACGCCAAGGTAACAGTCGTAACTGAAGACATAGAAGGATCCGTTTGGCAAAGTGAAGGGTTTCAATTCTCACTTTTTAATCAACTTGTTTATATCTATACTAGCTCTGAAAAAATATTTGATAGCCATACAGGTAATACTAAATTCGATACTACTCATGTACTATTTGATGATGGACTACCGAAGCATTTTTGGATCTATAGGTGGAATGCGGATAGTCTCGTGATGTTAAGAGAACACCCAATATCAATGGCTTTAAAGGTTGATGTTGTTGGATTTACGGATTTTTCTGATCGATGGTTTTCAAATATGAACACCTCAAATTGACTTCGAAAGTCATCCCATAAACTATTACTATAAAAAAACAGACATCATGCCATTGCACAAGTTATGTAAAGTAAGGGTTTAAAACTACATGAATCCGAGAGCGAATCAAATAACAAGATGAACAAGAAACCAGACAGATGCACCGCAATGTTAACGCTGATACAAGAGGTGAAAGATACCTTACCTCTGTATGAGTCAGACACCTTTACCTGCGGAACAGAAAGCAACTGTACTGGCTGTCCTAAAAAACTTCTTGAACTAGTTGATTCAGAGCTCACTTACTGGGAATCAGCAATATCTCGCGGAATGACACCAAATTTTGACGATATTAGACAGTTTGGCAAACTATGCAAAAATGTTCGCCGAGGATTAGTGAGAAACAACCTCATGGTATAACTGATTTTCGGTTCTATTTCATTAAATCTTCCTTCTGCTTCACGCTGATAGATAATCAGTTAAGCTTCAGAAACCATTCATTTACTCTTTCTATCGTATTGCTTGATTCTCGACTTAAAGTGTTTAAACAAGAGCATAACTAATGACGTACAAATCATTGATATTGGGGTATATTTCGCGAATAACCGCTTTCAGCTCAACAAGCGACATATTTTCTTGATGCGCATGAAATTCTGTCAAATCGTCGAATTTAATCGCAACTACCGAGTCAATTTTCAATGCACAGAACCAACGGCCAGTCTCAAGTGTAGACACCTGAACAATTGAGTCTGAAGCATAATCTTTTTCTGACTCATCTCGAATTGTAATCGTCTTTTTACCTGACAAAATGTCGGTTTCAAAACGTTCGAAAAACGTTATCTCTGATAAGCTCATCTCTATTTCCTTACTTTAATATTAGGGTCTGTTGATCTTTCATATTGTTAGTTAAATACGACCAATTTTAGAAACAAAAATAGCGCCATACTGACTATCGTCGTCCAAAGTACATTCCTAGTTTTCCAAACCATGAAGGCAGCAAAGAGCGCGCCCAGCAGGTAAGGATTGGTTGGAACAATAGACAACTCACCGTCTTGAATAAAAACGATCGGTGCCCAAATGGCCGTTAATATTGCGGGGCTAGAATATGCTAACAACCTTTGAGTGGTTGTATTCAGTTTGATGGGTAATTTTGGTTCTAAAAAAAGATAACGGCTGAAAAACACCAGCCCCGCCATCGCGAATATAGAAAACAAAATCATAGCTTGTCCTCACGATTCTTATCTTTTCCCTTCTTATCATTTGATTTGTCAACTCTATATAGTCGTTCACAAGCAAAGCCACTCAGCATACCGAAAAGACTCGATACCATTAAGGCGCCTTCAATCTTCATGTACTCCAAAGCAACGGATAGAACTAACGCGACAAAAACAGACATTAAAATAGGGATATTTTTTATTGTAGGAACAACTAAAGCAATGAAGGTTGCGGCAACAGCAAACTCCAATCCCAACTGATCCAGGTTTGGGATCTGACTTCCTGCTACGATTCCGACCAAGGTAGCAATATTCCAAACCAAGTAAAAACTCAGCCCAGCCCCCAGAGCATACCATGGTTTAAATCGTTCTGGCGTTTGATTGCCTACTACCGCAAACAGCTCATCTGTGAGTAAAAACCCTAACAACAACCGCCACTTAATCGACAGTGGTGCAATTTTACTCCGCATTGATACACTGTATAAAAAGTGGCGTGAAGTAATAAAAAACGTGGTTAATAACATGGTACTGATCCCTACGCCCGCTTTAAACATCCCGACCGCAACCAACTGTGCAGAGCCAGCAAATAATATTGCCGAAAGTGCTTGTCCCTCAAAAGGTGTTAGTCCGACATCCATAGCAAACGAACCGACCAAAAAGCCCCATGGAATAACCGCCACCGAGAGTGGCAATATCGCTAATGCTCCCTGCCAGAAAAGACGTTTTCTAGCTATCACGCCTGACTACCTTCCACCCCTTCAATTAATGTGTCGAATTGAAGATTCCCACGTAAAGACTCTAGATCGGGCTCTTCTGCGGCAAGTTCACGAATGGACGCACTGACTTGAATAGAGCGATGCAGATCATAGATAGCCTGTTCTTCTGCTCCTAAACGTGCATATGAACAAGCCCTTTGGTATAGCGCGTGTGCATTGTTATCATCAACTTCAAGTACGCGATTACAAAGGCTCATAGCCCAGTGATATTCGCTCATTTCCATTGCCGCATCCGCTTTATGAGTCAGCGCTTCTAAGTCTCCTGGGCGAATAACTAGGATCTCATCGCAAACTTCCATTTTCTGTTCAGGTGTTTGAGCATTTTGAACTCGCAACCAAAGATTATGAACTTCATTGATGATCTCAATTTCTTGGTTATTTTCAGAAATAATACGGGTTTTACGTTTTAGATCTCTTTCTAATGCTAAAAATTTCGTTTCATACTCTTTGGCTAATTTATTCAAGCGCGCATCAGCCATCTCTTTGGTGCTTTGCTTGATCTCTTTTAATGACTGCCAACCAACCAGCGCAATCAGTGAAGCAACCCCGGCAATGATGTAGAAAAAATACGTTACCGTAACATTGGCATAATTCATGGATTTATCGGCTACTTCTAACTCTCGGTCAGTAATCTGAATAACCAACCTACGTTCCAGATCTTGTTGGTCTTGTCTAAGCGCTTTAAGCTCATCCAATATATAGCGCTCGACCAATGGACGTTCCAAAATATCACTCTCAGAATACTTCTCTGCAGAAGTACCACTAAAAGAGATAAATAGGGCTATAAAAAGCACCAAACAATTTTTCATCACAATCACAACCAAATTACGCGCATAAGAAGGCCTTACAATAGGAGGTAAACTCCATCCTTTCAAGTAGTAAAAAACACAACATACATTTAAAGTGTTATTTCTACTTTTCTCGGCTCGCAAGTGCACGAGAATGGTTTCTATCACGTAAAAGATAAAAAGGCCCCCCTAAGGAATAATGCCGTTCACTTAAGAAAAAGTATTCGTCGTCATTCCCGTGAAAACGGGAATCTGGGTGGGTTTAGATCCCCACTTTCGTGAGGATGACGGAGTTTGATGTCTTAAGTTAACGGCATTACCCCCTAAGGAACGCCTTTAAGTGACTGAGTTGTCGCTATTATTGAGTCGTTTCTTTACACACCTTTTTTTGTATCGCAGGAGGGGCAATTTCATAATGACTCAAAGTCATATCAAAACGGCCTTCTCCGCCTGTAATAGCCCGAATACGGCGAGAATATTCTTGTAGTTCATTTATAGGTGACTTTGCTTTAAGAAGGGTGAAATTATTCGCTTCAGGCCGACTCCCCTCTATTAATCCTCGATTGCCTGAAAGATCTCCAGACACGTCCCCAACACAGTGTGTAGGGATATGAATATCCAATTGCACAATGGGCTCTAATACAATGGGGTCAGCATTATTGACTGCATCTAAAAACGCCTTTTTACCCGCAATAACAAAGGCGATTTCCTTAGAGTCAACCGAATGATATTTTCCGTCATATACCGTAACTTCAATATCCTTAATCGGATTTCCAGAAATCGCGCCTTCATCGATAGCCTGACGCACGCCTTTTTCTACGGCCGGGATAAGAGAAGTAGGGATTGCACCACCGACGACTTTATTTACAAATTTGAAGCCAGCCCCACGAGGCAAAGGGCAAACCTTAAGCTGAACCTCTCCAAACTGCCCAGCCCCACCACTTTGCTTCTTATGACGATACATTCCTTTTGCTGGTTTTGTCACGGTTTCAAAATATTCAACACTCGGTTGGCTGGTTTCTACCTCTAGTTTATATACCATGGCCATTTTCTCTAAAGCCACTTTTAGATGGAATTCACCCTGACCACTAATTAACGTTTCATTTGTTCTCACTCGGTGTTCTATTCGCAATGACGGATCTTCTGCAGAAATACGATTCAATATTTCAGATATTTTTTTCTCATCTCCACGCTTTTTAGGCGTCACGGCTAAACTATACATGGAATGCGGAAATGTCAGCGTACGCATGCGTATGCCATCTTCTTCGTGCGAATCATGGATCACAGAATCGAAATGCAAGTCATCCACTTTGGCTAACACGCAATAGTCTCCGGCTATGGCTTTTTGTATCTCTCTTCGTTGTTTACCTTGTAACTGATAAAGATGTCCAACTTTAAACGCCTTATTATTTTCACCAATGTAGAGCTGACTGCCTGCATTTATTTCACCCTGAAATAAACGAACATAAGCCAGTTTTCCCATATAAGGATCTACGCTAACTTTGTATACATGCGCGACACTATGCTCTAAAGACTCACAATTCACTTGAACTTGCTTGCCTTTTTTTTCTAACAACGGCGGGTTACCCTCATTGGGCATTGGCATAATTTCAGCGAGTATTTTTAGCAAGAGATCAACGCCAGCCCCTGTATCAGAAGAGACAAAGCAGATTGGAATAACGTGACCAGTTCTCAATGACTCTTCAAATGGGTCATGCAATTGATGAGGGTTGAGTTCAGATCCTTGTTCCAAATAGATTCCCATTAAATCTTCATCGACTTCTATCACTTGATCAATCAAGCGTTCATGAGCCGCTGTTACATCATCAAAAAGCGTCGCTTTTTCATATTCCGGGGAAAAATAGCAATCAATTACTGAGGTACCATCTTCAGATGGTAAATTAATTGGCAAACAAGCATCACCAAAACGCTCTGCAATATTAGCCATTAATTCAACGATTTTGTTGGCGTTTAAATCGATTTTATTTACCACGATCATTTGGCACTTTTTTTGTTCTTTGGCAAAAGTAAATAATCTATCGGACACCTGGCTTAAAGGCGTATTTGCATCAAGTACGAGAGCTGTAGATTCAATGGCAGGAAAGATACTAAAGGTTCTTCCCAGTAGCTCTGTCTGTCCGGGAGTATCGATATAGTTCATGCGGTGGTCGTTCCAACACAACGAAACTGGAGTCGCTTCTATACTGTGTCTATATTGAATGGATAGTGGATCAAAATCGGTGACTGTATCCCCCTTATCAACAAAACCAAGCGAACTTATGGTTTTTGATTCAAAAAGTAGACGCTCTATAAGGCTTGTTTTACCGGTACCAGTTTGGCCTATAAAAGCGATATTGCGGATTTTATTTATGGGCATAATGAACTCCTAAAATTTCGTGAACAGTTTTTAAAACAAAAACATCTTCGGAGCTGGCGGTCTCACCGCCTACTCGTCTTCCACGTCATTTTTCGGATAGCCATATACAAAGTTGATCCTTTAACTTGGTTACCTATAACTAGCTTGAACCTATTCCCTTAAAAATAATGTGACTTAATTCATAGCTGTAACAAAGCTGCAAGAGCAAATCATTATTCTGCCACCCGAGTAGAACGCGGAATAAACCGATTAAGACGATCTAGATTCCTATTTTTTGAAAACACTGCCTCTAGTTCCAGTTGAATACCCATATTTAATTTATGATCCAGTTCCCGGGGAGCATCAACTTGTGGTGTAAGAGAGAGGTAAAGCCAATTACTGTAGATTTTTTGGCGCCAAGATGCGGATACCCACGAGTTAGCGACTTCATCTGCCTGATTTGGTTCAATACTAACGCCTGTGGAATATTCCAATAAATGATTGTTACTTAGACGATCGAAATATTTCAGTTGAAATAAGAGTTCCCAATTATCATCCTCATAAATATATTGCCCACTTGATCCTACTTTAAAAATCTTAGAATCATTTTCCGTTAAGGAGTGATAAAAATTCAATTCGGTCAATGAACCAGACCCTAACGAGTGATAATAGAATACGTCTTGTTTAAACTGTGCTGTCCAACTTTGAGAGAAATCTTCAACTCTACGAAGTTCAGCCCTTACAAACGGATCAAAAGGCAGGCGTATTTTGACACCCAAATCAAAATTAGTACGCCAATTTTTGAGCTCTTCGTCTTGTAATCGAACGCCTCCTATCGCGCCATCAATACTATTTTTTGACGCATCTGACGTTAAACCCCTTTGCTTACTTTCTAAAGAATCATAGTCGTCTGGATCGGTCTCTAAGATTATATTCCAATTGTTTTTTACGTGAGGTAAGTCAATACGAATAGAAATACTCTCATCGGAATTGAAATAGCCATAATGGCTATATTCTGAACGATACTTAATTTTGAAATAACTCTTATTGGTCAAGGCTTCTTCATCATCTCTCTTCGCCAAACCTTGATCCAAAAAGGCACTAAAGTCATGCACCGTCTCAGAGAAGTAATCTTCTGTATCATCAATCCAGGAGTTCTCGTCTTGATAGGAAAAATCAGTCGATAATTCGTGATGGTCTTGAGCCGCTGGCAACATGGTTATTTCCATGTTTTGTGAAGGCTGAGCATGAACTGCTGGTGCGAGGTGTAAAATTAACATAGTTAGAATAAATCGGTGACCGATGTTCTGTCGGACCATCACCTTTGGACAGAATAGAATTTCATTGTTATCACTAGTACATTCTAATATCTTCAATATCTCTTTTCTTTTTTTGTTGTTATTTTTTTAATTATAGATGATTTGTGCACAAAGCTATTGTTTACATGTGATTTACTCCGTACTCTTTTGATTCGTACATCGGTAACGACGATTTTTATCAAACTGAGTATTAATAGTTATTGGATCTGTTCTAACAACTCATCTAGATTTAGTACTATCACTCATTCATAACTCAACAGATTATTTTATTGTATGCTAACTAAAACATTGTCAATTTGTATCGCATCTATTGCTTCATTATTCCCTATTTTCTCTCAAGCAATGGCAGGAGCGAATGGGGAGTTTACTGTTGGTCTGGGCCCTGTACCACTTGGCGACGTGGTAATGACTTCCCACTGCAATGAGGACGTCTGTAACTATGAGACTCGGGTTAAAGGTTCTTTTATGTTTATTGGTGCCAAAATCAACGAAAAAGGCACATACAAAAAAATTGATAGGCAAGTCGTTCCCGTCACCACTCAATATGCCGAAAAAATAGGGTCAAAGAAGAGAGCCTTTACTTATGATTTCTTAACACGAAAAATAAAAAATAAAAAAAATAATAAACAAACCGACATGCCTGATAATGTTTACCCTTTTATGCCTTTAATCAATCAAGTTATTCTCGATCTACGCTCTGGTGGACCAAGGGAATACTATGAGTTTCTTTCTAAACAAAAAATAAAACGTGCCACTATTACGGCTTACACCAAAAAACTGACGAAAAACGGCACTCTCCATCATTTTGTTGGCAAAGGAAAAGACGATGAATTAGAGTTCTTTTTCCTTGAAGAAGGTGGCCATATTGGGCTAGAAAAAATTGCCTTTGGTAGCTTCCACATGTCTAGAAAATAACAATATGGCGCAATGATAATACGTTCAGATAGTTTTAAACACTACAGTACATATCCTGCACTCTAAATAGATGCTCGTAGGGAACTGTGCAGATATCCAAGCGTTTGAAATGAATCATATTCAACGGTCTTTTTTACCATTTGACGTTTCTGTGGAATACCATAAGTTATTGTTAACTATGTCCAACTTTTTCATCTAACAATGCTAAACTTGCTTTGCTAATCAGCTAAAACAATTTGGGGATACGAACAGATGATCAACTTAGCCGTCATTGGAACCAACTGGATATCAGAAAAATTCGTCGAAGCCGCTAGGCAAAGCAATCAGTTCACATTGACTGCCGTTTATTCACGTCAATTAGAGAGCGCTCACAGTTTCGCAAAAGAACATCAAGCCCCTGATTGTAACTTCTACAATAGCTTAGAAGAACTCGGTGCGGATAAAAGCATTGACGCGGTCTACATCGCCTCACCCAATAGTTTGCACTGCGAACAGGCCATTTTCATGATGGAACATGGTAAACATGTCATTTGTGAGAAGCCTATCGCTTCCAATATAAACGAAGCAAGCCAGATGTATGACGCGGCAGAAAAATATAACGTCATTCTTTTTGAGGCGTTTAAGACCGAATTTTTACCCAACTTTGAAGAGCTCAAAATGAGCCTTGCTGTAATAGGCAAACTGCGCAGCGTTCATTTAAGCTACTGCCAATATTCATCTCGCTACCAAAAGTACCTCAATGGTGAAAATCCAAATACATTTAACCCAAAATTTTCTAACGGCTCAATTATGGACATCGGTTATTACAATGTAGCGGCGGCCGTCTCTCTATTTGGTAAACCAGATGCCATTCAAGCCAGCGCGAAACTGCTAGAGTCTGGTGTTGATGCTCATGGAACCGTTATCCTTGAGTACCCTAACTTCATCGTGTCCATTCAACATTCAAAAGTGTCTGACGGCAATATTGCCAGCGAGTTACAAGGTGAAGAAGGCGTAATCTTAATCAATCACATATCCGAGTGTACCGGGTTTACCATCCAAAAAACCGATACAAACCCGCAAACCGTTCACGTTGGACAGGAAGAAAATTCGATGATCTACGAAGCCATTGCCTTTGCAGAGCAGATCCGTGATGGTTCGATGAATTACGCCTACGTACAACGTTCGTTAGAAGTAGCAGAAGTCATCACTGAAATACGTAAGCAAACTGGCGTCGTTTTTCCAGCTGACAAATAGGTCGGCGGATATATGGTCGGGTCAATGGAGAGTTTAGATAACGAAAAATTGACCCGATAAACGACATAACGGTATGGTAGCAATGAAAAAACAAATACTCATATTTGGTGGCTTAGGTAATCCAGAACATTCAGTCATAAAACTCTATCGAGAGCTTATGATAGAGCTATATTCGCGTTATTCATTGATCGCTATCGATCCAACTCCAGATCATGAAAGTGCACGAAAAGAGCTTAAAAACCAAGCGGGCATTTCCTACCACCAGAGCTTTTCATCCTTTGATAGTTATTCAAGATCTTTCGGGTTAGATACCCTATCTGCCGTTTTTATTTTAACGCCGGTAATCTACCATTTGGATATCTTAAAACAGCTAAAATCTACCGTTTCCGACAGTGATTGTCTTATCGTAATTGAAAAACCGTCTTTTTCGCTGAGCGAAATTGAGCAAGGTTTTAACCAAATATCTAAAGAGATGAAAGAACATGGTAATCGGTTTTACTTCATCGATACTGCAATGGTCACTCCCCCTTTAATCGACTTTACAACCCATCCGGATATCCCAAACAATACATTACCCAACAAGATCATCGCTGTCGGTGTCGACAACCCAATCAATCCTCACCCTTTAATCGCGGAATTTGGATTCAACAACAAAGTAGCCACTCTTAATGAGAGGCAACTTCTTAATTTGGCCACCAGCGGCGGAGCTGGATTTGGTCTCGATATGGGCATACATGCTATCGCGGGATTCATGACGCTTCTAGAGAAGTTACCCATTTCAATCACCAATATTACGTTGGATAACGTGATTCTAGAAGCTCTTCATCATCCTGATTTGATGAGAGACCGCAACGCCGAAACGTATATGCTTTGTGCGGGCAATATTATGTCTGCTGAAGCCGAGATAGCTTTTGTCATTGAGGGTGGAAAAGGAACAGATACTTGGGACCGTCGCCTAGAGCTTTATTATGAAAACTGCGTTGTCGTGTTAGGGTTCGGTACACTCAAATATAATCCGTATATCTGTTCATTTTCAGACGCTAAAACCCGTCGAAATGAGTACAAAGTTCATCAATCTGGTTATGTTCAACATTTTATTGATATTAGGAACTTGCTAGGCTTAAGTCAGGAAAAAGCGCTAATAAGCCCAGAGTTAAGCGAAACGATTATGCGTAACTCAATGATGTTGATTAGGGATATCTATCAATTTGCATCGAATTCAACCACTCAAAATCGAGACATAAATATAGTTACAAAACATGAAAATACATTACTCAACGCACAAGAGAATCTTATTAGAGCACAGCTAAATAAAATGCTGGAAGCAACACTGTGAATCCATTCATCCGCGTCTCAATTTACTCGGTAGCAAGCATCGCGAATCCAAGAATTTCGAATCTATTCATCTGTATCTAAAACTGCTTGGTAACAAGCATCACTAAAGTACACCCTTCAACAACTTCAATGCCCTGCTTGGCAGCCTGAGTCATTAAATTTTGATTCTCAGTTCCTGGATTCAAGATAATACGTTTCGGTGACAACGACAGTATTGATTCAATCATTGGTTCTAAGCGCTGGGCACCGACATAAAGCGTCAATGTATGCACATCTTTTGATAGCGCCTCTAGTGTATCGACAAGTTCTATCTGAGAGAGATCTAGTTTTTTAGGTGATATACCCACTAGATTTGTAAATCCATTCTCAAGCAGTTTTTGGTACGCTTTGAAACTGTAACGCTCGGCTTTATCAGAGATGCCTAAAATTGCAATTTTCTCGATAGTGTCAGTAATCATTAATAGTGTTCCTTATTATTCAGTGATGGTGCCTTTATCGTTTATAGCATTTGCCAATAACCACTGTAAATACATTCGCATTGCAAACTTAGGTTAGATCGGCTGAAATCACCTTATTGCCTGCCGTTACCTTATGTAAAAGAAGCCTTTCACAACCGTTGAATACCATAAAATCCGGAAGCGCTTGCTTAAGTGAAGACATAAAATCATCCACTTTCTTCAATCTCGGTTCCAGCGCCAAATGATGTATATCTAGCCTTGACTCACTCCTAGCGGCTTTACAGTCCATGCGGGCGACTAGCTGTCCATTCCATAGTATTGGCAGCGAGAAATACCCAAATTTTCTTTTCGCTTCAGGTGTATAACATTCAATAAGATAATCATAATTGAATAGGGTTTGCATTCGTTTTCGCTGAATCAGCAGATTGTCAAAAGGAGACAATATATGCAGTTTATTGATCTGGTAACGCTTGCCGAGTAATGAAAGCGTTTCAGGAAGAGTGTAATACTCTATCGCTGCAACTTTTATTGTCATAACATCACCATTCTCTACTAACTCTTCTAACATAGCGGCGATGTGCGGCTTAATGCCTTGAAGTAAATAATTCATCTCTGCAAGTTGACCTATACCATTCGCCTTTAAATAACGAAATATAAGGTGCCTAGCGTATTCTTGAGCAGAAGGAATACTCCTATCTATATCTTGTGGCAATACACGTTCTGTTAAATCATAGGATTTTTGAAATTTCACCCGAGACGAAATCATCAAATCCCCTTGCATATATAGATTCTCTAACGCCATTTTTGCGGATTTATGTTGCCAGGCACCTAATTTATTCCCATCACCATCGAAGTCCCTTGCCATTAATGGGCCTTCTTTCTCAATTCTCAACAAAACATTATCCATTACGTCATGGTTACGTTTGTACCAATGACTTTGATGTCCATCTAAAATAGCGTGTTTTCTATAAAGGCTGTAACGGAAGTCTCGCATTGGTAAGTACGCGGCAGCGTGTGACCAATACTCGAATACTTGTTTGTCATTTACCAATGTATCTAAGTGGCTAGGTTGGTAACGAGGGTTTCTATTCCAAAGGGTGTGATGGTGTGCTCTTTGGACAACAGAAATGGTATCCATTTGCACATAACCTAAGTGTTCAATAGCCGATAGAGTCGCCTCTAAGGCCGTTCCTTTTTGCTGCCGTGCTGGTAGTTTTTGAGATAACAGTACCAGTTTTCTTGCCTGTTGAAGTGATAGTGAGTCTGCCATACTAATTATATAATCTCGGAAAGAGTGCTCATAAAGAGACAATAACAAATAACCTGTAATTATCGATCACTATTTAATATGTGGCTTAGATATGACGTTTAAGGTTTTTCAGTTTATAGTCTGCCACCTTTTATTTAAGGTGGCAGTATTCGAAAAATCGACGACTCAAGACTTAGTTTAAACTCACTTCAACATCAGATTTAATTATACAAGAGCAGGCTAATACAAAGCCCTTTTCTATCTCTTCTGTCGTTAGGGTTTCAACACTTGTACGTTCAATCTCACCCACTTTCACTTTGCATTTACATGAACCGCACATTCCACTTCGACATGCCGCGATAACGGGCACCCCTGCTTTCTCTAGCGAGTCAATCAGCATGGTGCCACATTCCGCATCCACTTCGACGCCAAAGCTTGGTACCGATACCGAAACCACTCCGCTTTGTTCAACACCATTTTCTTGCTCGATATCGCACATCTTTTGCTCTGGTGAGAAACTCTCTTCAAAAAAGTTCGTCATATCAAAGCTAAGAGTCTCAAGATACGATTTGGTATCCTCCATGAACCCGATAGGGCCGCATAGATAAGCGCTACGTTGATGAAGATCAGGACATAACCGTTGCAACCATTCTTGGTCAAATCGACCCTGTTGGTAATCTGTACCTTCATTCTCCTTTAAAAGCAGTTTCAAATGAAAATTTTGATGTTCATTTGCCAGTGCTTCAAGTTCAGAAAAATATATCGTGTTCTGTTTGTTTCTTGCTTGATGGATAAAGTCGATATCAAGATCGGCCTTTTCAGATAACCACTGCTTCACCATTGATGTGACAGGTGTGATTCCACATCCTGCACTTAGCATAACGACTTTTGATTGTGGTAAACAGTCGACACTGTTAAAGCTACCTGCTGGTTTCAGAACCGTAACCCTATCTCCTATCATCAAGTTATCATTGATGTAATTAGAGACCTTTCCAGCTTTCACTCGCTTAACAGTGAATTGCAGCTCATTTTTCTTTGGCAACGAACTAATTGAATACGCACGATATTCGACACTTTCGACCAGAGAAAAACCAAGAGTGACGAATTGACCGGGCTTAAAATCAAACGTTATATCATCATCGATACTACCCAGCGAGAAACTGACTGTATCAGGGGTTTCGCTCCACTTACCTTTACAAATAAGATCGACAGAATCGGTATGTTGCCACGCTAACATCACTAAATATCTCCAAGAACAAAAATAAAAAAGCCCGGTAATATGGGAACATTACCGGGAAAGTAGGCAGAGTAATTAAGCTGCTAGAATAGTTTTAAGATCATCTTCTACGTTGCTGATACTACGCATATCGAACTCTTTTTGCATGATGGCTAACAGATTATCAGTTAAGAATGCTGGTGCCGTTGGGCCGGTGTAGATGCCTTTTAATCCTAATGCAAACAGAGTGAGAAGAATGACAATTGCCTTTTGCTCAAACCAAGAAAGAACCAGTGTTAATGGTAGTTCATTGATATCACAATCAAACTCTTTTGAAAGCGCGATCGCAAGCTGAATAGCAGAATACGCATCATTACATTGGCCAACATCAAGAAGACGTGGAATGCCATTAATGTCGCCAAATTCACCTTTATTGAAACGGAATTTACCGCAAGCTAAGGTAAGAATAACGCTATCTTCAGGCACCTGAGCCGTAAAGTCGGTGTAGTAGCTTCGCTCAGCTTTGTCACCATCACAACCGCCGACTAGGAAGAAGTGACTGATATTGCCTTCTTTAACTTGCTCAACAACCGCTGGTGCGGCCGCCATTAGAGCATTACGACCGAATCCTACTGTAATCATCTGCTCTATTTCATCGTGCTGGAATCCATCTTGCGCTAGAGCACAATCGATAACGGCGCTGAAATCATCACCTTCAAGATGCGCAACACCCGGCCAACCAACAATGCTGCGAGTGAATAGACGATCGGCATATTGACCCACGTTAGGATTGAGAAGACAGTTAGATGTCATTACAATTGCGCCTGGGAAGTTGGCGAACTCTTTCTGTTGGTTCTGCCACGCACTTCCATAGTTACCGACCAAGTGTGGATATTTCTTGAGTTCAGGATAAGAATGGCCAGGAAGCATTTCACCGTTTGTATATACGTTGATGCCTTTGCCTTCGGTTTGTTGAAGAATTTTCTCTAAATCGTGAAGGTCATGACCCGAAACCAGAATAGCCTTACCTTTAACCGTTTTAACATTGACCTGAGAAGGCTCTGGGTGACCAAATGTATCGGTTTCACCTTTATCCAGCATCTCCATAATACGGTAGTTAACAAGACCGATCTGCATTGATGTATCCAGTAACGCTTTCAGATCGGTAGGGTCAGTGCCTAGCCACGCCATAATTTTGTGGTATTCGCCATACACTTCATCATCCGTTTGAGAGAGAACACGTGCGTGCTCAAGGTAGGCAGCAGCACCTTTCAAGCCGTATAGACATAGAAGACGAAGACCAATCACATCCTCATGCTCACTTTCGTGGCCACGATTCACGGCCGCTTGAGGAGCAAGTTCAATAATCGCTTGTTCGTCACTTGGTAGTTCGAATTTTGCGGCAGGAGAAAGCTCTGGAATATCAAAACCAATGAGCATTGCAGCTGCGCGCACTTTTTCTTCTAAACGTTGCTTATAAGCATTTGATTGTTGGACGAATTCGATAACACGTACTGGATCAAAGTTCACATTGGTTAATGTCGAGAAAAACGCCTTAGGTGCCCACTGATCAATTTCCGTATCAATAACGTTTACAGCGCGACCTAACTCAGCCCAAAACGACACACCTTGCAGAGAATACACCAACACATCTTGAAGGTCAGAAACCTCAGCAGTTTTGCCACACATACCTTGCGTATATGAACAACCTTTACCGATTGGTGTTTGAATCGTTTGCTCGCATTGAATACAAAACATTATAAAGCTCCAGTTAGTCTAGTTATTCCATCGACTCTTATAGGATTGAAAACGGTCGACGGTCATTTAATTCTTACCAACTAAAGCACTATCCGTGCCAATATTTATCTATTTGATTTTATTCATTTATTTTCTAATTTCTTCAAGAAATGATGTAAAATAAACATCATCATCGATGTCATTTTTACATCTCTAAGAACTATCGTTACTTTACACCCAACTTTTTACCCATTCGATACAGGTTTCCTCTATCCATTTGGAGGAATTCAGCTGCTCTGGCCCAAATACCATTCGATTCTAGTAGTGCATGCTCAATAAGTTGCCTCTGAAATGACTCAACCGTTTCTCGCATTGGTTTAGGCTCTCTATGGAAGAAAGGTTGTTCCTTATTCGCTTTTGTCGGTTTTTCGTCCGCACCAAAATGCACTCGATTAATTACATACTCTTCTTGTTGAATCGCTCTCAAGCTCACCCTCATCAATGTATGCTCTAGTTCTCGAACATTGCCCAACCATGCTTGACCTTCCATATAATCTAAACATCGAGGATGTATATGCAAGTTAGGAAGATTAAATTGGCTCCGCACTTTGTCTAATATATGACCAGCCAAAACAGGGATGTCACCTAATCTCTCACGCAAAGGAGGAATATGAATAGGAAAAACATTCAGTCGATGATAAAGATCTGGTCGAAACCGCCCCTCCTCTACTTCTCTTTCTAGATCCCTATTCGTTGCTGCGATAATCCGCACGTCTACAAAACTATTTTTGTCGGCACCGACTCTTTGAACCTCACCTTGTTGAATAACCCTAAGCAATTTAGCTTGCAGATGAATGGCTAACTCCCCTATTTCATCAAGAAAGAGTGTGCCGCCATCAGCCAATTCAAATTTTCCTGCTCGGTTACTTGTCGCCCCTGTAAATGCACCTTTCACGTGACCAAACAACTCACTTTCCGCAATAGATTCTGGTAACGCAGCACAATTTACATAGATCATTGGTTTATCGCGGCGTTCTGATTGATCGTGTACACCATGGGCGACAAGCTCTTTGCCTGTGCCTGTTTCACCAGAAATTAATACGGCATAATTTGACCTTGCAACCATAGAGATACTGTTTTTCAGATAATTCATCTGTGGGCTCACTCCCACCAACTTACCTTGCTTGTCTCTTGCTTGCTCAATAAGTTGTTGGTTTATCGATTTTTGCTGACGATTGGATTCTTGCAGTGTTTCAAATAACGCTATATTTCTCATCGTCGCGGCGGCTAGGGCCGCAAAGGTCTCGATAGTAATAGTGTCTATCTTCTCGAATGCGCCGACTTCCAAAGCATCTAATGTCAATATACCGACCAATTTATCTTCAACATACAGACTACATCCCATGCAATCATGGACATCAATATGTTCATCTGGTGTTGCCAAAAGTAGACCATCAAATGGATCAGGCAAATTAGACGATGCGCTAAATCGAGTTGGTTTTTTATTCGTGAGGATCTGCTCTAAGCGTGGATGATTTTGCGGGAAAAATTTTCGACCCAAAACGGACCTGGATAAACCACTGACTGCTACCGGGATAAGAAAACCTTTTTTATCCAATATGAACAGTGCACTAGCATCGCAAGGAAGCACCTGATTTACCGAATCTATCAGTTTTTGATAGTGCTGTCCTTTGGGTAATGAGGAGCTTAGGTCAAGTGCTATCTGTAAAAGCACTGTATCTAGGGATGGCTTCATTAATATCTCAGATGATTATTTTTTCTGGATACGTATGATGTCTTTTTTACATCAACCATGAATTGATTCAAAACAAGATAATCTAAAAATATGCCTTGCGGAATAAAAACAGATAGCTCGATTCAATGGTCGGGACCGTCCCCCATCATTGAGTCGAGCTGTTTTAATACGTTAGCCGTATTGTTCGGCATCTATACCGTTAACTATTGTTGCTCTCTTTCACTGTGTAAGAGTAATCAACATCAACTACAGCTCGGTATTGTACTTCGCCACGTCGAGCTGAAAATTCCTCTAGACTAACTTCTACCTCTTCAATTGCTACCTTCTGAATCTGACCATTTAGTGTGGTTGGAAGCTGAAATTTAAGCTGTGAGTTTGACGCCGCTTTCAACTCATCCGCAATATCAAAGCCCGCTTCATAAGCTTGAGCTTGAGTCGCATAGCCTTCAGAACGAAATTCTGTCTCACTTTTTAACAAATTGGTACCCGCAAAAACAGACGTACTTAATACCAAACCAGTCATAGCAATCGTTAATAATGTTTTCATAATCTAGCCTTTTTTAATTTCATCCCCTCATGAGATGTACTCATATTAAACAACCTTAAGTAAAGAGTCCGTCAAGGAAGGTAAAGGTATGTCTATAATTGGTAAAGATAAAGTCGGTATACGAATGCCTATACAAGCTATTAATTGCACTTTTTCTCAATAAAAGTATATTTGAGGTAAACGCAAGCTTATAAATAAAAATAGGCACGTAGACAAAGAGTTAAGGATAAGTAATGGACGGCTATCGAATTAGCACAGAGACACGTGAAATGGATTTCGATGTGATCTATACATTCATTTCTACGAGCTATTGGGCCAAAGGCATCCCGAAAGCAACCATGAAAAAAGCCATTGAAAATGCTTTTTGCTTTGCACTTTTTGATTCCGAGAACAATCAGGTTGGCTTTGCTCGCCTAATTACAGACAAAGCCACTTTTGCTTATCTAGCCGATGTTTTTATTCTGGAAAATCATAGACAAAAAGGACTAAGCAAATGGTTGATTTCGGAAATTATTAACCATCCTCAACTTCAAGGGCTAAGACGAATGATGTTAGCGACCAAAGATGCACACGGCCTCTACCAGCAATTCGGTTTTGAGCCATTGAATAGCCCTGAGATGTTGATGCAGATTCACAAGCCAGACGCATACAAGAACCTGTAGAACTCGACCTGTTAAAAGTAAACCGTCGCTAGAGAGAACTATCCATGGATAAGAAAAAGATTATTGTGCGTCATAGTGAGGCAAAAGATGCACAAGGTATTACGCAAGTTTACCAATGTGAAAATGCCTACTCAAACACCTTACAGCTCCCTTTTCCTGACGGTGCTGTGTGGGAATCGAGAATCGCTAATAAACCGGATAATATTTACAGCTTTGTTGCTGAGATCGATGGCGAAATAGTCGGTAACCTCGGGTTCGAGATTTTTGCTAATTTAAGACGCCGACATGCTGGCTCTTTTGGTATGGGGGTGAAAGATGAACAACAAGGCAAAGGTATTGGCACTGCTCTTATATCAGCCATGATTGAATTAGCCGACAACTGGTTAAATCTAAAAAGACTAGAGCTTACCGTCTTTATCGACAATGCATCTGCCATTGCACTATATAAAAAATTTGGCTTTGTCATTGAGGGTGAGTCAAAAGATTATGCGTTTAGAAAGGGCGAATTTGTCAGCGTCTATCATATGGCAAGAATTAGAACGTAAAATATTGAATTAGAATGGTGCAAGGAACACTCTAAACATGGCCAAAATCTACTTTATCTGTGGTTTCATCGGTTCAGGTAAAACTACTTATGCAAAACAATTGGCAAATACCCACTCGGCATTCCGTTTTTCTATCGACGAATGGATGATACCGTTATTCGGTGAACACATGCCTAGAGAGTTATTCGATGAGCGTATGGACACATTAACCGAGCTCTTTAAATCGTCAGCAATACAGATGATGCAACTGAACACCTCGGTTATATTTGACTTTGGCTTTTGGAACCAATTAGAACGAACAAAAATAACCCAATGGGCACAGTCTCATGGATTCGATTTTGAGTTAATTTATTTAGATTCTAGTTTCGAAATTTGTAGCCAAAGAGCCTATAAACGCAATGCAGACCGCTTAGAAAAAGC
Source organism: Vibrio sp. VB16 (assembly GCF_015594925.2). Classification (NCBI taxonomy): domain Bacteria; kingdom Pseudomonadati; phylum Pseudomonadota; class Gammaproteobacteria; order Vibrionales; family Vibrionaceae; genus Vibrio; species Vibrio sp. VB16. The sequence continues at coordinate 609,472 of NZ_CP087591.1, forward strand.
CTACGAAATGACACCTGAAATGCTCCAGATGTTCTGGCAATGGTTTGAAGTTCCAACACCACATGAAAAAGTTACGTACGTTAAATCATCCAATAACTAGCTTAAGATAAGGATCATGGACATTAAGGGTGGCCTAATAAAGCATAACTCACGCTATCTAAAAGGGTTAAGACGATACGAAATCGCCAATTTCAGTTTTAAGGAAAGCGGAGACAAAAGTGCAATAGGATAACGCTTTTGATCGGCACTATTGGTTTTCTTGTTGGATGCTCAAAGCAGCAAATGTATGACTCCATTCACGCGCAACAAAAAAGCACTTGTAGCCGTCAGAGCAGTGCGGTCTACCAAAGGTGCCTAGACAGCTTAAGTAAACCATATAAAGAATATGAGTATGAAAGAATCGAGCGTATAAAGACTAATTAACCAATAGACTTAACGTGCTTCACTCAATACTCGTTTGCCACTGCTTTCCCAATGTGTGATAAATGCGACTGCTGCAATAATAATCGCAGCGCCTAGCCATAACCGACCTGGTGGAACCCAACCAAAAACCATCCATCCTAACAGTACATTCAGTGGCAGCTTTGCATTGTCGAAAGGTTGGACAAATGATGCATCTGCCACCGCATAGGCTTTTACAATCGCCCACTGTGCCAACGCGGTCATAGCGCCAGCACCAAGTAAAAAGACCCAGGTAATTGACGTTGTGGGCATCGTCCAATCTGGTAACGCTAAAAGCAGATTAAAGGGCGTAATAAACAACAGAAGGTAAACCACCATTGTCGATGGAGAATCGTCAGAAGAGAGCTTTTTCACCATCAACGAATAACATGCCCAAAAAAATGCAGCACCGATAGGCAATAAAGAAGCAATATTGAAATTGTCCCCCCAAGGTTCCAAAATAATCATGGCGCCGACAAAGCCTGCTAAGGTCGCTCCCCAACGGGCAAACCCTACTTTTTCTTTAAGAAATAAACCTGAACCAATCGTAGCGAAAAGCGGTGATGTCATTAAGAGAGCGATGCCTTGCCAAATCGGAACAGGATAAGCTAACGCCCACATCCATAATTGAATACCGATAACAGACAACAACACCCTGAAGATATGCATCTTCAAATTCATTGTTGTTAACGATTTTTTTATACCGAGTGTCTTTAGGTAGGGGAGAATGACGACAAGCGCAACACCATATTGAATCAAAGCAACAGAGGTAGACGGAAGCGAGAAATTGATACTAACATATTGAGCGAGGCTATTAACTACAGCAAAGGCTAAGCCAGCGGTTAACATCCAGCTAGCACCTTGGATTGGAGAATGAGGCGACATATAAAATTACTATCTAATATTGAGTTGACCAATAATAAGTCAATTGTCTAAAAACCGCCATCGAAACCGTTGTTATGCGGCCTCTACATTCACCATTTTTCTTTTAACGATGTCATTACACGCTTGGTGCACGGTAGTCAGATCTTTCAAGTAAATCCGAGCGGCCGGATCTATTTTTTGCCCATCTATCTTAATTAACACTTTCTGAAATTCATTTGAGCAATGAGAGATGGTATTCAAATTTTCAATTCGATTGGCAATTCGATAAAGTTTGAGTAGGTTGCTTAATTTATGGCTTAGCATCGACGTTCTCCACGCCATTCTCAAATTCCATGTCCTGAGAGATAGCAAAATGTACAGAAAATTATGTTGCGACCATATCCATAGAAGCAGTTATTATTCTAGAGTACTGTTAAAACTGTTTGATTTTATCAAAAAACACACACCCGTATGGCGTACTAATACTCAATATCCTCTACTCATGGTCTGAATGCATTAATATTCTAAAATCAAGCTGTATTTACGCAACGAAGATCACGTAAATAATATGTATCCCCGTGTTTTGTGCATGATTATTTGATCAATATCACTCTAAATTTACGTCTATAGAAAAATACGAGCTCGATACGAAATCATGGTGTAACGAAGAAAGGCGCAAGTTTTGCGAATTTAAAGGGGCTACTTAGTTTACGTTTTAAAATTGGAGTAGCTCAAAGCACCTAAATGAGCCAATTAAGAAGATAAGCACTCATGTCTGGTTAAAATCAAAAACTGTGATAACTTTACATTGATTACGAACCAAAGTTATTTACCTTACGATAAAGGTCATAACAGGGAGATTAAATGAATAAACATTGGTTAATGTTAGGTCTACTATCGACAGTTGGTTATGCAAATACAATTTCTACTCCTGGTAAAGCCATCATTGTGGGGAGTAGTAACAATGCAATAGCTAAACGAGTCTGCTATTACCAAGACAAAGCATACTCGCTTGGTGCGGTTTTGCAGGTTGGAGAAAACGACATGATATGTAGTGAAGAAAACGCTCGTGAATCAAATGGGCCATTAAGATGGTTTCCATTGGGTCAAGAGCGTTCAGAGATCTCAAATAAACCTAGTTACAAAGTAGATTAAGCCGCACTTTCATCGTACTGTTGCTCTAAAGTAGCGGCTCTCTGCGCGGCAGGCATTTCATTTAACGCAGCAAGATATTCTGACAGCTTAGGATAGTCACCAAGGAAACCTAATCCCGCCGCCATTTCTACAATAAATGACATTAATATATCTGCAGCCGTAAATTGGTCGCCAACTAACCAAGTATTATGAGATAAGTGCGTATCCATATAACCCAGAATGAGTTTAATCTCATTTTGACTATAATCAGAAACAAACCGTGTTTCTGAACCATCAACTTTCAAGAAATAATGCATTAACAGAGGCAACGCTGCCGAACTCTCTGCAAAATGCAGCCATTGCAAATAAAGCGGGTATTCTTCGGATCCATGAGCAGGAACCAATGTTTCGCTTGCGAAGCGTTGTGCTAAATATTCCGTGATGGCTCCTGATTCAGCCAAGACCTTACCGTCTTCTTCGATCACCGGAGATTTACCCAGAGGGTGCACCGCACGCAGTTCAGGTGGCGCAAGTTGAGTGACTGTATCTCTTTGATACGCCTTGATTTCATAAGGTACTTTTAGTTCTTCTAATAGCCATATAATTCTTTTTGAACGTGATCTAACTAAGTGGTGTAAAGTAATCATGGAATCCTCGGTATTTCTTTATGTTTTATTTTATATGCATATTGTCCACTATTAATAATGTAGTCAAGCTCAACTCCACACTTTTGGTAACTTCAGATCAAAATCATTTTATCGAAACATACTATTAATATTTTATTAACATATTGTTTTTAAAGAATTAAAATCACCTGACCAAACTCATTTCGTAAGCGACAAGTCATTATTGTAATTTAATTACCAACTAAAGGTTGACGTAGGTCACATAAATGCCGATAATGTGACCGTCATCTGATAATCAATAACAAGGAAAACGACATGAGCTCAATATTAACTTCACAAATCGAAGCACCAAAAGTAAGCAACAAAATAGTATCTGTATTACATGAGATTGCAGCTATTTTCACTATGTTTGCTGTGACTTCTACCATTGTATTATTAACAAGCCTAACTTGGATTGCTTAAGCTACTAAGGTGCTCAAAGCACTTTAGTTGTTTAAATCGGTTGAACACAAAAGGCGTTCTTATTGTCCAAGAAGTGATCACAACTCCAAATTTGTAGTTGTGTATGAATGGCTCTATTCTCACATGGATAGGGTGATAAACAAATAATTCACACTGTAATTAAGTTACGTTTTTATGTCTTTGACTAGTAGTTAACTGTCTTCACAAAATTAAAATTCAAACACCCTTACAAACCCTTATTTATAAGCCGCACCATACTCGCCATTCTATTTTTTATTTTTCTATACTTATGCTATTTTTGGTATACAGATATTTTGATAAAGTCGTCTATCGAAATAAAAATAAATATCTCGGGAATGTCGAATGCTTCGAAAAAAAATCAGCATTACACATGCGAAATCAAAAAAAATACTCGTGCTAAATCTAAAAGGTGGCGTTGGCAAGTCAACTTTTACGGTGAATCTCGCTTCAAAATTATGTATGGCTCAGCATTGTGTTGAAATCATTGATAGTGATAAACAGAGTTCTTCCCATTCTTGGGCAAAAGAGATAAAACAGATTGAATCTCAGCAATTAAATATTAGTTTCCGCAGTTATTCAGATATTGCTTCATCAATAAAGGTAGATAGAAATTGCGACTTTACTCTCATTGACTCACCCGCTAACTTTGATGATAACCATATAAAAAAATATTTAATGCTAGCAGATTATGTGGTTGTTCCTATTCAACCTTCACCAATCGATCTCCATGCCACTCTTCCCCTTATTGAAAAAATATTGAAAAATCTGGCTTTAATCAAGAAAGAAGTCAAGGTGGGCTTCGTAATTAATCGTTGCACCGAAGGTAACCCTCAGGTTGAACAGGTCAGGAGTCTACTTGATCATTTTCGACAATATCAAACCTTGGGTCTAATGAGCGACTCCTATCTTTATCAAGAACCATTTCAGAAGAAGACCATCTTGGATGTCGATTTAGATACACCACTTTGGAGAGAGGTTTTTAATTGGCTTCAAATAGAATTAACGGACAAAAAAGTAACGCCCCTGACCATTAAATCGCATTCACAGACAAACAATAACGTTAGATATTCTAATCTGTTGTCGTTCCGAAACTGGTAGCTTACCATTCACAATGAATAAAAAAAAACGGACTTAGCGTTCAACTAAATCCGTTTTCTGTTTCGTTACTTACACTTACTGATAGCTGATTTCACGAACTTTAGCTTTCACATTAGGAATAAGTGACGAGCTCGCACTTAACTTATGTACACCCAACTTAATCAATAACTCAGACATTTCAGTATCCCCAGCCATCTCACCACACATGCTAACTGGAATACCATTTGCTTTGGCGGCAATACAGGTCATTTGAATTGCTGAAATTACAGCTGATTTTTTATAATCGACTAAATCAGAAACAGCTGTATTTCCACGGTCAGCGGCCATAACGTATTGAGTTAAGTCATTGGTACCGATACTGAAAAAATCCGCCTCTTTAGCAAGTTCGTCCGCATTAAGTACCGCTGCTGGCACCTCAATCATAATACCCACTTTCATTGGGTATAGGATTTCCGGCAGATTCAATTCATCACGACAATCTGCAATAAGTGACTTAACCGCTTGAAGTTCTTCTACTTCCGCTATCATTGGAATCATTAATTGAACGTTCGTGTTATCTTTCGCTGCACGCAATACCGCTTTTAACTGCGGTTTGAACAGTTCGCTATCCGTCAAACACAAACGAACACCTCGTAACCCTAGGAATGGGTTCTCTTCTTGAGCCATATGATAGGAAGGCAAGGGTTTGTCTCCGCCAACATCTAAACTACGAATAGTTAATGGTCGATGCTCCAAAGCAACCGCTATATCACGATAGATTTCATATTGTTCTTCTTCAGTAGGCAATGTTTTGCTCGACTGAAATACAAACTCTGTGCGAAGTAGTCCAACACCTTCCGCTCCTGACGCTAGCGCTGCCTTCACATCTTGCAGCCCACCGATATTCGCGTGAACATCAACTTTTAATCCATCGACTGTGATAGCAGGTTTCGACGCCTGTTCTTTCTTAGCAACGGTATCGGCGATCCAAGCATTACGTTCTTCAATTAGAAATGAAGCCTTCTCTGCATCTGGTGAAAGCCATAAATGACCGCGTTTTCCATCAAGAATAACCTCTTGTCCACTGATGGTGGAAGTAAGAATTCCTTCTGCTTTCACGATGCAGGGAATACCCATTGCACGAGCTATAATTGCGCTGTGCGAAGTCCTGCCACCTGCCTCAAGACAGATACCAACAACCTTCGTCGGATCAAGCTGTGCAGTCTGGGCTGGCGACAAGTCACTTGCGACAATAATGCAATTGTCCACTAGTTCAATGGTCTCCGCTTCTGCACCGTCAAACGAATACATTGTCTGCTTTGCGACATCCCATACATCCGCTTCGCGCTCGCGCATGTACTCACTTTCAGACTGAGCATATTCTGCCGCTTGTATCGTCATCACTTTCATCAGAGCCGCTTCAGCGATGCTCCCTAACTTAATCTCTTCTTGAACCATCTCTAACAGTTCAGGATCCGTGATCATCATGCCATGAGCACCAAAAATATCGGCATGCGCTTTACCAAGTGTTTTCTCTGCGTCTTCTTCTTGTTTCTTGAGTGATGCAGACACGCTTGCCACGGCTTGAGCGAACCTAGCTAGTTCATCCGCTTCAGATGTGAAGTCACGTTGCGGTATTTCAGGCATTGCACTTTCACGACCAAGAATCTGACCAATTGCAATCCCGTCGCATACGGAAATACCAGAGATAGCACCGTCAACTTTTGCCACTGTTGGTTTGTCTTCGTCTAGCGCAACGACTTTCATCTGCGCAATAGACTCGCCAAAATGGCTATTTGCGAGTGCTTCAAATGAGGTTATCGCTTTTTCGGCATCGTTACCTGACGCCAGAATTCGAATATTATCGTTACGTTTGACACCAAGTTTCGCGATGGAATTGAGGCTCTTCGCATTCACTTTCTTATCTGCTTTTTCTAATAGAATATTAGCGTCAAACTTTGCCAATAAGCCCACAATGGCCGCCGCTGGGCGTGCATGTAAACCATGTGGATTCAATACCGTCCAACAAAACTCGAGAGCGTCTTCTGATACTTCAACATCTGTCGCAGATGAGATATTTTGTTCCACCTCACCTAAATGTTCACGTTTCGCAGATAAAGAACCTGCCGCTTCTTCCAATACTGCCGACATTGGCAAGTCCGCCGATGCTGCCACTGACGCTGCCATCGTACCCTCAACAATCGGAGCGGAACACAGAGCAATATTCGGCACCATATCAGGGTCAATTAGCTCTAATGCTGTTTCTGTGCTCAAAAGGGCTGACCCCATATCCATCATCACCACAACGCCGCTATCGTCGTACACCTCTTCGATAGCCATCATGATACGAATAGTATCAGTACCTATCGGATTCTCAGGGTCGTCAATACCGCCAGCCGCCGCTATTTTGCAACGACCTTGAGTCATTTGATTTGCTAGCTCAACAACACCGTTCGCGAGCAATTCGCTGTGTGATACAACAACGATACCTACCATTATTTATGCCTCATTGACGACTTTATTTAGCGTTTCAATCATCAACTTAGTCGATGTTGCTCCTGGATCTGGGTGGCCAATACTCCGTTCACCCAAGTAGCTTGCACGACCTTTTTTGGCTTGCATAGGGATTGTTTTTTCAACGCCCTTAACAGCGGCATCAGCCATACTGGTGAGTGCACCACCAACTTTCGCCCCCGTTTCAGACGCAATTTTTCCCGCCGTGATGATTTCCCACCATGCATCGCACATCGTTTTGTCACCAGGATTTGCTTTACCACGGCCAACAACACCATCGACACCAGCTTGAAGTGCTTCAATAAATTCGGCTAATGTTAAGCTCTCTTTACCAGCAGACTTTGTCGCTGCACGGATGAAAAACGTGCCATAAAGAGGACCTGAAGCGCCACCTACTTTAGAAAGAAGCGACATACCAGTGGTCTTGAAAATTGTCGCTAGATCTTTATCAGCAACCGCTGGAAGTTTAGCCGCAACTTCACCAAATCCTCGTTCCATATTTAGGCCATGATCTGCATCTCCAATAGCGGCATCCAGTTCAGTTAACATGTCACGGTTTTCAGAATAGATACCGCTACAATTTGTTAGCCAAGTAACGATTTGTGCTTTAGTGATCTCAGACATATTAACAACCCCAACGTAGTGAAGGAGCATCGACCGGAGCGTCCCATAATTCTAATGTTTCAGCATCTGCTTTCATCAATGTAATTGAGAAGCCTTCCATATTTAGAGAAGTACAATAGTTACCCACTAAAGTGCGAGCGACTGTAAAGCCTGCCGCTTCTAACTCTGTGTGAACCTTACGATAAGCACCGAATAGTTCAGATTCCGGCGTACCACCAAGGCCATTAACGAGCACGATTAAGTCATCACCTTTTTTATAGGCTTCTGTTGATTGCACTGTTTCTATCCAGTCACCGTTTTCACGATCCCACGTTTTTAGCGTGCGAGAATATGTGTCTGACGCGAGAAGCTCTTCAAGCATCTCTGTTGTCGTTGTATCAACATCTTTGTATGTGCGACGTTCAATGCCTGGCTCACCATGGATACCCACACCAAATTCAATTTCATCATCAGCAAGTATAAAAGAAGGCTTACCATTTGCTGGCACAATACAAGCAGACAGGGCGACGCCAAATGAACGAGCACGATTATTAAGACGGGTAGCTAACGCTTCGCAATATGAAATATCTTTACCTGCTTCCGCCGCCGCGCCGACAATTTTTTCAATCAGTACCGTTGCAGCAACACCACGACGACCCGCAGTATATAGCGAATCTTTTACGGCCACGTCGTCATCAATGACAACCGAACCAACTTTAATTCCTTCCATATGGAGCATTTCAACTGCCATTTCAAAATTAAGAATGTCACCTGTGTAGTTTTTGACGAAATAAAGCACGCCTTCTTCATTGGGAATCGCTTTACCACACTCCATCATTTGATCTGGAGTTGGAGAGGTAAAAACCGCACCGGGACAAGCAGCTGTCAGCATACCTTTACCAATAAACCCTGCATGTAGCGGTTCATGACCGCTGCCACCGCCAGAGACCAAAGATACTTTTCCTTGGCTTTTTTCATGGTAAATAAAGTAAGGATCCGTCACGAGTTTAAGCGCGGGATTCGCAAGGACAAGGCCTTCTACTTGCTCAGTCACTACGTTTTCTACTGTATTAATTAATTTTTTCATCACATTCACTTCACTGATTGTTGGATAAATTTGTGCACATATGGGCAATAAGGATAAATATTACATTACGCGCTAGACTATGTCAGAAATTGTAATATTTCCAACAATGAAAACGTTTAACGTGAGATAACTCAAAATCAAACAAACAAAAACATACAAAAAATCACAAAATGCGTGATGGATCACTGTTGATAATACAAAATATTGTTTTCATAGCGAAGTGAACATTACCCCCCTACCCAAATTTCAAAGAGGTCTCTAAAATGGACAAAATCATTATCTCACCAAGCAAATATATTCAGGGCGCAAACGTACTAGAAAGTATTGGTGACTATGTCAAACCACTAGGTACGAAGGTTCTTGCTATTGCCGATGGTTTTGTAACTGGTCTAGTCGGTACAACCGTAACGAAAAGCTGTGAAGAAGCGGGAATTGAACTAAGCATGGCTGAATTTGTAGGTGAATGTAGCCGTCCTGAAATTGAACGTTTAATGGAAATCGCAAACGAAAAAGGTGTCGATGTCGTTGTTGGTATTGGCGGTGGTAAAACACTTGATACGGCTAAATCTATCGCGTTCTATTTGAAGAAAACGGTTGTAATCGTTCCGACTATCGCATCAACAGATGCACCAACAAGTGCACTCGCTGTTATCTATACGCCTGAAGGTGAATTTTCAGAATACTTAATGATTCCAACTAACCCTAATATGGTTATTATGGACACTCAAATTATTGCTGGTGCACCAACTCGTTTACTTGTGTCAGGTATGGGTGATGCACTTTCAACCTACTTTGAAGCACGTGCAAATGGTATCTCTGGTAAGTCAACAATGGCTGGGGGAGCACCAACACGCGCAGCTCAAGCATTGGCAAAGCTTTGCTATGAAACATTGATTGAAGATGGTCTTAAAGCAAAAATCGCTTGTGATCAAAACCTCTCTAACATCGCCGTTGAAAACATTATTGAGGCAAATACTTATCTATCAGGTATTGGCTTTGAAAGTTCAGGCCTTGCGGCTGCGCATGCTATTCACAACGGCTTAACAAAACTAGAAGAGTGTCATCACCTATACCACGGTGAAAAAGTGGCGTTTGGTACTCTAACTCAATTAGTGTTGGAAAATGCAGCAATGGCTGAAATCACTGAAGTATTGGATTTTTGTAAATCGGTAGGCCTACCGACAAATCTAAAAGATATGGGCGTAACTGAAATCAATCGCGATAAGCTTATGGAAGTAGCTGAGGCTTCTTGTGCAGAAGGTGAAACTATTCACAACATGCCATTTGAAGTGACTCCAGCGTTAGTATTAGCGGCGATGCTAACGGCTAATGAGCTAGGATCTATGTAATCAATCATGGGGGTTTTCCTTTATGAGTTTGAAAACATTCATGCTTAGATTTATTGTAGTATTTTAAATTGTATCTTTAACCCGCCACTTTTTAGTGGCGGTTTTTTATATCGGTGGTCTTATACTCCAACGCCACTTAATTAAGAGCCCAAGTTAGATGCGCGAGTAGTTTGCGGTAGAATTTCAGCGCAATGGCTAAACAACAAAGCAATGGCCCACAAACAAAAAAGATCGCACAACGCGATCTTTTATAAAATAATTCACTCTATTAGCGATTGTTTTTTGAAGCCTCCATCAATCTTTCTGCAATCTCCTGCAATGGGATTTTCAATGCTTCATCCATAATCTCTTCACTTACTCTATTTCCAGCAAATTGCATCACTAATTTTTTAAATGACTCAGGGTTTGTCGCACTATCATCACCTTCATACATAGGTGCACCACCTGATTTTACCACCTCATCTAAAGCCAATAAAATCATTCGCAACGCGTGCAAATGTTCTTTTGATTCATTACTCATAAACGTCACTATCCTATCAGAGTATCGATAAACAGAATTAATTCCTTGCTTCAATAATAGGAGTAATTGCAAAAAGAGGTCAATTCGTATGCGCTATAAATGTTATAGCTAACAGCCTTTTAGTATAACCTAGTATTATTTTTCACCCACACCCATCAAAACTGACAATATACCTTGCTCAGTTTCTATCTCAAAAGGAACAGAAACTGTAACGGTATCAAAGCCTGCATCAATTAAAACTTGCTCAACTTTACTTTCTGTTAACCCGTCTTTCTCGTCTTCCGCTAACCAATCCCAATGGATAAATAAACCATCATCCTCGAGTAAGGAGTAAATTAACTCCGCGGCCTCATCGAAATCATCTATAAATCCGCATACTGAAGATGCAATGACACAATCAAACTGCCCACGAAACGCCGGATGCTGAGCAATTAACCCTCGAGAAAGGATGTCAACAACGGGTTCAACGTTTGGCAACATTTTTTTGTCTAGCTCTTCTATCATGGCTTCCGATGAATCAAGCGCCACTATATCTTTTGCTAATGGTGAGATCTTTTGACTTAATAATCCTGTACCACAGCCAAAATCAAACACTCGTAAATTGGTCACATTAATAATGTTATCTAACTGTTCGAACGCCTTCTCTGCATAGCGAGCTGTCGTTGATTCCATTTCCCATTTTTTTGCGCGTTTATCCCAATCGTATGACATTTGGTCTCCGTTTGTACGTCCTTAATTTTCGCTACCCCATGTTAAACAAATTGTCGCTTAGCTTCACGACTAATTGTTAAACTTTTCATGTTTATTCAGATTTGATGCTTTCAATTAGGCAATCTCAGCCAGTTTCGTTATCCTAACGCCATGAAACTAGGAGCAAACATGAATATCTCACATATAGAAGCGTTTTGTCGTGTTGCTGATCTAGGCTCTGTTTCAGAAGCAGCGAGGCAACTAGAGTGCAATAGAACCAGCTTGAGCATGGCAATTAAAGCACTCGAAAAGGAATTAAACATTTCTCTTTTTGTTCGCACAGGAAACCAATTATCCCTTTCTGAGGCAGGTAAGGCTATCTATAAAGATTGTGAAAACTTGTTATCGACCTTCTCAAGAATTAAGCAGACATGCTGTCAGGCTTCAGGTGACTTCAACGCGGAAATATGGATTGCTCGCGATGACGGTTTACCCGATGAGTTTTGGCAGGAACTCGCTCATAAACTCAATAACAAATACCCAGCAACTTCATTCAATATTGTTTTGGCATCCAGCGGAGATTTAGCCAACTTAGTAGAAACAAAGCAAGTTGACTATGCCTTTGGCGTTGACTTTGAACGAACAGACGACCCAAAACTCGTTTATCAACCTTTAGGTAAGATCCGCATGATGTCTGTATGCAAAAAGGGACACCCTTTGAGTAAAATGCGCCGAGTGTCAGATCAAGATCTACGAAACACAATGCAAGCTTCAATGGCCTACCTAAATGAAAAAAACAACCCGGAACTGCAACCTTTCTCACTGAAATATATTGGATTTTCAAGCTTTGACTATATGCTCCACACGATCCTAAAAGAAGGTGCTTGGGGGGTATTACCTGAACCCCTAATTCGTCACCTTTTAAGAAGTGAACAAATTGCTGTCATCAAACACACATACGGTTTAACTCAAGAAGATTTCTGCATGGTGACTGCCGCAGGAATGTCTGAGCATCCCGGTATGACGTGGTTATCCGATAAATTAAGTGACTTCTTGTTTGACTTCTAAGCATATTAATTGGGACCAATCAGTCAGCGTCAACTTTAATGGCACCAAATTAGAGCATTAACCCATTGTTATTAGTGGCATTTTTAGTTAAAAAATTCATAAGTCCTTTCAGTTTGCTATTTTCTCATTGAACATCTTCCATATATGACCAAAACTTGTCCAACAGTAATAATATGGATATTGTATGTGTGCCCAAGTTAATCACAATGAAAATCGAGTATTAATCTTCTCAGCCCTTTTAGCATCGCTATTCGCTGTCGGAGGACTGTTCTTTGGATTATTAACAGGCTCACTCGTGATTATTTTTGATGGTGCGTATTCAACCGTCAGCTTACTGTTAACATTATTGTCACTGGCAGTATCTAAGTACATCCAAAAACCAGAAAAAAAACAGTTTCCATTTGGCAAAGCCATCTTAGAACCGGTTGTAATCACGGTAAAAGCCTCTGTCATATTAGCGGTAGTCGTTGTCTCATTATATTCTGCTGTAATCGCTATTTTTAATGGTGGTAGAGAAATGGACGCAAGCATTGCGACACTATTTGGTGTGATCAATGTCGTCGGTTGTGGTTATGCCTGGTGGTATATAGTAAATCGTAGCAGAACGTTCTCTTCTGGATTAATTGAAGCGGAGTCGATGCAATGGAAAATGGATACCTTGCTGAGTGTTGGTGTCACAGCTGGTTTCCTTGTTGCTTGGGCGATTAGCTACACGTCGTTCGCTAGATATGCAGTATATGCGGATCCATTAATGATGTGTATCATTTCGGTATACTTTATCAAGGTACCTTTAGATATGCTAAAGGATTCAATGCGAGAGTTACTGATGATGCCGCCAAGTGAAGAGATACGTAATCAGGTTGATGAAGGTATAAACAAGGTCGATAAACAAGGTACTCAACAAATAAAACTGACCGGTTTAACAAAAGTAGGACGTGAGCTACGAGTCAATGTTGATATCAATACGCAGGAAAACCGTTCTATTAACGTAGCGGATATCGAAAAAACTCGGCAGTCTATCGCTCATCAACTTTCAACCATGCCGTTTAATTTACGCTTAAACTTTCATATCGCTCGATAACGCAAGGGACAACCACGTTATTTCTTGCTTTGAAAATGCTCGGCTAACGAAACACGTCTCGCAGGTCCAATACCATCTTCTTGTGGGAGCGTGTGTTCATAGCCTTGTTTTATGAATGACGCTACATGCCCGCCACCAGATAAACGCTTTAGCCGTTCATTATTGGCCCCAAACACCTTATATTCATATCGTTCACCACCTGCGTTAAAAGAAGCAATAGAGCCATCAAATTCGAAAGTAGATGCTATATATCTGCTGTCAACCATGACGCCTTCTGGTGTAAGTATAAATTGATCCGTTGACCAACTAGGCGCACCAATCTCTGACCAATGGCCATAGACACGTATAGGATCGATATATTCTTTATAGCTTTTAATGGCAACGTAAATACCTATAGCCGCAGTCACTAGAAAGAAAAGTAACCACACATACAGAGCGTATTTGGGTCCTCTTTCCAGATCATCGTCTTTGCTATTTTTACGCGGTGTTGTTCGTCCCAATGATGCCATTACGTTCTCTTTGATTCATCGTTTTCCATTTAATCCTAACCTAGCCAACGAGATAGTGACAGTATTATCGGTCAATTCTGGGTCGGATAAAAACGACGTTATTGTCAGTATAATTAGGATTTAGCTTTAGATGCGTAAATACGCACGCAAAGATTTTTTAACCCAATCAGACAACAATTAGGAGATTAAAGAACCGTCATTTACGTATTCACACAACAGGATAACGGAGCCTAACATTGCCACTAGTCGTCAAATTCTTTATACCACTTCCCACGAATGAGTCATGGTTACGCCTTCACCTAACATTAAGCAAACAGAACAGTATTTCTGCAATGAATCCCGAGTCACTTTTTCTACGACAGCAGCATCAAGCCCCTGCCCACTTACTTCAAAGTGAATGTTGACACTGGTAAATATTCTTGGTGCCGTATCTCGTCTTTCTGTTGTCAGCTTGGCAATACATGAATCTATTTTTTGACCCGCAGACTTGAGACCATCGACAACATCTACGGAACTGCATCCGCCCGCCGCCATTAACACCAATTCCATTGGGCTTGGCGCAGATGCTCCTCCGTTTCCATCCATTACAATGGCATGACCGGATTGGGAATTTCCGATAAAGGTAAAGTCATTTACCCACTCTACTGCTGCTTCCATTTAAATCTCCACTCTTGATATTTTCTCTAGTATAAGGCCAACCATTTTAGGCTTACTACATTTATTCGTAAAATCAAACGTCTGAACTTATACAAAAAAAGGCAAGCCATTAGCCTGCCTTTCCTTATTTCTTTAATTACCGTGTTAGTTCGTTAGGCTATTTGCGTCATTTCATTGACAACGAATTCTTCTACAGCGCCTTCCGTTGCTGCTACATAATCGATCAAATGCTGGTTGCTCATATGAGCCTGCCACAACTCACGTGACGCCCAGTTCTCGAAAAACTGAAAGTGCGCCAGATTATCGTTGTCTTGGTGCAAATCATAGTTGATACACCCTTCTTCTGCGCGAGTTGTTTCAATCAACTTCAATAATTCACTTTTAACCAGTTCAATCTTGTCTGATTTAGCAACGATATTTGCAATAATTGTCAGCTTTGTCATGTGTTATACATCCTCATAATGACGAGTGATAGAATATTCATTCAGTTCGGTTCAAGTATAATAGCGCTTCTTATTAACTTATAAATTAACCAACAACTTATATTTCAAAAATAACCGTTTGGTTATGAATACTCATTCTAAATCTGGCCCTTACAGTGGGAGGACAGCTTGAGTCTAGGCAATCAAATAAAGCAATACTAGGGTCTGTTGACCTTTCAACAGACCCTAGTCATCTCATTTAAAGTAAACTCTTCCACTGCTCCCTCAGTCGCGACCATATATTCTTGTAGATGTGTATTGCCCATGTGAGTTTGCCAAAGCTCGCGAGAAACCCAGTTTTCATAGAAGGTAAAGTGTGCTGGATTCTCATTATCTTGATGCAAGTCGTAGTTGATACAACCTTCCTCTGCACGAGTGATATCGATAAGCTTCAGCAGCTCTGCTTTTACTCGATCGATTTGGTCTGCTTTTGCGAAAATATTTGCGACAATAGTTAATTTGGCCATGAAATGTTCCTCTATTTAGATTCCGTGTTTTGGTTATTTTCTCTTTAAGTTGTGCTCATCGTAACCTTTGATTACACTCTAATAAACAGCGGTATAATTGAATCATTATCAAAAATCATTAGATAATATGTTATTAGAAGATCTGAGAGTTATTCTTAAAGTAGCGGAATTTCGCAGCATTACTGCCGCCGCATCACATTTAGATATGCGAATGGCGACAGCAAGTGCTGCGGTCAAACGTGTCGAACGTTCTCTAGGCGTCGACCTTTTCATTCGTACCACGCGTCAGCTTAGGCTTTCTGCGGCAGGTGAACGATATATACCTCAATGCGAACAAGCTTTGTTGATGCTAGAACAGGCTAAACAGAACATGAAAGACGATCTTGATATTGTCGATGGTGAACTTCGTATTGCTCTATCATCCGATTTAGGTCGTAATTTGGTCGTACCATGGTTGGATGAGTTCTTGCACACCTACCCCGAGGTTCAACTTAGAGCCAATATAAGTGATAGCAATATTGACTTTTATCGCGATGCCATCGATATTGCACTTCGATATGGCTCTCCAGATGATGCCAACCTCTATGGATTTAAAATCTGTAATGCGCCTAGGCTCTTGTGCGCCACACAAGGATATCTGGATGCAAATGGGACCCCAATGCATCCCAATGACCTATCAGAGCATAACGGGCTTCTCTATCAACTATATGACGTACTGAACGACGAATGGACGTTCTTACGTAAGGAGCAACAATATAAGGTCAAGATGCAGGGAAATCGGGCCTCCAATGATGGTGATTTAGTCCGTAGATGGTGTGTCGCTGGCGAAGGACTTGCGGTCAAATCGTGCCTAGATATGTCTCAAGACTTATTGGCGGGAAATCTCATTCCTGTCATGACAAATTATCAACCTCATCCTACAGAATTATGGCTTATCTTTCCGAGTCGACAATCTATTACACCTGCTGCAAGATTGATAAGAGATGCATTAAAGGCAAAATGCGCCTCTATTTTAGAGCAGTTGGTCGATAAGGAGATCCTAGACGTTAGCGTTTTGAAAAATTGAATTAAAGTCTTAAGTACATCAGTACACGTCAGGCTAGATACTAAAAAGGGAGCCGATAAATCGACTCCCTTTTAAATTATGCCTCATTCAACAAACACAAATCGATGATTCTAAATTCAGGCTAACTACTTGATTCTTTTTCCGTGGCTGTTAATTCTTTCTCAGTACTTGATTTCTCAGAAAATATTTCAGCGACCGATTCTTTCTCTAAAGAACCTTTGAAGTTACCTTCACTATCAACAACAGGCAAAGAGTAATCAGAAGAGATTGTCTCGGTTAACACATCTTCAATAGCCGATTCGGGAGAGACCGTCGGAACATCTTCATATATATCAGGATGAATAGCCCCACTTGTTTCTAATGAAACCGCGGACTCTAACTCTTTCTCAGTAATAATACCTTGGAAACCATCTTTGGTGATGTGATAGCCGTAATCATGAGTCGATTTCCTCATTTGAGCTAACGCACCTTCAATGGTTGCGGCCGTTATTCTCATCGCAGGGCGTTGCATTACCGTCTCTACAGTCAACGCTCTTGCTCTGTTCACGTCCTTTACAAAGGCTTCAACATAATCGTTTGCAGGTTCAAGTAAGATTTCATCTGGCGTACCTTGCTGAACCAACTCACCATCTTTTAAAATGGCAATTCTATCACCTAGCCTTAATGCTTCATCCAAGTCATGGGTGATGAAGATAATCGTTTTTTGTAACGTCTCTTGCAGATCAATTAGTTGATCCTGCATCTCACTTCTAATCAATGGATCAAGCGCGGAAAATGCTTCATCCATGAGTAGTATTTCTGCGTCAGTGCAGAGTGCTCTTGCCAAACCTACACGTTGTTGTTGACCACCTGAGAGTTGAGAAGGGTATTGCTCTTCGTATCCCTTCAAGCCTACTGTTTCTATCCATTCGCTTGCTTTCGCAAGCCTTTCTGCTTTATCAATTTTTTGAATTTCAAGCCCATAAGCAACATTAGCGATCACTTTTTTATGCGGGAACAGACCAAAGCGTTGAAAAACCATCGACATTTTGTGACGGCGAAATTCCTGTAGCTCATGTACGCCAAATTCCATGATATTTGTGCCTTCCACCACTATCTTGCCTTCAGTCGGATCGATTAGTCGGTTGAAATGGCGAATTAGCGTCGATTTGCCTGAACCAGAAAGACCCATGATAACGAAGATTTCAGCCTTCTTAATTTCCAGGTTTATGTCTTTAAGTCCAACAGTGTGTCCCGTCTTTTCTAATATTTCATCCTTACTTAAGCCTTCCGCAATCATAGGGAGAACTTTTTTGGGATTAGGGCCAAATATCTTGTACAGACCAGAAATTTTAATTACTGACTCAGTCATGCTTCTGGTCTCCTAAATGGGCTTGAGTACGCTTTGCGTAAGCTTGTGATGCACGGTCAAAAAGAATCGCCAAGGCAACAATAGCAAAGCCATTAAGTAAACCCAATGTGAAGTATTGATTGGTTATCGACTTTAGAACCGGCTGTCCCAATCCTTTTACCCCTATCATCGATGCGATAACAACCATGGACAGCGCCATCATGATAGTTTGGTTGATACCCGCCATAATAGTAGGCATGGCTAAGGGTAATTGCACCCCAGTCAACCTTTGCCATGGGCTAGATCCGAACGCTGTCGCGGCTTCGAGAACCTCTTTGTCAACGAGACGGATACCTAAATTCGTTAAGCGTATTACGGGAGGGATAGCGTAAATAATAACCGCGATTAAACCCGGGATTTTACCAATACCAAGTAGCATAACAACGGGAATTAGGTATACAAAAGCCGGCATAGTTTGCATGATATCTAGCATTGGTGTCACAACAGACTGCACTCGATTTGAACGGGCCATTGCGATACCAATTGGTATCCCGATGGCTATAGCCAAGAAGGTACATACGGTAATAATACTAAGCGTCCGCATCGTATCCTCCCACATACCAAAGTAGCCTATAAGCAATAGCGAAACAAAGCACGCGACCGCAAGCTTAACCGAACGACTCGCGACATAAACCAAACCAGTACAGAGCAGAAGTACTATCCACCAAGGTGTACCTAATAAAAGCTTTTCAAACCAAATAAGAAAGGAGAGCAAAGGGTCAAAAATAGACTCTATTAAATCGCCATATTCACGTGAAAACTCTTTATAGGCACCATCAAGTGTTTTTCGTATTGCACGAAGACTTGAACGTTCCATTTCGGGAAAGCTGTACAACCAGCTACTATCAGCCATCTTTAATTCCTTAATGCGAAAAGAGTAACTTGTAGCAAGTTACTCTTTTTATTTTTAAATATTAACTAATTACAGCGCTGCTGCTACTTTCTCAGCCGCTTCCGTAGACAACCACGATTTCCAAACCGTCGGATAGTTTTCAAAGAAGTAGAACATGGCATCTTCTGAATCTGCCTGTTCTTGTTCCATCCATGCTAGAAGTTTGTTCATATCAGAGTTTTTAAATCCACGTTTTTCTAAATACTCCATAACCGGTTGGTTCTTTTTAGAAAACTCTGTTGAGGTGACAGTGAAGACAGGAGATGCAGGATAGGATGTAACTTTAGGCGATTCGCAACCTTCAATTGTTGTGCAACTAAAGTACTCAGCTTCATTGACCTCTGCACCGAAATCAACTTTAACCATTTCATATTTACCGAGAATGGCAGTCGGAGCCCAATAATACCCAAACCAAGCTTCTTTGCGTTCGTAACTTTTTGCGATTGACCCTGAAAGACCAGCAGCAGAACCTGGATCAATCAATTCAAAATTAGCATCAGCCAGTTTTAGTGCTGTAAATAAATTCGACGCTGAAATTTGGCAACCCCAACCGGCTGGACAGCCATAAAACCCACTGACATCTTTATTTTCTGGGTGCTTAAATAATGCGGCGTGTTTTTTAACACCTTCGATGGTTTTAAGTTCGGGGTATTGCTCAACCATATACTTTGGAACCCAGAAACCTTCTTCACCACCATCTATCAATGATGGGCCAGCAAAGACCAATCGACCTTCTTTAACGCCGGCATCAACTGCTTCTTTTACCGAGTTAGCCC